>DASUTF010000055.1:0-14943 GCA_036374695.1 Pyrinomonadaceae bacterium
AACGCCCCGCCGGAGGAACCAAACATGAAAATCGGAAGCTTAAACAACATTCCCTGGTACGCCAGACTCGGCATTTTCGTCGCGCTTGCGGTCGGCTTCTACGCCGGATTCTGGTACTTCGTGACCCGCGGCAAGCGCCAGGAAACGAAAGAACTGACGGAACGAATCGAAGTGCTTAAGAAGCAGAATGTCGAAGCGCAGATTGCTTCGCAGCGCTTGAGCGAGTTCCGCACCCAGTACAAGAACAAGCAGCAGGAGCTGGATGAGTTGCGGGCATTATTGCCGGAACAACGCGAGCTAACAAACGTGCTGCAAGGCATTCAGGATCGCGCGAAGGCGTCGAGCCTGCAAGTTCGCAAGTTCACACCGAAAGACGACGTGCAGCAGGACTTCTACAGCGGCAAGAAGATCGAGGTCGCCGTGCAGAGTTCGTTCTCAGGTCTGCGCCAGTTCTTTGATCAGATGGCGAAGTACCAGCGCATCGTCTCGATCACCAATTTCGAAATCAAGCAGATGGACAAGCAGATGGCGAACAAGACTGTCGAAGCCCGCTTTGATCTGACTGCCTACTACGTTTCGAGCGAGAAACTTCAGAAACAGGTGCCGCCGCCACCGGCGCAAGGCACGCAGGCCGCGCCGCCCGCCCCCGGAAAATAACCATCAAGTTCAACTGATTAGGAACAACAGAAATGAACTACGAACGCATAATCAGACTGAGTTTAGCCCTCGTCATCGCCGCTACGACAATCACTGCTTCGGCAGTGCTGGTGAGCGCCCAGGAAGCCACGAAACCTGAGGTGCCCGCAAAACAGGCAAGGAAGGGCGGCCGCGATCCCTTCAAGAAATACCAGCCGGTGGTGAAGACAACTAAAACAACGAAACTCGAGGCGCCGCCGATTCAAGTTCGCATCGAGCGTTATCGCGCGCAGAAATTGGCGGCCGCGGCCGCGCATGTGCCGCCGCCAAAGCCGACTACGGCGCTGCTGATTAGCGAGATGCAGGTCACCGGTATCTTCCGCACGCCGCGCGGTTGGGCGGCGATGATCGAAGCGACTCCCATTAAACTCTCCTACGTAATCTATCCCGGCGAGACCTTCTTTGACGGTCAGCTCGTCGCGATTGAAGAAGGCAGCCTCACTTTCCGACGAGAAGTCGTTTGGCTCGATGGCCGTCGCGAAAAGAGCACCGAAGTAAAACAGCTGCGCAAGCCGAGTCCCGTAGAAGACATGACGGCCAAAGCAGTTCCCGCCAACGCTCCGGCTACTGAGGCTCCCAAGCCAGCCGTACCGGAAAAGCAATAACAAGTTCCGGCAGTCAACACCGACTGTCGTAATCCGTCGAATGATTAAGCCGTCCTGGCCCAATGGTTCGATTTTGACAACTCAATGACTGAACTCTCGCTTTAGTGCGGCGCGTTCGAATGTTCGTACAGGCATTTCGAACCAACGTGTGGCGGCGAGTGAAGTCGAATCCCTGAGGAGGGAATAATGCCTAAGCAGTCTCTGAAACTTAAAGTCGCGAAAGCATGCGCCATCGCGTGCATCGTTGGAATGTCCGGTAACACGTTCGTCGTGGCCGGCAAATCTATCGCTATCAAAAGCGAAACTGCCGCGGTCGCGCGGACTGATTTCAGTCCTCAGCCGCAGCCGACGCCGCCCGCAGATACTCCTGCGGCGCAGAATCAGACGCGGCAGTCCGACGAAGGCCGCCGCTACGGTGCGCCGGGCTTTCTGGGCGAGCCGATCAACCTGAACGTCGTCAACGCTGACATTCGCGACATCCTGAACTACATCACTGAGCAGTATGGCATCAACTTTGTCATCGACAGCTCAGTCGGCGCCGTGCCGGTGACGGTGAACGTGCAAGATGTGCCGTGGAACTACGCGCTTGACGCTCTGCTGCGTGCAAACCGGCTTGGCGTCGAAGTAAACGGCAACATCCTGCGCGTCGCCACCACTGAAACACTGGCGAAGGAAGCTGATACTCAGCGCATTATCAAAGACGCGCAATTGACCAACTCTCCTCTGATAACTGAACTGTTTCGCCTGAATTACATCCGGGCCTCTGGCACTTTGGCTCAGGCGGCAGGATCGACCGCCGGATACGCCGGTGGCACGACCGGCGCCAGCTTTAGTGGCGGCGCGGGCGGCGACGCGACCGGCGGTGGCGGCGACCAGGGTTTGCTGCCAATCATCAAACGTCGTCTTTCGCGCATTGGATCAGTGGAAGTCGCTGCCAGCAGCAACACGCTGATTGTCACGGATGTGAAAGAGAACGTCGAAGCGATTCGGCAGTTGATTGCCGTGCTCGACCAGCCCGAACCCCAGGTGGAAATTGAAACGCGCATCGTGATCGCGCAACGCAACTTCAGTCGCGACCTCGGCTCGCAGCTTTCCATGGGCGTAGCGAATTTCAGCCGCGGCGGCCTGGCAAACATCAGCACGTTGCCCAGCACGTCTGGTACTGGTGGCGGCAGCAGCAACCAAGTGCGCACCGGCCCAAATCCATTTGGAGTATTCGGCGGACTTGATGGAGGAAATCAGCCGTTGGGGACCCTTGGTGCGTCCGCACCGAGCACCGTCATCGGTTTGACGACTGGTTTGTTCGGCTCGGCGCAAATAAGTTTGGCCATCACTGCCGCGGAAACGCGAGGCGAGGTTAAGACTGTGGCGACGCCGCGCATCACTACTATGAACAATCGGCCGGCGCAGATCGAAAGTGGCACACAGATTCCAGTGCAGACGCAGCAGGCCACCGGTAGCGGCACAACCGTTACGACTACCTTCGTTTCGGTTCCGTTGCGTCTTTCGGTTACACCGCAAATCACCGACGCCGGGACAGTCGTGCTCCGCATTACGATTGAGAACAATACTATCAACACCGGCATCGCGGTGGGCGGCGTTCCCGGCATCGACACCCAGCGCATGCAGACTGAGGTGCTGGTGCCCGACGGTGGAACCACGGTAATGGGCGGTGTGCTCGCGGACACCGATGGAACGTCACGTCAACGCACGCCAGGCGTGGCCAGCATTCCAATCCTCGGCAATCTCTTCAAGCGAAAAGCTATCACTAAGAATTCGCTCGAGATTCTCTTCTTCATCACACCCAGGATTTATCGGCCGGACTACTTCGGTCGTCCGACCACCAACACGCCGCAGCAGGGTCCGCGCACGACGACCGTGCCGCAGCCCGTGCCGCTTGGCAATCCGCAAACGAATACTCCGACGCCAACCGAGTTGCAACAACCAAGGCCCACTTCGATCCCGCCGGCCAACCAGCCGTCGACGGGCCCGGCCATTCCGAATGGTCCGGCTCGGCCGAACGACCAGAAGTAGTAGGGGTCATCCAGTAGCCAGCGAGACAGCCGTGAACTTCGAAGCTGTTTGAAGCTGCCAATTCCTCCGGTGGTCGAAGCGAAAGCATAGACCACCGGAGTTTTTTCAGGTAGATTCGCCAAAACAGGGACACGCGATGTTCAAAGAAGCCCTTCAGACGATTGTGGAAAAGACCGATGGCAGCCTCGGGGCGTTGATCATGGGCACCGATGGTTTGTCGGTGGAGAAGTTTTTCACAGAAGAAGGTAGCGCCGCGAACCTTGACGTCGCGGCCGCTGAGTTCACTTCCCTGGTGCGCAATGCAATGCGATCGGCGAACGATCTTGACCTCGGCGATCTTCACGAGATGGTAGTCGCCCTTGGCAAAGTCACTTTCCTGATGCGCCTCTTCAATCGCGAATACTTCGTGTGTCTCGCGATGAAGACCGAAGGCAATCTTGGCCGCGCCCGTTATGAATTGCGGAAGGCCGAATTACAACTGGCTACGGAATTCGTCCTCTAAACTACCCGCCCACATTCTCTAGTGGAGGCGATTCAATGAAGATCACTCGCCCGTTGCTTACCAGTTGCGCGTTCATTTTGTTTGCGACCGCCGCCGTCGCGGCGACACTTCAAGTGAAAGTCACTGAAGTTCAGTCAGGCAATACCCTGGTCGTGACCAACGCGAGCCGCGCTTTGAAGGTCCGTCTCAATGGGATCGCGCCGCCCGAAGCCGGCCAACCGTTCAGCGATGTCGCGCGCGAGCACTTGAAGATGCTGGTGCTGAACAAGGCGGTGGTGCTCGACTACACGAATCTTTCGAATGGCCATATCCAGGCTAAGATTTCGCTCAATGGAGTTGACGTTGGATCGCAGATGCTGCGTGACGGCGCCGCCAGGTACGATCCCAATATTGCTCACGGACTGACCGACGCCGATCGCGAGCTTTATGTGAACTGCGAAAAAGCAGCGCGCGACGAACAGCGCGGGGTGTGGAGCGATGCGGCCGCGGTTGCGCCCTGGAAATTCCGCGAAGCAAAACATGCCGAAGCCGCGAAACAAGACGAGGCTTCGCAAAAGTCCAAACGCCTTAACTTCTCCGCCCATCAGGAAAAAGAGGCCCGGAAAGCCGCTGCCAATCGTGTGCTTTCCAACAGGCACTTCGGTCGCGGAAATGTGCAGCCCGGCGATGTCGCCGGGAATCCTACGATCAGGCTCGTGGCGCCCAAGGCATCACCGGAAGACTGGGTAACTTACAGGTCAGACACTCCGCGATTTTCGATTCGCGTGCCGGGAAACAGCATCTTCTTCGAATTCCCAGTCCTAACCGAAGATCTCAAAATCGTGAACCTCAGCTACGTTATCGGCCTCAGCGATGGCGCTATGTACTCAATCAGCTGGATTAAGGATTCGAGTCTCGTCCATGCTCCTGACAGAACCATCGCCGACCGAATTATGGCTCACTGGGTGAAGGGCATAAATCACTACCTCGAAAGGGAACGCTTACCTTACACCGCAAAATATAGTTCTGGCCGGGCGATCCGGATTGGATCCTACTCCGGGAAAGAGTTTTCCCTGTCCGCCGACATCATGGCTGGTTTTGCGCGCATAGTGTCCCGGCGCGTTGGGGATCAGCACGAAGTATTCGCACTGGGGGTTTTAAGTCGAACCGGTGACGAGTCCGCAATCGACTTCCTGAACTCATTGAAATTGCTGGATCAACAGAAATAGCCGGACACACGAAGATACCCATTAAAGGAAGCGGCTCCTGAATTTCGGGGGCCGCTTTTGTTTGAGCCGGCGCTTGTCACGCGAAGCCTCAGCCGTTATAACCACGACGTGACCGCAACGCTGAAAGTTGAGCCAGTCGTTCTGGAAGGCCGGCACGTGCGTCTCGAGCCGTTGACGCAGGGGCATACTGAGGATCTCGCGCGCGCAGCGACGGACGGAGAACTCTGGAACAGCGACGTAACAATAATTCCGAAACCCGACGGCATGAAGGCATACATTGAAGCCGCACTGAAAGGCTTCGCGTTGGGCTTCGAGCTACCGTTTGTAATCGTACGAAAGACAGATGCAGCGCCTCAGATCGTCGGCACAACGCGGTTCTATGAGATCTTTACCAACGATCGCAAAGCCGCCATCGGCTATACCTGGCTGGGCAAGAGCGCTCAACGCACACCCGTAAATACAGAAGCCAAGCTGCTGCTGCTGACGCACGCGTTCGAAACATGGAAGTGTGTCCGGGTTGAACTAATTACCGACGTTCTTAACGTTCAGTCGCGCGCGGCGATTCTGCGGCTGGGGGCTAAACAGGAGGGCGTTCTGCGCAAGCATCTCATTCTACCGAGCGGTCGCGTCCGCGACTCAGTGGTGTTCAGCATCATCGATTCAGAATGGTCCGGGGTTAAGACAGGTCTGCTTAACAGACTTCGTCCGTCCTCGCCATAGACCATTCGGCCCTTTTCCGAAACAGAATGTTCAGACGAATTCTCTGCGCTGTCCTGAGACTTGCCCTGCGCATTTACTTCCGGCGTGTCGAAATCGTGGGCCTTGAGAACGTCCCGACAGACAAGCCCGTAATTTTTGTCTTGAATCATCCTAACGCGCTGGTGGATCCGGTTTTCCTTCTGTGCCTCGCGCCACGACGGGTTTCGTTTCTCGCGAAGGCCCCGCTGTTCCGGATGCCGGTGATTGGTTCGCTCGTGCGCGCGCTCGATTCTCTGCCGGCCTATCGGCAACAGGATGCGGGCGAAGACATGACGCGAAATCGCGAGACGTTTGAGGCCGCCTGGAGGCTTCTGTCGCGCGGTGGAACTATCGGTATTTGCCCTGAAGGAGTTTCGCACAACGAGCCGCGATTGAAGCCATTAAAGACCGGCGCGGCACGCATCGCCCTGGGCGCGGCATCTTCCGGGGGGCAACTCGATGTGAAGATTGTGCCGGTGGGATTGTATTACACGGAAAAGACGACGTTCCGCAGCTCCGCGTTGTTGCGCTTTGGCGAACCAATTAACGTCGAACCGGTTGAGTTGCAACCCGACGGCGCGCCGCCACGCGAAGCGGTCCATGCGCTACGCAAACAAATCGAGGAGGCGCTGCGCGACGTGATATTGCACGCTGAACACGACGAAGCGCTGGCGTTGGTCGACCGCGTAGAACAAATTTTCTCGGCGGATGAGTTGAGCGAGCACGACGAGGAGCAAAGCCTGGCCCGGTCGCTTCAGGTGCGGCAACGTCTGCTCGAGGGTTATGGCATTCTCCGAACCCGCTCGCCGAAACGCATCGCGGCGATTGACGTGCGCGTCAATCGCTTGCATTCAGAACTGCAGCAGGCCGGCATCGATCCTTTCGATCTCTCGCTGCCGGCCTCGGCGGCACAGACGATCACCTGGCTGCTTGCGCAGTTCGCGATTTCTCTGTTGCTGGCGCCATTCGCGATTGTCGGGGCGTTGCTGCACTACCCGGCATATCGCCTGGCGGGTTATCTGGCGCGAACCCTTTCACGCGGCGAGCAGGACGTCGTCTCGACTTTCAAGATCGTTGCGGCGCTGCTGTTCTTTCCGTTGACGTGGCTCGTGGTGTCCGTTATTACCTGGGCCTATGTGGGTTTGTTTGCGGCATTGGGAGCGCTGGTCATGGTTCCTGTTTGCGGTTATGTAGCCATTCGCTTCACAGAGGAACTCGATCGATTAAGCGGAGGTTTTCAGGCCTTAATGCTTTTCCTGCTTCGCCGGCGCTGGTTCCTGAGGTTATTAGCCGAGCGCGCGGCAATTCGAAAAGAAATCCTGGCGCTCCGTGACGAAACACTTCCCACGAAGGCCGGATAGCCGCTACCGTTTCTTGGCGGATTTCTTCACGCGTTTCGAGGTGGCTTTGGCACGACTGGTCCTGGATCTTACTCGCCGGCCGGCCCGGCCTTCGCGCTTCACCAGTCCAGCCTTTTCCAAATAGTCGTAGCTGCCACGCACAACGTTCCGGGCGACTCCAAGCGAGTCGGCGAGCATGCGTTCGCTGGGAAGCATATTTCCAACTGCGACGACGCCGGTATCGATGAGGTTAGTGAGTTGATTGGCGATTTGTCGCGTCATCGATTCGACACTCTTCCTGTTGACACGAATTTTGAGAGTCACGTCCGTCTCCTCCTGCAGTGATTAATGTGGGGCGCGTATTCTAGAGAGTAGTTCCGGGAGTGTCAACGAATTTGGAGTGAGCCGGCTGAGCGAAGCGGCGACGGCGCTTTGGATGTGAGTCTAGCGCGAATCACGATCCAAAGCGGTGTCGCGCTACGCTTGCCACCGCACTCCAAAGCTCGCTACCGCTCGCGGTTCTGTAGCGCGTTGTACTTCCGCAGAATCTCGAGCGTGCGATTGATTGGCAAAGCTTCGACGGTCCGGCCCCGGGCGGTAGTCGTCGCGGCGCGAAAAAGCGAATTGTAGATTGCTTCTTCTGTAGCTTCGATCACCGCAAGAAATAGCGGTGACATCGCTTCGTTGGCTAATTGTGCTGCGGTTGGTTTGAGCCGCAGGTTAGGAAGGTTGCGAATGCGAAGCTCAGGCGCGGTCGAGAACGCAATCGCATAATCGCCGCTGCCGTTTGTTCCCGCCGCGCCGGTGCGCGCCAGACCGAGCATTGATCGCGCCGCGAGCCGATTAAGATTTCGATGATCGATGGGCGCGTCAGTGGCAATCACGATGATGATTGACCCGTCAGCCGTGTTCGCCTGGTTCCTTTGCGCGGCGGCCTTCTCCAATTCACCCTTCAGATAATACTTCCCCAGTTCCCGGCCTATTGGAGCCCCGTTTATCGTCAAAATCCCCCCGAAATTCGACTGTACCAGCACGCCGACGGTATAGCCGCCAAGGTTCTGCGGCAGCTTGCGCGAAGCCGTACCGATGCCGCCTTTCCATCCAAAAGCCACGGTTCCAGTGCCTGCGCCGGCGGCGCCTTCTTCAACCGGACCACCGCGCGCACCCTTGATTGCCGCGAATACATCCTCGCGATTGATATGGCGCCCGCGAATGTCGTTGAGGTAGCCGTCGTTTGTTTCGCCAACCAACGGATTAATCGATTGGACATCCTCGTTGCCCGGGAGCGCGAGCATGTAATCGATGACGGCGTCGGCGGTGCGCGGCACACTCAAAGTTGACGTCAACATGATTGGCGTCTCGATCTCACCCAGTTCGTTCACCTGCGTCGAGCCCGCGAGTTTTCCAAATGCGTTGCCAATGAAGACGGCGCCGGGAACCTTCTCACGAAAAAGATTCCCGCCGTGCGGCAGAATCGCAGTCACCCCGGTCCGCACATGGTCACCGCGAACAATCGTTGAATGACCGACTGTAACTCCACCGACATCCGTGATCGCGTTTAGCGATCCCGTCGAAAGCACACCGACGACGAGGCCTGCTTCACGCGCGCGCGGGCGCCGCTCGTCTTGTGCGTCGGTCTGGTTGGGTACAAAGGAAAGGACGAGAACGAAAAAGGTGAGTGACGCGAGAACGATTCTGAAATGTCGCATCTCAGGTCTCAATCGAACGCGAGCACAGCCAGGACTACGGGAATGAGTAGCCACAGCAGTCCCTTAACCAGGAAAAACATGAAGCCCCAGAAGCCGAAGCGCTTGACCCAGGTTTTGAACTTTGCAGAATTCACGGCGAACTCAAAAAGATTTCCTCGTTGCTTACGGCCTTACGCGCGCCCGGATTGAGCAGCGAGCGCACAAAGATGTACATCGCCCAGCACTCGATTGCAAATGGCGGGAAGCCGAGATAGCCGAGCACCGGCATTTCAAAGATTTTGATGTCGCCGAAGTAAGGAACCGTGTACGTCCATTTCGTCAACGCCCAGTAGTTCCATGCCTCCCAAAGAAAGCCACAGACGAAGCCGCTCGCCAGCAGCGAGAGCAACCGTCGCCAATCGCCGCGAGCCAGGTCGCCCGTGATCGACGGCCAGCCGCGGAGCGCATTCAACGGATCAAGCAACAGAATGAAACTAAGCCAAATGATCGGGGCAAACCAGCCGGAAAGAATGATCAGCGGCACAATGGCACCGGCTGCGCCGATGATGACAAGCAGGATTTTGGCTGACTTCGAAAGTGAAAGACGCAGCGTCAGTCTGTCACGCGCGAAGATCGTGCTTCGGAAAAGTTCGGCCGTCAGGAACATCGCCGGGAAAATCGTTGCGAAAGCCCAGTCATAGCCGATCCGGCGCACCCAAAGATTCGGTTCGAGATTGTGATAATGCCACCAAAGCTCCAAATCGGAATTCCAAAACCGCGGCGCGTTATAGAACTCAAACAGCCACCAGCCGCCGACTGAAATCAACGCAACGACCAAAAACTCAAGCCGATCCGTCATTAAAGGCGAACGGCCCCTGAACTTGTACACCAGCGCATCAACGAAAAGGATGTAACCGCTCCAGACAATCGGGGTGAACCAGTGTCCGACCGGACGGTTGCCGGAAAACAGCAGCACCTCGGCCGCGGCAATCACAAACAGACCAAAGTAGCCGTGCAGCGCGAACCTTCCGGCACCCGCAGTTCCTCTGCTGACAGTTTTCATGTTCGTAGGTATTATGTGGCGGCGCTTTTCGCGCAGCAATCGTAAACTACCGGCACGCGGCAACCAAGAAAGGGACAGACAATGAAAATCATTGCGCGGACAACTCCGTTTGCTTTGACGGCCTTGATTCTATTCTCGGCGTGTGTGAAAGGCCCGGAGTCAACCAACACCGGCGGTGGCGCCAAATCCGGCGGCCCGGTGCGCATCGGCTTTTCGATGGACACTTTGAAGGAAGAACGATGGCAGCGCGACAAGGCTTTGGTCGAGCAACGTTGCAAAGAAGTCGGCGCGCAATGTGAAATTCAAGTTGCCAATGGCGTCGATGCCGATCAAATCAAGCAGTGCGAAAACTTCCTGACCAAGGGCGTGGACGTTCTGATCGTCGCGCCACACAACGGCCAAATCGCCGCGTCCATCGTCGAAGCGGCTCATAAGCAAGGCGTGCCGGTCATCAGTTACGATCGGTTGATTCGTAATTCAGACGTGGACCTGTACGTGTCGCATCAGGTCGTTAAGATCGGCCAGATGCAGGCGCAGTACGCGCTTGATCATGCGCCGAAAGGCAACTACGTTCTGATTGGCGGATCGCAAACAGACAACAACGCGCTGCTTCTGATTGAAGGCCAGATGCAAGTGTTGAAGCCGGCGGTCGATAGCGGACAGATCAAGATCGTGACCCAGCAATACGCCCGCGAATGGTTGGCGAGCGAAGCTCTGCGTATCGCCGAAGACGCGCTGACTAAAAACAACAACGACATTCAGGCAATCGTGGCTTCAAACGATGGCACGGCCGGCGGCGCTGTCTCGGCTCTGCCGCCGCAGCTGGTCGGCAAAGTCCTGGTGACGGGTCAGGACGCCGCGCTCGATGCTGTGCAACGCATCGTCGAAGGCAAACAGACGATGACGATCTACAAACCGATTCAACCGCTGGCGTTCGCGGCCGTGGACGCCGCAGTGAAATTGGCGCGCGGCGAGAAAGTCGATGCGAAAGACAAAATCAACAACGGCAAGATCGATGTGCCTGCCCTTCTCTTCGAACCGATGGTGCTCGACAAAAACAACGTGATGCAGACCGTGATTAAAGACGGCTATCACAAACTTGAGGACGTTTATAAGAACGTGCCGAAAGACCAATGGCCTAAACAGTGAGCAGTAGGCAGTGGGCAGTAAGCAGTCGGGGCAGTAAAAACAGTTTCGAGTTCCGAGTTTCGGGTTTCGAGTTAAAAGCTATTCCACCTCAAGAGAAGGAGAATCCCACATGGCTACATTCAAGAAATTCGAAGAGATCGAGGCTTGGCAAAAGGCACGAGAACTGACAAAGCGAATCTACAAAGTCTCCCGCGCCACGTCGTTCGCCAGAGACTTTGGATTGAAAGATCAAATCCGGCGAGCATCAGTCTCGATAATGTCAAATATCGCGGAGGATATGACAGAAGCGGGACTGGAGAGTTCATTCAGTTCCTTGCCACTGCGAAAGGATCTGCTGCGGAGGTCAAATGTCAGCTCTACGTCGCCCTCGATCAAAGCTACATCGACCAACGTACGTTCGTTGAGTTGACCAGTCTAGCGGCTGAAACTGGCAACATGATTGGCGGCCTGATCAACTATTTGCGCCGATCAGGCTTAAAAGGCACAAAGTACAAGACCGCATCAGCGCAATAGGATCCGCATGCTAGAAGAACTCGAAACTCGAAACTCGAAACTCGAAACTGTTTTACGCATGCGCTCGATCACGAAAGTCTTTCCAGGTGTTCGTGCGCTCGATGGGGTCAGCTTAGATTTGGCCGCCGGTGAAATCCACGCACTCGTCGGTGAAAACGGCGCCGGCAAATCGACGCTAATCAAGATTCTTGCCGGCGTCTATCCGCATCCGGAGTACGGTGGTGAAATTTTTCTCGACGGCGCGGAACGGCGCTTTGCCAGCGTGCGCGAATCTGAGCAGGCCGGCATCGCGGTTATCTATCAGGAAATGTCTCTGGTGCGCGATCTCAGTGTGGCGGAGAACATCTTTCTCGGCCGCGCCCCGCGCCGTTTCGGCGTCATCAACTGGGAAAAGCTTTACAGCCGGGCGCAAAAACTACTGGACGAACTACACCTCGCGCTTGATCCACGCACGCCGGTTATTAATCTCGGTATCGGACAACAACAACTCGTTGAAATAGCGAAAGCCCTTTCGCAGGACGCGCGGATTCTCATTCTCGATGAACCGACCGCGGCCTTGACCGACACAGAAGTCGAGACGCTGTTCGGAATTCTGAAGCGCCTGCGCGCGCGCGGCGTGGCAATGATCTACATCTCGCACAAACTCGAAGAAGTTTTTCGCATCAGCGATCGGATTACCGTGCTGCGTGATGGCAAAACAATCGAGACGAATGCCACCTCCAACTTGGACGAGCCACGCGTGATCGCACAGATGGTTGGTCGCGCGGTGGATCAGATCTTTCCGGAAGCGACGCACGAACGTGGCGAAGTGGTGTTCGAAGTGCGCAATGTCACCGTCGAAGATCCTTCAGTTCCCGGCAAGCGTTTGGTTAACAGCGTCAGCTTTGGCGTTCGCAAAGGCGAGGTGCTCGGGATAGCCGGCCTGATGGGTTCGGGCCGCAGCGAACTGCTAATGGCAATATTTGGAGCGCACTCTGGCCGCAAGTCGGGGGACGTGTTCGTCCAGGGTAAGCGAGTTCAGATCAACAGTCCGGGTGATGCGATTGGACGCGGCATTGGTTTCGTCACGGAAGATCGCAAACGATATGGATTGGTGCTTGATCAGACGATACTCAGAAACATGACGCTGGCGGGCCTGGATAAGCTCTCCGGCCGGTTCTTTACCGATGAGGATGCCGAAGCCGCCGCGGGCGAGCGGGCGGCCGGCGAACTGCGCATCAAAGCGAGCTCGATTTTTACGATCGCCGGCACTCTGTCCGGCGGCAATCAACAGAAAGTCGTACTGGCAAAATGGCTGCTGACAAATCCACGCGTTTTGTTTCTTGACGAGCCGACCCGCGGCATTGATGTCGGGTCGAAACAGGAGATCTACGCGCAGATTAATCGGTTGGCTGAGAGTGGACTGGCGATCGTTCTGGTTTCATCCGAGCTGCCTGAGGTGCTGGGTCTTTCGGATCGAATTATCGTTCTGCACGAAGGGGGCGTAACGGGCGAGTTCACACGTAAAGAAGCTACGCCCGAAGCCGTGATGTCGTGCGCCACCGGCCACGCGCGATTAGCAGCGTGAGTATTTCTCTGTGTGTCTGTGCGAACTCTGCTTCTCGGTGGTTAAGCAACGTTCTTCACCACAGAGACACGGAGAACCACAAAGACACAGAGTGGAACATCCGCCGTCTAAACGAGACATCGTTTTCGTAAACAGAGCAAATGACTGAATCCGCAATCGCCCCGGTTGGCCGCCTTAAACTTCGCACTTCAGCATTGCGCGCCTACACGATGCTGCTCGCGCTGATTGTCATCTGGCTGTTCTTTCAGTGGGCGACAATTAGCGAAACTCATCCTTACGGACTCTTCCTCGGCGCGATTAATTTCTCAAAGCTGCTGCAGCAGACGGCCGTGACCGGCGTGTTGGCCGTCGGCATGTTGATGGTCATCGTCAGCGGCAACATCGACTTGTCCGTAGGCGCGGTCGTGGGGTTAGCCGGCGGCGTCGCGGCGATGACGCAGGACTGGGGACTTCTGCCGTGTCTCGCGGCGGCCATCGTTGTGGGGTTGTTGATTGGGGCGCTGCAGGGAGCTCTGGTCGCGTACATAAACATTCCCGCGTTCATCGTAACGCTGGGAGGATTACAAGCCTGGCGAGGCTTGATTCTGAAGTTTACTCAAGGCGCAACGGTTCCGGTCGAGCTCCCCGTTTTTAGATCTTTGGGACGCGACTTTATCGACCCGCGCATTGGTTTTGTGCTCGCTGCCATCGGCATTGCCACAATTGTTTGGACAAACCTGCGACGCACTCGCGCCCGGCGGCGACACGGACTGCAAGCGCTGAGCGTGGCCGCGATGGCGACACGAATCATTATTCCCTCAGTTGTGGTCGTCGGGTTCGTCTTTCTGATGAACAAAGCAGGCGGCATTCCGATTCCGGTGATCTTCCTTCTTGCCGTCGCGCTCGCCGGAGCATTTCTCACCACCAACACGACCTTCGGCCGTTACTTGTACGCGATTGGCGGCAACCCTGACGCCGCGCGGCTTTCGGGAATCAACTTGAAGCGATACGTACTCGCGGCTTTTTGTGTGATGGGCGCGCTCGCGGGGTTGGCTTCGATTCTGCACACCGCGCGCGTGGGTAGCGCTTCGCCCGACGCCGGCACGTTGATGGAGCTCGATGCAATCGCTTCGTGCGTCATCGGGGGAACGAGTTTGATGGGCGGCCGGGGGACTGTGTTCGGCGCCGTGCTTGGCGCTTTGATTCTGGCCAGCCTCGACAATGGCATGTCGCTGCTGAACGTTGAGAACTGGGCGCAGTACGTCGTCAAAGGCGGTGTGCTGGTGGCGGCGGTTGGGTTCGACATGTTTGGGAGAAGAAAAGGCTAATGTGTCAGTACCGGGAGCGGTAGCGACCGGATCAAGACCCAACCTGACTTACTGATCCCGTCGCTACCGCTCCGGGTACTGACACATGCACCAACCCGCAAATAACCTCGTCTGCGCCGTCGATCTCGGCGGGACAAACCTGCGCGCGGCCAACATCGATTCCAGTGGTCGCCTTCACGAACGGGTTAAGTCTCAAACTCCTGATTCTGACAAAGCTGAAGACATCGTAAATGCGATCGCCGCTGCGGTTGAGCGTTGTGCTGGCGAGGCCGCAAAACGTGACGCGCGCATTCAAGTTGTTTCCGTGGCGGTTCCCGGTTCCGTTCACGCGCAAACCAGCGCGATAGTTAATGCTCCAAACGTCCCGGCGATTGTTGACTTCGGATTGGCAGAAGCGCTGGAAGCAAGACTTCGCCGTCCAGTCCTAATCGAAAACGATGCGAATGCCGCGGCTTTGGGCGAGATGTGGCAGGGCGCGGCACGCGGCTGTCGCACAATTGTATGTCTGACACTCGGCACGGGCGTCGGCAGTG
>DASUTF010000056.1:0-29263 GCA_036374695.1 Pyrinomonadaceae bacterium
GACCTTTCCTCGACCGCCGTTCACCACAGAGTCACAGAGAAATCGCAGGTCACAGAGGATTCACATGTCCAGCGTCATTCGTGCCAATCCGATAAACGTTGCGCTTGCGCAGCAGCAACAACGTTCCGGCAATCAAACCAATCGTAATGACGCCGGCGACTTTCATTATATTCATTACCACTGGGCCGTATTTTCCAGTCCTCGGATCGTAGTGATAGCAGTAAAGCATCAGCGCATCGACCGGCGTGCCAATCCGGCTCTGCGAAGCTTCCACCAGCCCGAGCCGCACGTCGTGTGGCCGGTACTCGATGCCGTAAAAATAGCGCGCGAGTTTTCCTTCCGGCGTGAGCACAAACATGCCGCTGGCATGGGCAAACTGGTTCGTCTTATCGTCCCATTTGTAGCGAAAGCCGACCGCATCCGTCACCCGCTTGATGTTCGCATCGTCCCCGGTCAGGAAATGCCAGCCGGCATTGCCGCTCGCACGGTTGTACGCCTTCACGTAAGTTTGCTTTTTCGCCGTGGCAAGTGCGGGCGTCTCGCGCGAATCAAAACTGATCGCGACAATTTGATACTCTTCGCCGGCATTGAACGAAACCTGCCGCACCGAACTCAGCATCCCGTTTAGAACCTGGTTGCACAGCATCGGGCACGAGTAATAAATCAGCGCCAGCACGACTGGTTTGCCTTTGAAGTATTCACCCAGACGCACCTCGCGACCCTGGTCATCTTTGAAGACCGCATCGAGCGGCACTTGCTCGTTCAGACGCTGATCGATGCCGACGTCTTTCAGGGCCGGTGGCAGCCCGGTCGAGACGTCCCCTGACTCAGGCCGCGCGCCGTACAGGGGCGAGTTCGGCCGCGGTACGCCGGGCTGCGCGTGCGCGAGGAGGCAGGCAGCAGACAGCAGGAGGCAGGACCCGATTAGCCGCCGCGCTATCTTTAAGTTTTTCCTGCCGTCTGCCGTATGCATCCTGCCTCCTGAAATTATCCTGCCTACTGCCTTTTGCCTTCTGCCTTCTGATTTCCCAGTTGTTTCAACACTTCCTGCTTCGCTTGTTCGATCGGCATGCCGAAGCGTTGACCGTGTTCGTCGGTCGGCCCGTGTTCGAGCACGTGATTCCATTGTTTGCGCAAGACTCTGATCTCCCACAGCGGATCCTTTGGCGTGTCGAATACTTTGTTCGGGGTTTGGATTTGCCGCTCTTCGTGTTGGCCCGGCGCTGCTTTTTCAAGGCTTTCGGCGAACCCCGGCGCGCCTTGCAGACGCGGCTCAGGCGGCTTGCGCTCGTCAGCGGCCGGCGCTAAAGGAGACCGGTGCTGGGCTTGCTCTTGTTGAGTTTCGTACTTTTGCAGCAGGCGAAACATGCCCCACAAAGCGATGTGCGTGGCAATCGTGAGCACCAGCAGCGCGATGACAAACTTCGCGATACTGCCGACATCAACGTCGCTCTTCTCGTGCGTCACATCGATGTTCTTGATGTGCGACGTGTCCGGCGTCTCAGTTATGTGCACTCTGCGATCTTCTTTCATTATCCGGCACCACTTGAACCCGTGGCACGGGCGTCCCGCCCGTGATTCATGCGCCAGGCCCGCTTACGCAGGTGGTTCTGACTGCCTCTCTGCTTACTGCCTGCTGTGTCAATGTCCCGCTTGCGGGACCAGCGCCTGCTCCAATTGCGGATCGTTAATCGGCAGCAGCGGCCGCTTCTGCAACTGCCAGGCGAACGTCCCGATCCAAAGCCCGCCAATCGCGATCGGCGCGACAAAGTCCATCCAGTTAAAAACAAAATGCCCGTGGCTGTACGTGGGTTCAACCAGCCAAATCGCGTCGAGGATTCGCATCACCAGAATCAAACCTGCGAGCAGCGCCAACTTCTGCGCGCTCTTTTTCGTCGCCCGCGACAAAAGCGTCATGAACGGAAATGCGAATTGCAGAATCACGATAATTAAAGCGATCTTGCCCCAACCTCCGCCCGCGCGTGCGACATACCACGTCGTTTCCTCCGGCAAGTTTGCCGACCAGATGATTAAGTACTGCGAGAACGCAAAGTACGTCCAAAGCATCACCAGCGCCAGCGTCAGGTTTCCCCAATCGTGATAATGCGACCGCTGTACGACTGTGTTCATCGGCGCGCGCGCTGACAGCCAGGTCATCACCACCGTGGTAAACGCGAGCGCACTCAAGCTCCAGGACGCGACAAAAATCAGTCCGTAGATGGTCGAGTACCAGGCCGGATCAAGCGACATTGCCCAATCGACCGCCGCAAACGTGACGCTCAGGATCAGAAATCCGAGTCCCGGACCGCTCAGCATCTGCATCTTCTTTTTTACTTTTCGGCCTCCGGCGCGGTCTTGCTGAAGCGAGAGCCAATTCAAAAAGATGGCCAGAGCCGACCAGATAGCGAAATAGATCGCCGCGCGAATGATGAAGAACGACGGATTCAGATACGCGGCGGCCTTTTTCTGCAACGCTTCCGTCTTGCCCATGACGGCTGGATCGGTCCATGGATAAATGTGATTGAGGCCGATGATGATCGGCACGAACAGCAGAATCATCAACGGCAAAGTGCGCGTCGACGCCTCGAGCACGCGGCGAATTACCAGTCCCCAGGCGCCGCCCGTTAAGTGTTGCAGCATCAGCAGCGCAAGACTGCCAACGCTGATGCCGACCCAAAAAATGTATCCAACCAGATAGCCGTGAAAGAAATGCGGGCGATCGAAGAGCGCGCCCACGATCATCAGGAGCGTAAACACAACGCCGACGCCGAGCGCGATGTTGCGCACGCGAGCGAGTTCTGCCGGAGGTGTGTAGCCCTGAATCATCGGCTTTTCAAAAATGCCACGGAAGCACCGAGGCCAGAAAACGACATATCAGCCACGGATGGACACGGATCGACACAGATCAGAATTGGGTTTTCTATCTGTGAAAATCTGTGTTTATCTGTGGCCATTTCTCTGTGCCTCCGTGGCCTGTGGTGTTGCAGCTGGTTGACTCGCCGTCGAACCGCCTGCCTTCATTTGACTCAACTGCAACGCGCGAACGTACGCAGCGATGCGCCAGCGATCCTCGACCGGAACTTGCGAAGCATAACTCGGCATCGCGCCCCAGCCGTTCGTCATCACGTCAAAGAAATGCCCGACCGGCGCCTGTCTTAGCCGATCCTGGTGATAGCTCGCCGGTGAAGGCCGGTTGAATCCGCGACGCGCCACAATCCCGTCGCCATAACCCGTCATCCCATGACAGACAGAGCAATAGATGTTGTAGCGCTGCTGTCCGCGATCGAGATCGGCCTTCGTGATCGTCATCGGAATCGTTTCGACATCGTCCGGAAACGCATTGGCTCCGGCGCCGGGCGTTGTTGGACCCGGGCGCTGGCTTTGCTGCTCTCCGCTCAGACTTCCGGCCGTCAATTTCTTTCCAAAAAAGAATTCGCGGTTTTCCCGCAAATAACCACGCGGCACTGTGCCTTCAATGAGCGGTTGCTGCCCGTTGTAAAGCGAGTTCGCGCGATACGGTTTCATGCGCGGCTGATCCTGCATGTCGCGCCGGCAGGACGAAAGGAAAAAGGCAAAAGGTAAAAGGCAAAAAACGAGTAACAAACGCCGCCGGGACACGCGAAGCGTCTTCACCTTTTCCTTTTTACTTTTTCCTTTTGCCTTAGAGTTCCACATCCACCACTTCCCTCGGATCCAAATTCTTCAGGAACCGCACGGCTTCATCGTGATTGAACTTCACATCCTTTGCTTCGATCACGAGGAAGAAACTGTCGCGCGTCGCCAGGGCAAAGCTCGGCGCGTTGAAAACCGGGTGATAGGGCTGCGGCAGCTTATTCAGCGCCAACATGCCGAACACGGCGGCGAACGCGGCTCCCAGGATCGTGCATTCAAACGTAATCGGAATAAACGCAGGCCAACTGTTGAATGGTTTGCCGCCGACGATGAGTGGATAGTCCACCACTTCCATCCAGTACTGCATGAAGAACCCGCCGATGGCGCCGAGCACCCCACCCGCAAACACGATGAGCGGCAGCGTCGAACGTTTGAAGCCGATCGCTTCGTCCAATTCTTCGATCGGAAACGGCGAGTAGCCGTTAATCTGGCGATAGCCCTCCTCGTACGCAGAGCGCGCCGCCGCAACCAGTTGACTCGGGTTATCGAACTGGGCCATCACGCCGTAGAGCTTTGGTTGTGTGATCGCTTTCATAAGACCGATGGGCCGTATATGACCTACACGACCTATGGTTCCTCGACTTCCGCCTCCGGTAAAATCGTGCGCATCTCAAAAATCGAAATCATCGGCAGGAAGCGAATAAACAGAAACACCAGGCTGAGGAAAAATCCGATCGTGCCGATGAACATCGCCCAATCCCAACGCGTCGGTTCATAGAATCCCCAAGACGACGGCAGAAAGTCGCGATGCAAACTCGTGACGACGATCACAAATCTCTCCAGCCACATGCCGATACTGACGACCAGCGAAATCAGCCACAGCGCCAGCAGATGCGATCGCACCTTCTTAATCCACAGCAGTTGCGGCACCAGCCCGTTGCACAGAATCAGCGCCCAGTAGTAACCGGCGTACGGCCCGTGCATGCGGTTCCAAATCATGAAACTCTCGTACGGATTGCCGCTGTACCAGCCAAAGAACGCTTCCATCATGTAGCCGTACACGACGATCAAACCGGTCGCGAGCATCACCTTCGCCATGTTGTGCATGTGGCGCATGGTGATGAAACTCTCGAGTCCGTAGACCAGGCGCAGCGGAATCGTCAGCAGCAAAACCATCGCGAAGCCCGCGTAGATCGCGCCGGCGACGAAGTAAGGTGGAAAAATCGTCGCATGCCAGCCCGGGATGAGGCCGACGGCGAAATCGAAGCTGACGATCGTGTGCACCGAAAGCACGAGCGGCGTCGCCAGGCCAGCAAGCAGCAGGTAAGCCATCTCGTAGCGATGCCAGTGACGCGCGGAACCGCGCCAGCCCATCGCCAACATGCCGTAAATCATTCGGAAAGGCTTGCTGTTTGCGCGGTCACGCAGCGTGGCGAAATCAGGAATCAATCCAATGAACCAAAACAGCGCCGACACGGTCGCATAAGTCGAAACCGCAAACACGTCCCACATCAAAGGGCTGCGGAACTGCGGCCAGATCCCCATCGTGTTTGGATATGGAAACAGCCAGTACGCGAGCCACGGCCGCCCGAGGTGCATGATGGGAAACATTCCAGCCTGTGCGACCGCGAATAAGGTCATCGCTTCGGCGAAGCGATTGATCGAGGTGCGCCACTTCTGTCGCAGCAACAGCAGAATCGCCGAAATCAAAGTGCCCGCGTGACCAATTCCGATCCACCAGACAAAATTCAGAATGTCGAGGCCCCACGCGACCGGCACGTTGACGCCCCACAAGCCGATACCTTCAAACAGCAGGCTGGTGATCGTCAGGAGCAACAACTGGAACAACACGAACGAGATCGCAAAGCCGACGAACCAGCCAATCGGCGTCTTGCGCTTCAAGACGATCGAGCTGATCTTGTCGGTGACGGAGCCGAAGGTCAGCTCAGTCCCAACGACGGGATGCGTCCCGTGAATCGATGTGTGTTGGTCGCGTGGTTCGTCCATTAAGTTAAATCAGCCACGGATGAACACAGATCGACACAGATATGAATTTGGTTTTCTTATCTGTGAAAATCCGTGTTTATCTGTGGCTGCTTTTTTCTTCACGACTTATTTCCGGATTCGGATTCCGCAACGCCGCCAGATACGTCGTCCGTGGCCGCGTGTTCAGCTCCGCCAGCAATCCGTAATCGCGCTCGAGCGCTTTCAATTTCGAAACTTTGCTGTTCGGATCGTTTATGTTGCCGAACACGATCGCTTCCGTCGGGCAGACCTGCTGGCACGCCGTCACAATCTCTCCGTCGCGCACCGGACGGCCTTCAACCTCTGACTGAATCTTCGAGGCCTGAATTCGCTGCACGCAGTACGTGCATTTCTCCATTACGCCGCGGCTGCGCACCGACACGTCCGGATTGCGCATCAACTGATACGTCGGCGTGTTCCAATCGTTGTAAAGGAAAAAGTTGAAGCGGCGCACTTTGTAAGGGCAGTTGTTCGAACAGTACTTCGTGCCGACACAGCGGTTGTAAACCATGTCGTTCAGGCCTTCGGCGCTGTGCACCGTGGCGTGCACGGGACAAACAGGTTCGCACGGCGCGTTCTCGCAATGCATACACGGCACGGGCTGGAAGAATGGCCCTTCAGGTTTCGCCTCTTCGCCCTTGAAATAGGAATCGACGCGGATCCAGTGCATCGAGCGGCCGCGCGCGACCTGTTCCTTGCCGACGATCGGAATGTTGTTTTCAGCCTGGCAGGCGACCATGCACCCGTTGCAGCCGATGCAACTGTTCAAGTCGATCGACATGCCCCACGCATAACCCAGTCCCTGGTTCTTGTAATCGAATTCGGGATACAGAGAGAGTTCGTGCAGCTCTTCTTTCAAGTGCGCCTGCTCTTCGCGCAGATGATCTTTGTCGTGCTCGTATTCTGTAACTGAGTATTCGCGCAGGATGTCGCGCGGCTTCGTCTCAGAAGGGGCCATCAAACTGAAGTGCACTTGCGTGGTCGCGAGTTCGTATCGCTGACCGGTTTTGTTGACCCAGGCGCCGGCCGCACTCCAGGGCATGTCCGAACGGCGAATGTCGTACGCGCTAAAGCCGACGTTCGGCGCGATGCGCCCGCCAAGCGTCCGTCCATAGCCGAGATGAATCGTAATCACGTCATCCGGCTGGCCCGGCATCACCCAGACGGGAACTGACTTGTTGACTGTCTTGTCGCCGAGTCCGAGTTGGACCATGTCAACGAACGCCTGCTTGCCCTTCGTGTCTTCTTCGTAATTCGGGGCCGTGACGCCGAGCTTTTGCGCCGTGGCCGGGCTAACGTACGCAACGTTGTCCCAGGTGACTTTGGTGAGCGGCTTTGGCAGCTCCTGCAACCAGCCGTTGTTCGCGAAGCGACCGTCGTAAATTGATGGATCGGAACGGAAGACCAACTCAAAGGTGTTGGCTGGGAGCGCGGGCGCCCCGCCCGCATTTTGCAGAGCACTCGCCCAATCAGACTTAGGCGCGACTGTCTTAGCCGGCAGCGCGGTGTTGGGAATGAACCCATCGTGCAGCCACTTGCGCCAGGAACTCTCAAAATCTGTCGATGTACTCGGTGTCGGGGGTGGGGGCAACGGCACTGCTGGAGGTGGGCGGTTCGCAGGCGTCCCGCCTGCTCCTGCCACCCGGTCGCTACCGCTCCCGGTACTGACCTCATTGCCCCGGTTCGCCGGCGTCGTCCTGGCTCCCGCAGCGCGCCAGTACTCCTTCACAATCTCGTAAGGCTTCTTGTCGTAGTTATCTGAGAAGAGCGCGAGCATCTCGTGCGCGGTCTTGCCGTCGTAGAGCGGCGCGATCAAAGGCTGCACGAGCGTAACGGTCCCGTCGAACGCGCGTGTGTCGCCCCACGATTCCAAATAGTGCGCGGCCGGAATGTGCCAATGACAGATGTCCGACGTTTCGTTGTTGTAGAGACTCAGGTGCGCGCGCAGCTTAACTTTGTTCAGCCGGTTCAGATCCAGCCGCAGATCAATCGGCGTGTCATAGGCCGGATTGCCGCCTATGATGACGAGCGTCTCGACTCGGCCGCTGTCGATATCTGTCACCAGTTCGCGCAAAGATTGAGTTTGATCGACTGAGTTGGCTTCGAGTGGATCGCTGTGGAAGACGGTCTTGCCGATGTTGCCCAACAAATCGTTCATCGCGTGGCCCATCGCGTGGACGTAATCAGGTTGATCAGCGCCGACAATAACAATCGACGAGCCTCTGTGACTCATGAGATCTTGCTGAACTGCATTGAGCCATGCGACCGGAACGATGGTTCCCGGGGTTCTGCCAAACGAATGGATGATTGGGAGGCCGATCGACTCCATGATTTCGCTAGGCTTCACTGAGAACCGATGATCCGCATTAGCGCCCGTCAATGTTGGCGTGCTCTCGATCACGTACAGCCGATTCATCGTGGCACGCGCATCCTGCGCGTGATTCACGGGCGAGACGCCCGTGCCACTTTCGCGATCGACACCGCGCCGGCGCGCGTAGTCGCGCGCGTAGCGCAAATTTTCCGGATGGCCGTTTAAGAAATCAGCACCGAGCGAAAGAATGCGATCGGCTTTGCTGAAGTCGTAGGTCGTGTGCACGTCCTGGCCGAACGCCATGATCGCGCCCGCGCGCGCGTTGTCGCGATTGACCGGCTCGTATTGATGCCACTTCGCTTCGGGAAAGTCCGTGAGAATTTGTCGCATCTGCGCGGCTAGCGTCGGCGACGTAACGGTCTCAGTCAGAAAGCGCAGACCGGCGCCGCGTTTCGCGCGTATGCCATCGTTCTCTTTCTCGAGCAGCGAACGAATCTCAGCGACAAATGTCGTCCACGGCCGCGTTTCCCCGCGATAGAGCGGCGTCTGCGAACGATCAGGATCGTAGAGCGAAAGGATCGAAGCTTGAGAGAAGATATCGCTCGCCGTTGAACCGCCGCTGCTCGGATGTTCGGGATTGCCTTCAATTTTAGTCGGCCGCCCTTCGTTGCTGCGCACGAGGAGAGGCGCCGCAACACCGCCCAAAGTGAAGGCTGTCGCAAAGAACAATCCTTTACCCGGAACCAGTTCTTCAGGCTGGCGAACGTACGGAACGATGTTTTCGGGCGGTTGAATGACGCAACCACTCAAGCCGGCGAGCGCGAGCGACGCGCCCATAATCTTTAGAAACGTTCTGCGCTCGACCGGATCATTCCATTCGTCGGCGGCGTGCGGGAACTCGCGACGCACGAATTCTTCGACGATGGGCGAGTCGGCGAGTTCTTCTAATGAACGCCAGTACTCCTTGGGCGAAGATGCGGACGAGACGTCCGCGCTCCCAGCGCCCAGGATGCGGTCGCGGAGCAGCTTGAAATTGATGTGACGATCGTTACTCATTAGCTTTGTGGCACAGACTTCAGTCTGTGGTTTCCACGTTGAATTCACAGACTGAAGTCTGTGCCACTCACCGATGACAAGTTGAACAGCTTGTTAAAACACTCTGACCCTTATTCGTTTTGATCTGAATGTTGTACTCCTGTACCAACTTTGCCCCTTCCTCTTTCTGGTTCGCCGGCGGCTGCCACTCCATGTCGAAAATCTTGTCCTGCGGACGTACGAAGTCTTCGGGCTTGCGATGACACTCGAGGCACCACTCCATCTGCAACGATGCCGTTTGATAGACAACCGGCATTTCATCGATGCGCCCGTGGCACGTCGAACAGCCCACGCCCTTATTCACATGAATCGAGTGATTGAAATATGCGTAGTCCGGCAAGTCGTGCACGCGAATCCAGGCCATCGGCTTGCCCGTCTTGAAACTGGCGCGCACCGGCTCCAGGTAAGGGCTGTCCGCCCAGATCTGTTTGTGACAGCTCATGCAAACATCAGTCGACGGAATGCCGGCCGACGCTGAGGTTTCCACGCTCGTGTGGCAATAGCGGCAATCGACGCCGTCGTCGCCCACGTGGTGCTTATGACTGAATTGAATTGGTTGCTGGCGCTCGATGTACGCGCCGGTGTTCCAGCCAGATCGGTTGATCCCGACGCCAACGAACATTGCGGCGACCAAAAAGAAGATGGCACCAAAGATCGTGGCTCGCGCCAGATAGTTTGTGCTGTGTCGAAATATCTGAGGCATCGCCGCAGAATTTATCGAAATCCGTTTAGACGGCGGATTTGTCCGCCTTCATTAGTAACGGCGGGACAAGCCCGCCTCTAAACGTCTCCAGTAAAACCGTAATGAATTGCTTAGTCGGGCTACTTTAGCGACAAGCGCACTTTTTTTCAAACGAATGCTTATAAGGTGATAGCATGCGACCTCACAAATGTTTGTCGGACACTATGCGGTTGGGCTTGCAGCGAAGCGATTTGCGCCGAGAACGTCACTCGGGATCTTGATTGCTGCCCCGATTCTTCTCGATCTCATTTGGCCGATATTAGTGCTGGTCGGTTGGGAACACGTCTCGATCGTCGATAGTCGCAACCCGTTTCTTCGCCTGCAATTCGATTCATATCCAATCTCACACGGACTGTTGGCTGTGGTCGGGTGGGCGACTTTGTTTGCGTCCATATATTTTGGACTGGCGCGATACCTCGCCGGCGCCATCACGGTTTGGCTCGGAGTCATCAGCCACTGGCTGCTGGATTACGTGGTGCACCGGCCGGACCTGCCTTTGTACGCGGGCAGCAACCTGTTGGGCCTCGGATTATGGAACCGTCGTTGGATAACTGTGGCGGTTGAGCTGACGTTACTGGCTGCGGGGGTGGCTATCTATTTAGTTCAGACAAGAGCGAAAGACAGAATTGGGAGTTTTGGTTTCTGGGCTTTCGTGTTCGTGATCGTTGCCCTCTATGGAGCCGTCGTCTTCGGACCCGCGCCGCCGAGCGTGAACAAGTTAGCCATCGCCGCGCTCTCAAATTTGCTGTTCGTGGGCTTTGCGTGGTGGTTCGACAGCCATCGAGAAACATACGGAACCGCGAACGGTGGCGAGCGGGTCCAACACTCAAGTTAAGCCCGTGATCCGCTCACTCTGTAACATCAATACCTCCCGCGCCGGCTTATCAAATTAATAACCGCGACGAACAAAGCTGCTCCGATGATTGACCAGACGATTGGGAAGCTCATGCCGCCGACGGGAATGCTTATCAGTTCCGGCAAACCGAGCGCTCCCTTCAGCCACATCCCCAGCAACGCGCCGATAAATCCCAGCGCAATCGACACCAGGCATCCGCCGTGCGAATAGCCGACAATCGCTTGCCCTAAAGCGCCACAAACGCCCGCAACCAGGAGCAAAACCAGAAATTGAATCAGCATAACTGTTCCTCCAGCCGTCAACCTTCAATCATTGGGGACTTGGGTATTTGCTGAATTATCAGCGTCCACGCGCGCAAGTCAAACACCCGGTCACAACGGTAGTGTCCGAATTTCCTTTGCGATCCTCTGCGACTTTGCGTCTTTGCGTGAAATAGCCCTTTGTGACACGTGGTCGGTTCACGCAAAGGCGCCAAGACGCAAAGACACGCAAAGTAGGAGACCACGTCACACAAAAACCTTCCCAACGGCCCATTCGACTCGCTATACTCCAAAAGCAGGACGCCTCTAATGGCAACCCTGAAAGGCCCCTGAGACACTAAGCCTTGCGGGTTACAGTTGGCTTAACAGCCGCATCGCCAGCCTCACAATTCGACGGCGTCGGTTTCACCACAAACAAGGAGTTTCAAAGTATTATGTCGAAGTTTCTAATCGCTCTATTTCTAGTTGCCGCGACTTTCTCAGTCGGTCTGGCGCAGGATCAATCCCAAAATCCCAACGATCCGCCTAACATGGGCGCCGCGCCGAAGGAAGCGAACGGAGTCGGACGTCTTGATCTGCGTGTTGTCGATGAGAGCGGGAATCCTGTTAGAAACGCTCGCGCCAAACTGGAATCCACGCGCACGGACGGATATTTCTGTGAAAGCTGGAACGACACCGACGAGCGCGGTGTGGCGGTTTTGCCGCCAATTCATATGGGCACCCTGAAGCTGAAAGTGAAAGCCAAGGGTTACAAAACAATGGAAATTGAAGTTCCGGCCAGCTCCCTCAATCAACCCGTCCGGATAACGTTGGTGAAAAAGTAGTAGGGACAGAATCGCGGGCCTTTTGCTCCGGTAGGAGCGGAATCTTTATAGCCCGTAATGGCAAGAAAATCGCTCCACGCGAAGCGAGACCAAAGCTCGCTTCGCGTGGAGTTCTTCATTTCCTCGCGACACCAAACCTGTCGGTTGCGTCTTAGCCGTCACCTTAGTAGTGATTGTGTGGAGACTTAGCGCGAGTCTCCAAGCGGGGCATTAGCCCGACCGTCTGGGAGGGCTCCAAATGCGCGCAGCTTAATGAGCCCTCCCTGACAGTAGGGCTAGTGCCCCAAAACGAGCCTCCTGCATTAACATCTAACCGCCACCGGACTGGTTGGAAGGCCTGTGCGTTGCTGTTAAACTACACGTTTTCTTAGGGCGAGAAATTCCTGTCTGGACGCTGGTGATCATGAAAACTGCTTTCGAAACTTACCTGGAACAACAGACCGAAGAAGCCTGGGCGGCCGCCCTCGCGACGCTTTTGCGCGCCGTTCACGAAGTCGACCGCAACGCGACGCAAATCTGGTTCGCGTTTTATCCGCTGTCTCTGCACCGCGCGCTTCAGGAGACTGATGACCGCGACAAGCTTGCGCGCGAGCTGCTTCTCCAGGGCGATTACGAGCTGAAAACTCAGATCGATTCGTCGCATCACTTTCTGTATGGCCATCGTTTTTGGCCGCAGGTTAAACGTGCGGTCGAGCAGTTTTCAGGCACTGCGGACGTCTCCGGGAAAGTGGCTGATCAAATTGCCGCGGTCGCTCGCACAGTTGCCGGCGAACTGAAAAAAGACGAGTCGCTGCTGGTCGGCATTACGGCAGTTGCTTTCATGACGGTGCGGCAAGTCGGACTCGAAGCATTCAAAGCCGCGCCGGGCACGCTCGCGATCGACAAACAACACGTTAAGCAAAGTCCCGAACAGATCCTGAACGCCCGGGCGAAGGATGACAGTCAGGGCTGGTTAGGTTTTCTCAAAACTGTTGATAAGCAGTGGACCATCACCTGGGACGAGAACGATAACGGAGCGAAATACAAACTGCGCGAGGCGCAGGATCTTGCGTGGGGCGCCGCCGAAGATCAGTCGCGCGACTGGAGCGCGATCGATCCGAGACGAATTGAAGGTCCGATCCCCGTCGAATGTCGCTCAGCTTCCTGCGGCACGTGTTGGGTTGGCGTGCTGGGCGGCGCCGAAAAGCTTTCCGACGTCGCGGCGCGCGAGGGCAAGAAGATCAAAGAATTCGGCTATATCGATACGGCTGAGCCGAAACCTCTGATTCGTTTGGCTTGTCAGGCGCAAGCCAGCGGCGCCGTCTCGATTGTGATCCCGCCCTGGAATGGACAATTTGGAAAGTATCTCAAACAGTCAAAACCGGCCGGCGATGAGACTTTTGGCCAGCAGGATGCGCTAACGGAATCCGCGAACGCATTACCCGGCGCTGTGAATTAGATTAGTTGCTGAGAGTATCTCGCAAAGCCTCAAAGGAAACCGAGAGCGGAGAAAACATATGACAAAACGATCTACTTATCTGGTGATTCTTTGCCTCGCTGTTATCGCTTTAGGCGGACAAGCCGCCGGAGGCTCGCGAGACTCGAAGGTCAAATTCAACCCTCCGGAGTGGCTACTTGGTGAGTGGTCGAATGTGGCTGAGTCGAACGCGGACCTCATTGAAAACTTTGTTTTTTCCAAAAACGACATCCAATTCACCCGCGGGCACCTCTACCACGACAAGCTTCAGTTCAGCCGCGCCTTCAAGAAGCATGAGCTGAAAGAGACCATCGAGCCCGACCTCTATCGCGTCCGGTTGTCCGCCGGAGGTGACGTACAGGTTTATGAGTTCAAACGTTGTCGCGACGAGAAGTGTCCTTCAACCGGACAAGACATAATGACGTATTCATTGACTAAGAACGATAAGATTGTCCGCGAGCACTCGACATCGCTGACCAGTGTTTTGTTCAAACGAACTCGCCTTAAATAAGAGTCTGTTAGCCTATTCGTGATTCGACCGCATCGGTGGCCGGCAACTTTAATTCTAGTACCCAGTCCGCAACGGTCTCTCCGTTGTTACTCGTCCTCGGCGCCGCGATCCTTTGGAGCACCGGCGGCCTCTTCATTAAAGCCACTGAACTCTCTGCATTTGAACTTTCGTTCGGACGTTCGCTGCTGGCGGCCATCACCATCGCAATCTTCACGCGGCGCGAAGGGCTGCGGATTAATCGCATCAGTGCGGTTACCGCGGTTCTTTATGCGGCGCTACTGCTGTTGTTTGTGCTCGCCACAAAACTAACGACGGCGGCGAACGCGATCTTTCTGCAATACACAGCGCCGGTTTACGTGCTCCTGCTCGAGCCGCTTTTCTACAAAGAGAAGTTTCGCGCGCGGGATTTCATCACCGTCGCCGCTTGCCTCGCCGGCATGTCGCTTTTTTTCGTCGGCAAGCTGAGGCCGCAGGACGTTACCGGCAATCTCTTCGCGTTGGCTTCCGGGGTGTGTTTCGCCTTCTTCTTTCTCCTGCTGCGCCATTCGAAAGCGCGCCAGGTTAACCGGGCCGTCTCGACGATCTATGGCAACCTGCTGGTTGTTCTGATTTGCGCGCCGGCATTTTTCGGCGCCGTGAAGCAAGGGATAGCCCCGGCTGATTTTGCAGCAGTTGCGTATCTCGGAATTATCCAGATTGGTTTCGCTTACCTTCTGTTTACATCGGCGATGGCGCGGGGGGTGCGCTCGCTTGACGCCGGCATCATCGGCTACATCGAGCCGGTGCTGAATCCGATCTGGGTGTTCATGTTCATCGGCGAGCGCCCTTCAGGATGGGCGATTGTGGGAGGCGGGATCATCATCGCGTCGGTGGTTGCTCACCTCTTGACGGAAACGAGGCGAAAGGATGTCACAGCCGACTTGCTGCCCCATGAATAATCCGACTCTTTCATTTACGGTAGCAAAGCCGACGAGCCCAACGCCTGGCCGCCGCTAAGAGTCACGGATAGTAACGAAAGAACGCGTCTTTGATGTCATTCTTCAGAGCCTCAGCGCCATACTCCACGTTCTGCTTTTTCCAGACTGATTCGCCATTAACCATAATAACGATGCCGTTGCCGTCGGCGCGATCCAGGAAGAAAAAGGCTACTGCGTTATCCTGAGCGCCTCCATGGTAGAGGTCGCTGGGGTAGCCCTGAAAATCTCCACCATCGCTCAGCGATACTCCCAGACCGTACCAGTCTCCATCAGCATTGATGGGCGTTATGCATTTTCCGCCGTAGCATTTCTCAGTGCCGCAATTAGAATGCGATGTGCAGGCCCGGTTCGTGCTGAAGATATTTGCCGCCGGCGTCATCAATCGTTGTACGTCAGCCAGCGGAATCACCTGTCGACCGCTGGCGTCCTTGCCATTGTTCAGGATTATCACCAACAGCCGCGCGTACTCTTCCGGATTCGCGAGCAATCCGCCCGCGAACTTCACGGTAGTAAACTCAGGTTCCGATGAACAGACACCCCGGCTGCAGCCGCGGGCCAGATTGACCATACTGTCGTTCGCGGTGTTGAAAGTACTCTTTGTCATCCCTAAGGGGCGCAGCACGTCGTTGTTAAGAAAGTTAGTGGCCGTTCGACCGGAATGAATCTCGAGCATCGCTTCAGCGGCGACGAAGCCGCCCCCCGAATATGAATAACGCAAACCGGGAGGACTCTGCGGCTTAACTCCCGGGTTCAGCGGCTGGCCCAAAAGAATGTTTTCCATGTCCGTCTTGCTGTTGGTGCGAGCAGTGCCGATGCCATGGGTATCCAGGCCCGCGGTGTGACTGAGCAAGCGCTCAACGGTAATGTCCTTCGGCATGCTGCTGTTATCCCCTTTAAACTGCTTGTCAACCCAGCGATCGATCAGGCTGCCGGGATTCGCATTGGCAGTTGCCTGTGCGGAGCGGCCCAACTTTGGTCCGTGATCCTTGCCGGCGGCGATCAGCATGCCGATCGCGGCAACGAATTTTGAGGTCGAGGCCGCCTGGTAAAGCGTGTCTTTATTCGTCGGGAGATTCGACTTGCGGCTGCGAATGCCATAGTGGCGCACAGTCCAAACCTGTCCGTTGTCGATCACGGCCACTGTTACGCCATTTACCTCGTGACGGGTTACGGCTTCGCGGATCGTCATTTTTTCTGTCTTCCCGTCTTTGTCGACAGTCACGCGAATGTCTTTCTCCATTTTTGAAAACCGGTCGTTGGCGGCGGTGGCTGAGTTTTCGGCGATGGTCACGCTCTTGATGAGAGGCTTGGCGCACTTCAGTCCAAGACCGGTGATTTCTTCACCGGAGTGCTCGATAACCAAACCGGTGGCGGCCATTCCGGTGGGACAAGTCTGGGTTGCTTTCCATGGCGGCGCACAGTTGGTGCGGTCAAACTGGAGTTTGTTTCCTGAGTTGTTTTCAACCTTGCCCGAACCGTTGCGATCAACGAACGCGCTCGTCAACTCCACTCCCTTGACCCGGTGGTTGTTATTGTTGTTTGAGCACACGCGAATGGAATCCACGGCCTGCCGTTGTTCTTCGGTAGAACTGAAGACAATTTTCTGGTCTCCGTTCGCACTGCTGTTACAGATGTTGAAAAACGTGGTGAAGTCCTCCGGCAAATTCGCGTCGGCGATGCTTTCTGCCGTGTAGCGCCACCAGTGCGCGCGAATGAAGCATGGCTTGTCGCCCTTTTCGTCAAATTCCAAACCCTGGAGGAAAGCATTGGCGCCCGGTTCTTTTATTTCGCGCCTGCTCCCTTTAAATCCCGAGATTCCCGTGGTGTGTATTTGATTTCCGTCCGCGTAGATGTATCGCACCGTCTCCGGTCGGAGCGCATTTGCGGAAGGCTCATAGTGAGAAATCGCGAGACACGCTGAGATAACGAGCAACAGTGTGAAGGTCAGGACTTTCATTTTTTTGTATCCCTTCTTGGTTAGTGCGCTTCGTCGTAGAACCCCCCGTGATGCCCAGAATCCTCAATGAGTCGTCACTTGGACTTGCTAATCCAAAACATGTCGCGCATCGTAAAATCCGACGTTGACCGGTCGGTAAGATCAACATAGCGCGGCGAAATGAAATTGGCACGCGGTTCGAAGCCGAGCCGGCTTCGTGACAGGCCCTGCAACTTGCCGCCGGTAATTTGCGCCTTGTATGACTTGATTGTCTGCCCGTCGGCCTTGACGACCATGACCAACTCGCCATCCTGGCGCGTGAGGTCGGCAAGATTGAGCCACTTCTCCTTCGGCTTGGTCGCCATGATCAGCTCTTTGCGCTCGTAAAAATACCAGTCCAGGTAATCAGGCACGACTGGCGAGCGGCTGGCGGCGACTTCTTTGCCGTTCAGCATCAGATGAAGCGTAACCTTTGGCCGGCGCATGCCGGCAGGCAGCTCGCGCGTACTCAGCCAAAAATTGAAATGCAGCATCGCATTCGGGTCGTCGGTGATCTGCGAAAAAAACGCAAGGTCGCTCCACGGGCCCGAGCGAACATACTTCTTGCCCGGATTGAAAGGATCGCTGTTGACCTCTTCTTTCAAGCTGAACGGCATCGTCGTGATTAGCTCTCCGCCCATTTTCACGCCCATCAGGAAGTCACCTGCCTGATTGAGTCGTATGGTGCCGGGGTGGCCGCTGGCCGGATGAAATCTGCCGAAGGCCGCGAACCGTTCAAGCGGCGAGTATTGCAGCGGCACGCTTGCGACCACCTCGCCGTTCGGCTTCATGATCACAAACGTGGCCGATGATGGGCCTGCCGGCGGGAAGACGACAAGGAGATTTTCAACGAGAAAGCCCGCGTGATCCTCGTAAAAACGCATGTCCAGAAAAGATTCGTAGCTGATCGCCGGTTTATGCGTCTGGACAGAAGCGGGTGCCGGGTCGTTACCGTCGCTTTTGTTCGCGGTAGTTTCCGCCGGCAGTGGCTGAGTTTTCGTGGGCGCCGGGCGCGGAACTCTTATGCGAGGCAACTGCGCCGCGCTGTGTCCGGCCAGAGCAAGGCACAAGCAAGCAGCGGCGGTAAAGAAGATCAGGTGACGTAAAGTTAGCGCTTTCATATCGAACTCCGAAATGGCTGCCGCGAATGCGGTTAAGGTTAGGTCGCGATCAAAATGGCGATTATCTGGGTCTCACCGGTGGTCGCGTCAAAAACTTGGGCCGTCACGCGCACGCCTGGACGATTAGTCTCGACCACTCCGCGAACTGCATCAGCGTACACGCCGCCCGGGGACGAACGAGTGATGTCCAGCGAAGCAGCTTCGCCCGGCATCAGTCTGACGGGGCCGGTCACGTTCTGCGCCGCGACTTTGTAAACGTTGTCCGCTTCCACGTACCCCATCCGCCGGAAGCGGACCGAAACGTCGTTGTCCGGGTTAAAATCGCCGGAAACCACCGTCAAGCGAAGCACTTGATTCGGGCCGATCATGATCATGCCCGTGTCTGTGCGAAACACCCTCCGCTGTTGCGCCCGCGCCGTCGAATCAAAACTCACGAGCGCGAGTGAAATCACGCTCAGCGCGAGCGCGAGTGCTAAAGTTATTCTGCGTTTCAAAGTTCTTACTCTCCTTCGCGGCAAAGCCGTAGATTTCGACACTCAAACCGTCGCGGTCGCGACTACCAAATTGATCTTCATGGTCTCTCTCCAGGAATGAGTGGGGAGGATCACAGACCACATTCGTCATCCTCCATAGTCTCGAGAAGTGACGTGGAAGTCAGTTCGCCGGTAAGGGTGTCAATAATCGCCGCCGTGGCTCGCACGTTTCGGCGGTTGCTCACGACCATCGCGCGCACGCCGGACGCACCGGGCATCGGCGTAATATCCATCGAAGCCGCCTCGCCCGCCATCAGCGTGAATGGGTCAATGATAAGGTCGGTCACGCTGGCGAGCTTGCAGACTCCACCGTTGCAAGCGCCTTGCTCGTATTGCACCCGTCTGAAGCGGACGGTGATCGTGTCGTTGCCGCCCATCCCGGTCACCACCACGCGCAGCTTTTGATTCTGGCCGAGCGCCACGATGCCCGTGTCTGCCGTGCATCTCTGCCGTTGTTGCGCCCGCGCGGTCGAATCAAAACTCACGAGCGCGAGTGAAATCACGCTCAGCGTGAGCGCGATTGATAAAGTTGTTCTGCGTTTCATCGTTGTTCTCGCCTTCCTTGTCTTTTGTGGTCGCAGCACCAACTCTGGTAATGCGCGGAGCAGCACCTCAGTGGAAATCGCCCTCGGTGTTCGCCATGATGATGTGGGTGGTCGTCTCACCCGTGACCGTGTTAATGATGGTCGCCGTTGCTCGCACGTTTCGGCGGTTGGTTTGAACAACTCCGCGAACTGCGGCAAAACCGCCTTGCGGAATGTCTATATAAGCCGCCTCGCCCGCCATCAGGCCAAACGGATCAAGGATAAGGTCGGTCACGCTGCCGAGCTTGCAGACGCCGCCGCTGCAAGGGCCTTGCGCGTATTGCATCCGTCTGAAGCGGACCGCAAGAAAGTCAGCCCCGTCTGAATCGGAATCGGTCACGGTCACGCGAAGCACTTGATTCGGGCCGAGCGCAACGACGCCAGTGTCGGCACGGAATCTCATTCGCGGCTGCGCCTGCGCCGTCGAATCGGAACTCATTAGCGATCCAAAAACAATGCCCAAGGTGAGCGCGATTGATAAGGTAATTCGTCGAACCATTTCTTTACCTCCATGAAAGTCTTGATTGATTCCACCACTTTCATCGGGCGGAACTTACTTACTCAGGTACACCCCGAGCTTGGTGTCGCTGGATTCGGACCGGGCGAGTATTCGCACGGTGCTCACGTGCCGGCCATCGGCGAAGTCGAGCAACCGGTAAATGCCGCTGCCGTAGGTCCGATCGTTGAAGTTCACCACCTGCACGTTGCCATTGGCGAAGGTCACGTCGGCGAAGAGGAGTCTGGCCTGCCCGCCGATATCAAGAAACAGCGCATTGCCCGACTGATCGACGCCAAAACTCTTATCGACCCATTCTTCATCGCGCGCGATAGTTTCGCTCTCCTGCCAGATCAAACGCTCGGTTGGCGGCAGCGGCGCGACGACAGGCGTCCATGTCAGCTCAGGCAGGTAAACCAGCGGGGCATTGACTACGACCGGTTTCCGCGCGGTTCGTACTACAACCTCCTTCGGTAAGGGGCGGCGGAATGGATGATTGGGGCGGACGATGAGCGGACGTCGCAGGGGATGCGGACGGCGAATGACAACTCGCCGGCGCTGGCCCAGGGCTTCGCCGGCACCCAGACCGATAAGAACCACGGATAAGGTAAGCAACGTTGTCAAAAGCTTTTTCATGTTCATCCTCCTAAGTGAATCATCTCGGTTGATAAGTAAGGCGGACGAGGGCAAAAACGTATTAGCGGACCGAGCACGAATGACAATCTGAATTTGGGTTTCACAGTTGTCCCCTTTTCTTCAGTCATTGGATCTGCAATTTTTGCGAGTTCGCGGACACGCATCAACGACTGGATTTCAACAAGCAAGCCGTCGCCGCATCCCCCCGATAATTCGAGCGGCGGTGGGGTTAATTGTCACCCCAGGGACTTGCATTTGCGACGATGATGTGGGAAGTCACTTCGCCCGTCAGGCTGATGATTTGCAAAGCGACTGTCACATTTGGCCGGTTGCTCTCAACCACTCCGCGTACTCCCATGATGGTATTGGAAGTACCGTCGGTCAGGTCGAATGTCGCACCTTCCCCCGGAGCCAACATTATTCGATCAGTTAGGGTCTGCGAGGACGCGGCATGCTTGCACACGCCACTGTCGCAAGTGCCTTGGGTATATTCCATGCGCCCAAAGCGGACTAAGGTGACTTTGTCATTTCCCGATCCGGCGGCGACGGTGATTCGAAGAATGTGAGGACCGGGAATGATCAAACCTGTGTCAAACCTGAATCTTTGCGGGGGTTGTTGTGCACTGACAGACGAATCGGAATTCATCAGCGACAGCAGGATGACGCTCAACACGAGAGCGACTGATAGTGTAATTTTTCGTTTCATTTTTTCCTCTTCAAAACTTATGACCTTAAAGATCGAACAGGCGCCACAGCGCGCATTCCCTTGAATTCATATCGTCCGCGCGCGCGCCCTCGCCGCCACGCATTCCTCACGGGAGTAGAAGAGCGATTAGAACGCTATCAACTTGATTCGTGGTGCGGTTAATGATTTCGACGGTTACCCGCGCATTGCTTGCGTCGGTGCCTATGAAATTTCCAGCCACGAGGCAACGGACTGCATTAAATTCACCCTGGTTAATGTCTATTGAAACGGCTTCGCCTTGACCCAGCCTTATCGGGTCGGTTGTAACCTGGGATGCGACTCGGTAGATGTTGCCTTGTTCTATGTATCCCACTCGTTTGAAAACAAGGAAATCGGCGCCGTCAGCATCGGCATCCCTGTTAAAATCGCCCGCTATCGCAACGCGAAGAAACTGATCCGGGCTGAGCGTGACGATGCCCGTGTCGAAGCTGACTTTTTTCCCTCGTTGTTGTGCATTTGCCGACGAGTCGGAACTCATCAGCGAAAGCATGACGACGCTCAGTGTAAGCGCCAGTGATAATGCTATTTTGCGTTTCAAGTCTTCTTCCTCTCAAAGACAAAGTGTGGGGCGGTGATAAAAACCTCGCGCCGGCATTTCTCGCCGCATTACGGGTTGCTGCCACCAAATCCGACCATGCATTTCCTAGTGGGAAAAGAGGTAAAAGTATTTCATCTAAACGAGGAGGAAATCCGGCGGGACGGGTTTGGTCGGTTAACTAAGGTAATGAGTTTTGGATTTTATTTTCGGGTGATGCTGAAGAAATAGCTGGCAACGCTTTCAGGCGGCCCGGGTTCGCCAACGCCATTAACTTCGACTATGTAGTCGCCGCTGGCTAAAAGCCGAGCGGGAAGGGCCAAAGCGAGGTATGTTGCCCCGTTCGTAGTGCGGGCGCCGATTGATCCCCGCCATACAAGACGCCCCTCAACCGTCGTGATGTGAACGGTATAGGACCTGTAGTCGTTCCGTTCGAGATGGAGCTGAAGACGAACTCTTTGGATGGATGAAGACACTACTAATTTGTTCGCCGCGACCGGGTCGCGAACCAGCGTTGGACGCAGAATGATGGTAGCCAAAGTGGCGCCGGCAGGTTGTGCTTCTGTTGCCCGCGAAGGACTTACCCGGGGCGCCGGAGTGGCTGCGGGCGATGGTGTCTGCTGAGGTCGAGAAACGTCGGGGGTAGCATCTGGCGACACGGACGCCCTGGCTTCCGGCCGGACCAACCCTGGCGTTTGTTGCGCCAGGGGCCCGTTTTGTTTAGGTCGAAATTTATTTAACAAAAGCAGGACGCCGAGCGCCAGGACAACCAGCATGGCACCGGCAACCGCGTAGCGGGCAAAGGCGCTTTGAAAACGAAAAGGCGCCAGGAAGCCGGCCCAGAGCGATGGTGATTGCTCAACCCGCAAACCTGCTTCGGCATTTGCCGCGGCCAACACGCCCTTCATCGCCAACACGTTTTCGCGGCGCCTGGGTTGAGTTAGATAAGCAGCTTCAAATCTCTGATGATCCTCGACTGAAAGTTCACCGCTTAAATATCTTTCGATCAGTTCATCCTCGATCACCTGAACTTGTGAAGAGAAGTCTGCGTCGGCCAGGAAGCGCGCTTCGATAGCCGCGCGCTCCGCTTCAGACAAAGCTCCAAGCAAGAACCTTTGCAGCTTCTCGTCGTCGTAAAGTTCTTCAGTCAAGGAACCCCACCCCTTCTCACTGTCTAGTGGGAAAACCTATAAAAGCATTTCACTTATTGCCGGCTCCAATTGGCAATTGCCATTAATAAGAACCCCCGGGGAATCACTGGTCCGCCCGATCATTTTTGAGGCAGGCCTGGATGCATTTATCAAGCTGGGAACGCAGGCGATGCGCGCGAATGCGGAGCGCGTTGAGCGGTATCCGCAACTGAGCGGCCAAAAGCTTCCGTTGCTCGATACGCTTGCGTTCGCCTTCACGATAATAGTCTACGATCAGACCTCGTTGCTTTGGGGGCAGCGCATTTAAGCACGCGCGAAAACAATCGAGGCGCGAATCAACTTCCTCGTCTTTGATTTCAACCACGGCTACCGGTTCCGGAAGCTGGTTAAGCGCTTTTTGTTCGCGCTCGCGCTGATCGAGGATCTCGAGGAAAAGGCGGCGCGCAACGCCGCCGACGAAGTGAGTAAGATCTCTAATCTCTACGCCTTCGACGATTTTGCGGGCCACGCGATTGAAGGCTTCGTCTGCGTGTTCTTCCGGAGTTGAACTTCCGCGCCACTCGAACAATTTCAAGAGCCGCCGTCGCAGTAGTTCGTATTTTTCGGCCGCGCGTTCGCGATCCTGGTCCAAAAGACTGAGCAGCTGGTCGAACCCCTCCTGTGTTAGCTGCCAGTCTTTCTTCTTAATTTTGCGTTGGATTTCATTCAACGCCATTCGCCCTGGAGAATAAAGCCGGCCCAAAAGTAGGGCGCGTTCCAACGCCGCTGCTTGATGAGTTCGAGTTGAGCCGCGCGCAGTGAGGCCGCCGGTGAGAGCTGCTCTTTCAGCATGAAGCGATAGAATTGGGCCATCAACTCCGCCGTGGCTGCGTCGTCAACTTTCCATAAACTTGCCGCCACGCGCGGGGCTCCGGCATACATAAAGCCCCGGGTTAAACCGATCAGACCCTCGCCTCTAACCTCCTTGCCAAGCGCAGTCTGACATGCGCTCAGGACCACCAGGTCCGCGTTGAGTTGAAGGTTATAAATTTCATGCAGGCGGAGGACGCCGTCCTGGGCTTCGCCCTTTTGGTTGACCAGTGAGAGCACCACGCCCGAAAGTTCAGGTCGGTTGCTGTCCAACCAGCCGTGCGTTGCGAAATGCACAATACGGTAATCAAGCATTGACGGGTCGGTCGCATTGGCACGATTGGCTTCGAAATCGAGTGCGAGGTAGGTTTCATTCGCTGGCGCAAAGGCCAGGATGGCGTTGGCTTCGCGACGTGAGAACGGCAGGCGTGTGATCGTGGGGCCCTCCTTTTCCATTTTCTTATCGTCGCCAGAGGGGTTCTGCGCAAACCATTTCGCATCGATATCTCGCAAAGTCTTCTTTGGTCCGGCCGTCTCCCGGCGCCTTGCTGCCGCAACCCGCGTGTCGTCCCGCGCGAAGACCGGGTCAGCGAAAACCGCAACGGCTTTGGGCGCAGGTTTTCTGGCCGCCGTTTCACGACGCAAGACGGCGATGACGGACGCCGACGGCAGGGTGACGATTTCGTGGTTAAGTATCAGGGGGCGGGCTTTGTAGTCTGCTCCTTCTGTCGCATGCCTACTTTCCGGATCAGGTAACGCGGCAAACGGGATGTATTGCAGGGCGCCGTCACTGACAATCAGCAACCGCTGGGAGTTTTTCATCGGTGCGATCGGGCCGAGCAACAGCCGGCTTAGTTTAGTGGCAGCTTCGTGGTACTCCTTCTCCGATCTGATAATCTGCGCCTGGCCCAGCGCGTCTGTTGTGTTAGGCGCTTGTCGGTTTCGTGCAGTCAACAAGCGATACACGCGGCGTGCGAGCGGCTCAATCTCGGCACGGCCGGGGAGCTGAAAAGCCCTAAATTCACTCCGGGTAATAGCCCAAAGAAAGCTTCTTTGTTCGCCGAGCTTATACTCGAGCAAAACCGAGTTCGGCTCCAGCGTTTCTTGAATCTCTTTCAAACTCAGGGTCTGCGGTTGTGTCAGCGCGGCGTAGTGAGGACTTTGCTGATGGATTTGCGCCCTGACGTCAAGCAGCGCGTTGGTTATTCCGGCAATCTCGTTTGTGGCAGTTGAGCTTTGTTCCGTTGTCACCTCTTCGCGCGAGCTTGTGGTCTCTTCGCTCATGAAAGAAAGCTGGGCCCCCGCCTTTGCGTTTAGTTGTTTCTGGAGTTCACGCTCTCGCGCCAGCAGTTCAGCTGAAACGCCCTGGCGGATGTCTATTTGCCCTTCGTTCAGAAGTTCCAGCAGGCTGCGCGCGCGACACTGCTCACTAACGCGCAGGGCCCTTTCGTCGAATCCGCCTCGGGGTTGTTTTTGATGGAGCCGCCAAAGGATTTCAAGATAGCTCTCGTAATATCGTTCGACGGAAGCGAAATACAACGTGCGCAGTTCTGGCGAGGTGAGATGTGAACGCACCTTTTCCACTATGCCGGCCGTTTTCTCGATCTCTGTGAGAGCTTCGCCAAGGTTGCCCTGATCCATTTCCACGCGAGCCAACCAGTAATGGGCCTTGGCCTCTCCTTGCTTGTCCTCGGCATTGCGCAGCAGAGGAAATGCCTGCTTTAGATATTCGCGTGCTTTGGTGGGCATGTTGCGCTTGTAATAAGCCTCTCCAAGTCCGGCGAATATGTTTCCGCGCTCATAGTGGTTAATAGACTTCTGTTCGTGCGAGAGAGCTTCGTTAAGGGCCGCCAGGGCTTTATCCGTCTGTCCCAACTTCAAATGACTAAAACCAACGTAACGTAGAGTGACAATTATGCGGAAAGAAATTGCCTTTTCACGCGCCAGCGCCAGGGCCTGGGTGAAGTAGTTCAATGCCTGAGCATATTGCTCCATCGCGTAATAATCTGCGCCGATATATCCGAACAAAGCTGCCAGGTCTCGTGTGGTCCGTAAGGACCGAGTCACGGGCAGTGATTGGAGGTGGTGCGTCAGAGCGCGTTGCGGGTCGCCGAGCCGAAAGTAGACTATCCCGATTTGATCCAGGGAGGCCGCTTCCAGCTCTCGCAGGCCCAGCATACGGCGTAGTTGTAACGCGCGCGCGTGGTAATCCAACGCCTTCTCAAACTGACCCGACTGAGAATAAGCGATGCCGATACCCGCTAGAACTAACGCCTCGCGTCTGCGGTTTCCCGATTGCCGGTAAAGCGAAAGAGACTGCTCGAGGTACTGCAGGACAGTAATGTGTTCGCCCTGATAAACCTTTGCTAAGGCATGAAACGTATCTGCGGCGCGCTCGAGATCTCCGACTGAAAGAAAAAGCTGGGCCGCGGGTTTCAGCTTCACGATAGCGTGGCGCCGCGAGTCTTCCGAATTGCGCCCGATCCGGCGTGCCTCTCGCCATAAGTTCTCAGCGGTAACCAGATCTCTATCGCCATTTTGGGGGAGTCGTAACGCCTTCAGCCGTATGGTGTAGCTCCCATCGCCGGAGAGTTTCTTGATCGCGCTTACTTCAAGGCGGAGGAGATGCGGCTTATCAACAATAAGAGTTATCCTCTCGATACCGACGTCACCCACGTAGTCCTGACTCCTCTCGATTTCCTTCCCGTCAGGACCTAACAAAGTCAGCGCCACATCAACACCTTTTGACTCGAGGACAACCTGCGCAAAGTAGTCTTTTTCGAGTTTGAGGGAATATCCGTGCGTTTCGTTTACTTTGATCTGTTTTTGAATCGCCTGCCCGAGAATCAGAGGAGTGTCAGACAGTCGTGGCGAGTCTTGCGCCCCTGCCTGGGCACAGAGCATCAGTAAGAAGAAGAGCATCAGACCACGCAGCCGGACTATTCTCTTGAATGAAATAAACCTGGGTTCTACAACCTGAGGCACGGCACCTTCCCTCAATTTCCCAAAGCTAAAGGGGCCACAATCGGAGAGTTGCGGCGATTCTAGCATTAACGGCGATCTTTAGACGATGAGAACGACTGTTCGGTCGAGGTTCAAATGAAGAGTCGGACGACGATAAAAGACGGACTTAAAGCATCCACTGATGGCGATTAGGATAATAAGAAGGCGAACGATCGGGGAATCGCTTCTTGTACTTCTTGTACCGTTCATGCCAGTAATCGTAACGGCGATCGGATGAGCGAAGCTTCTGGTGCGGAATTGCGCGCAGGTGATCTTCGATCTTGTGCATGTTCTTAGACGAGAAACGCCAATCGTATTTGCCGAGAGCGTAGAGGCTCGTCAGCCCATAGCCTTTGATGCGGCCGGTCATGTCGATGTAGGGATCGAAATAGCTCCAAACCAGTTCGCGCAAATTCCTAAAGACTGGCTTGCGTCCCTGCAATCCGATGTCGCGTGAACGCGCAATTGACCCCCATCGCCCGTTTTCCTGGAAAACGAAAAGCACATGGTCGAGCAAATCGATCGACTCCAGATCGAATAGCAAAGGCGGGTAGCCGTGCTGCTCGAGCATGACTGCGGCCGCGACTGCCGCCTCCAGGCAATGCGCTTCGTTTCGTTTGACGACTTCGCGAAACGATCGCATCGTGCCGCCCTGTCGTTCCCAGTTGTAGGGCATGCGGGTCAGCCAGCGTTGCACCTTCGCGGGTGTGTTGAGGCGCTGGATCAGATTCCACTCTTTGTTGGTGAAGGCTTCTCTACCGGGCTTGTGTTTCATGTCGAGTCCGCAGCAGACGCCAGCATAAAGCCTGGGGTGGAGCGAAGCGAAACCCAGGTACGGTTCCAACCAAGTTACAGAGCCCGCGTGGCGGGCGTCAGCGGAATGATTGATACACTCGGCATCTGATCATCGACATCGCTGTCGCCCGTTTCACGGGCTAGATCTCGTGTGGCCTCTCTGCTCCTGGGGCTCACGCCCCAGGCTTTACGCTGGCGTCCGCTTAGCGGACTCGCTACTTGCCTCCACAATCCCTCTGATGTCACACTTGCGCTTAACTATTTAGCCTGCAATTCATCAATAGATCGGAGTCACTGATGAGTTCTCCTGTTACCAAAAAGTCGATTGAGCGCGATCCTTCGAAGCCACTGAGCACCAACGTTCATCTGCTTAACTGGGTCGAAAAGATGGCGAATCTGACCAAGCCCGCCGCCATTCATTGGGTCGATGGCTCAGTTGAAGAAGACGAGCAGCTTAAGGCCGAAATGGTCCGGAACGGCACGTTTATCAAGCTGAACGAAGGGCTTTGGCCGGGCTGTTACTACGCGCGTTCGCACCCGTCAGATGTCGCGCGCGTCGAAGACCGCACCTATATTTGCTCACTTTCGAAAGACGCCGCGGGGCCGACCAACAATTGGGAAGAGCCGTTTCAGATGCGACGCAAGCTAAAGGAGCTATTTGATGGGTCCATGGTCGGCCGGACGATGTACGTGCTGCCGTTCAGCATGGGCCCCATCGGTTCGCCCATGGCGCAGATCGGCGTGCAGCTCACTGACTCGCCTTACGTGGTCGTGAACATGCGCATCATGGCGCGCATCGGCATGCCGGTGTACGCCGAGATCGACAAGGACTACAAACGCGTCGTCCCGTGCATGCATTCGGTTGGCGCGCCGCTCGCGCCCGGCGAGACCGACGTGCCCTGGCCCTGCAACACTGAAAAGTACATCGTTCATTTCCCCGAGACCCGCGAGATTTGGTCGTTCGGCTCGGGTTACGGCGGTAACGCTCTGCTCGGGAAGAAGTGCTTCGCTTTGCGCATCGCTTCAAACATCGCGCGGGACGAAGGCTGGATGGCCGAGCACATGCTGATTGTCGGCGTCGAGAGTCCCGAAGGCGAGAAGACTTACGTCACGGCGGCGTTCCCCAGCGCCTGTGGCAAGACGAACTTTGCGATGCTGATTCCGCCGGCGGGATTCGAAGACTGGAAGGTCTACACGGTGGGCGACGACATCGCCTGGATCAAGCCCGACTCAAAAGGGTGCCTGCGCGCCATCAATCCGGAAGCAGGCTTCTTCGGCGTTGCGCCGGGCACTTCGGCAAAGACGAATCCGAACGCGATGAAGACGCTCGCGACGAACTCGATCTTCACCAACGTTGCGTTGACACCTGAAGGCGGCGTCTGGTGGGAAGGCATGACGGACGAGCCGCCGGCAGAGTGCACCGACTGGCAAGGCAATAAGTGGACACCCGCGATCGCGAAAGAGAGCGGCGCGAAAGCGGCGCATCCGAATGCGCGCTTCACTGCGCCCGCTTCACAATGTCCGACGATCGATCCTGACTGGGAGAACCCGAACGGCGTGCCGATCTCGGCTATCATTTTCGGCGGACGCCGCGCGACGACCATGCCTTTGGTCTATCAATCGTTCAACTGGACTTCCGGCGTTTACACCGGCGCGACGATGGGCTCAGAAATGACGGCGGCGGCGTTCGGCGCGATCGGCAAAGTGCGCCGCGACCCGATGGCGATGCTGCCGTTCTGCGGCTATCACATGGGCGATTATTTCCGCCACTGGATTCAAATGCAGCGCTCGCTGAGTGAGACGCCGCGCATCTTTCACGTGAACTGGTTCCGCAAAGACAAAGACGGCAATTTCCTTTGGCCCGGCTTCAGCGAGAACATGCGCGTGCTGAAATGGATCGTGGATCGTGCGCGCGGGCGCGCGCTCGGTCAGGAGACGCCCATCGGCTGGGTGCCGCGTTACGAAGACCTGGAATGGGAAGGCCTGGATTTTCCGAAAGAGAAGTTCGACGAGCTGCAGTCATTCGATCGCAGCGCGTGGCGCCAGGAGGTGCTGGGGCATGAAGAGCTATTCCTCGATCTTCACGATCGCCTGCCGCCTGAGATGGTTTACGAGCGCGAATTGTTGATTTGCAGGTTGTAGAGCGGCGGATTGATATTCAGCGGTACTCA
>DASUTF010000057.1:0-16437 GCA_036374695.1 Pyrinomonadaceae bacterium
CACCGGCGCCGCGTACAAGTGATCCACCGGAATATCAAAGAACCCCTGAATCTGCGCGGCGTGCAAATCCATCGTCACAATTCGATCGGCGCCGGCAGTGCGAATTAAGTTCGCGACCATCTTTGCCGCGATTGGCACGCGCGGCCGATCCTTTTTGTCAGAACGCGCGTAACCGTAATAGGGCAGCACCGCCGTTAAACGTTCCGCCGATGAACGCCTGAACGCATCAAGCATCACCAGCAACTCCATCAAGTGCGAGTCGGTCGGCGGGCAGGTCGGCTGCACAATGAAAACGTCCGCGCCGCGCACGTTCTCTTCAATCTGAAAATTGAACTCGCCGTCCGAAAAGCGCGCCGTTTGGGCGCTCCCCAAATCGCAGTGCAGCTCGTGGCAAATCTCTTTTGCCAGCGCGCGATTCGCATTACCGGAAAAGACTTTTATGCCGCCGGTGGTGCTCATTAACTAGTGGCACAGACTTCAGTCTGTGAATTCTAATCCTCGCGCTTGATTCACAGACTGAAGTCTGTGCTACGTGAAAAATTGGCTGGGGCGGAAGGATTCGAACCTACGAATGCCGATTCCAAAGACCGGTGCCTTACCACTTGGCTACGCCCCAGCATTCTCGCCGAACAATCGGCCCGCCTGTCCCAACGCGCGCCGATAGTCGTTGCGCCCAACCGTCTTACAAGGAAACGCGCGCCAACCAGTTTCGAGTTCGATCGCCTGAATGGCGCGCTCCTGAGCGTCCTGATTGTCAAAAATCCCGAATACCGCCGAGCCGCTGCCGCAAAGCAGTGCCGCGCGCGCTCCTGATTTCAACAAGGCGACTTTCGCACGTTCGATCTCCGGTTCAAGCTGAAAAACTACCGGCTCGAAATCGTTGTGGAGCGAATTCAAATCGATTGAAGCGGAAGAGTTACTCGCCCGAGAATGAAACAGAATAGGTTTCGAGTCCGAGGATGTCAAGGCTGCCCGATTCAGCGACCGGTACGCTTTTGCAGTGGAAATACTCGCGCTCGGTTTGATGACGAGAAGATGCTTTTGCGGCAAGTCTTCGAGTGGTTTAACTACACTTCCGCGACCGGTCGCGCCCCCCGTGCCCCCGCACAAAAAGAAGGGCACGTCTGAACCGAGGCCTGCGGCCATTTCTGCGAGATCGTCTGCTCCCATTTCAGCTTCCCACAGAAATGCCAGGGCGATTAGCGTTGCAGCCGCGTCGGAAGATCCACCACCGAGACCCGCTTCTGCGGGAATGCGTTTTTCCAGACGAATCTTGACGCCCCGTCTTATCGAATAGCGCGCGCGCAAAGCCTCTGTCGCGCGCCAGACTAGATTGGTTTCATCAACCGGAACCGAGCCCTCGTCGCACCACAACCGTATGCCGTCGTCGATCGTTTTTTCGAAGGTGATTGTGTCGTGAAGGCTTACGGTCTGAAGCACCGTGTCGATTTCGTGGTAACCATCGCCGCGCTTGCCGAGAACGCGCAAGCTCCAATTGATTTTCGCGAACGCTGGAATTGTGATGGATTGTAAATCCATGGATAGTTTAGAGGCGGGCCAGCTTCTTGCGCATCACGGGCGGGCAGTAGCCCGCCTCTAAACGGATGCAGGCAGATTTGCCCGCGCTGACAGCGCTTTCGCTTCACGATTCGCGTCCGCAATCACGGCCGTCTCGTTCATTGTCTTCAACTCGCCGTCATGCATGACGATGCGGCCGTCAATAATCGAAGTCCGCACGTCGCTCGACTGTGCTGAATAGACCACAGATGAAACGACGTCGGTTTCGGGCGCGGTATGAAGTCGATTCAGATCAACCACAATCACATCCGCGCGTTTGCCGGCTTCGATGCTGCCGATTTCGTCCGCCAAACCCAGCGCCCGTGCGCCGTCGATCGTGGCCATTCGCAGCGCGCGCCCGGCCGGCAGAACTTCGGGTCCGTGTAAAACTTTCTGCAGCAATGCCGCAGTCCGCATCTCGGTAAACATGTCGAGGCGGTTGTTGCATGGTGCGCCGTCAGCTCCGAGCGAGACTGAAATCCCGCGTTCGAGCATCGCCGTAACCGGCGCGATCCCGGAACCAAGCTTCAAGTTCGAGGACGGACAATGCGCCACGTTCGTTTCCGTTTTTTGCAGCATTTCGAATTCACGATCACTGACGTGCACGCAATGCGCCAGCACGACATGCCGTCCCGAGACGCCTAACGAATCCAGATAAACGATATTCCGCAAGCCAGTTTCGCTCTCGACCATTTCGCACTCGGCCATGCTTTCGGATGCGTGCGTGTGAATCAGCACGCCGCGCGCGCGCGCAAGCTGCGCCACTTCGGCAAGCAACTCGCGCGTGCAACTAATCGCGAATCGCGGCGCGAAGCAAACGCGAATTCTGCCGTCCCCTTTGCCGTGCCATTCGTCGATTAACGCTACGGACGCGTTAATTGAATCCTGCGTTCTTTCAGCGAGCCCTGGCGGCACATCCTCCCCCTTGTCCATCATGCACTTGCCGACGGTCGCCCGAAATCCCGTTTCTTCCACCACGCGGAAAACTTCTGCGGTGTGGCTGACCGTTTCCATTGTCAGCGCGCACGTTGTTCCGCCTTTGATCAGCTCGGCGATTCCCAAACGCGCCGATGCGCGAATGGACTCGCGCGTGTGCGCCGCTTCCATCGGCCAGATGCGCTTTTTCAGCCAATCGATGAGCGACAAGTCATCCGCCGCGCCGCGAAAGAGAGTCTGACAAAGGTGAACGTGCGTTTGAATAAACCCAGGTAAAACCGCGCAGCCTTCGGCATCGACCACTTCATCTGCAGTGGTTGTATTCTGCTCTCCCACGGCCGCAATCCGTCCATCGCGAATCAACAGATCGCCGCGCACGATGGAGTTCTCGCTGTCCATCGTCACAATCGTGCCGTTCTTGATCAGAATTGATTCAGTCATGCGAGTTTGCCGCACGGATTATCCCACAAAAAAGAAAGCGCCGTAGGCGCTAAATATCTATAGAAAGCCGCGCACCCTAATGAAAACGACTTGAGCGAATCCCGAGGACTTGGGATTCGCTCAAGTCGAAAACTCACTACCTAAAACAAGTCCTATAAACGTTGCGCCGCTCCGCGGCGGTCAATCATCTGCAGGGCCTACTTCTTCTCGCCTGCGGCCGCGGCTTTCTTTTGCTCGCCGCCGTTCGTCGCAGCCGGCTCCTCGCGCACCGGAAATCCCAATGCGCGCTTCACATCGTTTTCAATCTTCCGTAACAGTTCCGGATGATCTTTCAGAGTCTGCTTCGAATTTTCTCGCCCCTGACCCAGGCGGTCGCCTTTGTAAGAGAACCACGCGCCACTTTTTTCGACCACGCGATTCGCAACCGCCAGATCGAGCAAATCGCCTTCGCGTGAAATGCCTTCGCCGTACATGATGTCGAATTCGCATTCGCGGAACGGCGGCGCGACTTTGTTCTTGGCGACTTTGACCTTGGTGCGGTTGCCGACCACGCGATCACCGTCTTTGATGGCGCCTATGCGCCGAATATCCAGCCGCAGAGACGAATAGAACTTGAGCGCGCGTCCGCCGGTAGTCGTTTCGGGACTGCCGAACATCACGCCAATCTTTTCACGAATCTGATTGATGAAGATGAAGCAGGTGTTCGACTGGGCGACGATCGCGGTCAGCTTGCGCAATGCCTGAGACATCAGTCGCGCCTGTAGACCAGGAAGCGAATCGCCCATCTCGCCATCGAGTTCCGCGCGCGGCACGAGCGCGGCGACGGAATCCACGACGATTACATCGACGCCATTAGATCGCACGAGCGCTTCGGCGATTTCCAGCGCCTGCTCGCCTGAATCCGGCTGTGAAATCAGCATGTCATCGACATTCACGCCGAGTTTTTCAGCATACTGGGCGTCCATTGCGTGTTCCGCGTCAATGTAAGCGGCCACGCCGCCGGCCAGTTGCGCCTGCGCCACGATATGCATTGCGAGTGTGGATTTGCCGGAGCTTTCCGGACCGTAAATCTCAACGATGCGACCACGCGGCACGCCGCCGATACCGATGGCCGCGTCCAGCGACAGCGATGTCGTGGAAATTGCCGGCACGTCGGAAACGTCACGCTCGCCTAGACGCATGATCGATCCTTTGCCGAACCTTTTTTCAATGTTGAGCAGCGCGGCTTCAATGGCGCGACTGCGATCTGCGATTCTGTCTTCTGACATGATGGGCATCTCTTTCTTCTGCTCCTCTTCTCAAACGGCATGTAGTTGTCGACCGAAGTCGCTCTGACACGGGCACCATAACACAACTCAAGCGAGAATGGAACAGAGTTTCACGCATGCAACACAAGGGATTTCGGGAGGGTGGAAGCTTCAGACTGCGCGTCCCGGCAGCCCTCTCTGCGCATCCCGATCGGGAGTGAGAGCGCGCGTCGAATTATCAAGTATCCAAATGCGGCGGCAGAATACTCCAGTCGGTCGCATCCGTCGAGAACTAATCCGAAATCAGAGATGCCAAAAACTTGCCAACCTTCGGAACCAGATCCGGTTCGTTGGCATTCCTCTCGATCATCTCGACGATGGCTGACCCGACGACCGCGGCATCCGCATAACGCCAGACATCGCGGACGTGTTCACGCCTCGAGATGCCGAAGCCCACGGCCACCGGCAGGTTGGTACATCTACGCAGGCGAGTCACCAATGTTTCCGCCTCCGCGCTCATTTTTTCGCGAGCGCCCGTAACTCCTGCGCGCGACACTGCGTAGACGAACCCGCTGGCGCGCTTTGCAATCATCTGCAAACGAGTATCAGTCGAAGTCGGCGCCGCCAGAAAGATTTGATCAATCTCATGGGCGCGCAGCATCGCCGAGAAGCGACCGGCTTCTTCGGGAATCAGATCGGTCACGAGAATGCCGTCGATTTCCGCGTGTTCAGCTTCGCGTGCAAGCTTCTCCAGGCCGAATTGCAAAAGCGGATTGAAATAGCTGAAGAGAACTATGGGAACCTGGTTCTGGCTACGAACGGCCCGAACAACCTCCAGGATTTCTGTCAAACCAAATCCATGTCGCAAGGCGCGTTCAGAGGCTCTTTGAATCACTGGCCCGTCAGCCATCGGATCGCTGAACGGCACGCCGAGCTCGATGACGCTTGCCCCAGCGCGCGCCAGTTCGAGAATCAGGTCACGCGTAGTGGCGAGATCAGGGTCGCCGGCGGTGATGAAAGGAATGAAACCCTTGCGACCCTCGCGTTTGAGCTGCTCGAATGTTTGTTTGATTCGGGACAGAAAGATTTACCACAGAGGACACAGAGGAATACAAGTACGAGCAAAAAAGCTATTTTGTGCTCTTAGTTGTTTCCTCTGCTTTCTCTGTGTCCTCTGTGGTTAATTTTTCGCGGACGGTGTCGATGTCTTTGTCGCCTCGCCCGGACAAATTGACGATTAGAAACTGATCCTTCTCCATTTCAGGGGCGACTTTCATGGCGTGTGCGACTGCGTGCGCCGATTCCAGGGCCGGAATGACTCCCTCCAAACGCGATAAGGTTTTGAACGCCTCCAGCGCTTCGTCGTCAGTCACCGAAGTGTATTCGACGCGATGCTGATCATGAAGATACGCATGCTCCGGCCCAATCGATGGATAATCGAGGCCGGCCGAGATCGAATGCGTGGTCGCGATTTGCCCGTGCTGATCCTGCAAAACGTAACTCAACGTGCCGTGCAAAACTCCCGCGCGGCCTCCTCCGTTTGAATTAAATCGCGCGGCATGCTGACCTAACTGACGGCCTAACCCGCCCGCTTCGACACCAATCATGCGTACAGATTCGTCATTGAGAAACGGATGGAACATGCCGATTGAATTCGATCCGCCACCCACGCACGCGACCAGACAATCAGGCAGGCGTCCTTCCTTCTCCAGAACCTGCTCACGGGTTTCCCGTCCGATCACGCTTTGAAAATCGCGCACCATCAGCGGATATGGGTGTGGCCCCAAAGCGCTGCCGAGCAGATAAAAGCTATCCTCAACATTCGTCACCCAATCGCGTAGAGCTTCATTGATGGCGTCTTTCAGAGTGCGCGAGCCGGCATCCACTTCACGAACTTCGGCGCCCAAAAGGTGCATGCGGAAAACGTTCAACGCCTGACGTTTCATGTCTTCGGCGCCCATGTAAACGACGCATTCCAAACCGAACAACGCACAGACCGTCGCGGTCGCCACGCCGTGCTGGCCCGCGCCCGTCTCCGCGATGATGCGGCGTTTGCCCATGCGCCGAGCCAACAGAATCTGACCGAGCGTGTTGTTGATCTTGTGCGCGCCGGTGTGAAGCAGATCTTCGCGCTTGAGATAAATACGCCCGCCGCCGGAAAGCTCAGTCAAACGTCGCGCGAAGAAAAGCGGAGTCGGCCGCCCGGCGTAGTCGCACAACAGCGCTTTGAGATCGTTTTGAAAACCATCATCCGCGCGCGCTGATTCATAGGCCGCCGTCAGTTTTTCCAGCGGCGCCATCAGCGTCTCAGGCACGAACCGGCCGCCGTACGGACCCCAGTGGCCGAGCGAATCAGGTTGTGTGATTGATTGCGCCATGGAGCGCCGACATCCTGTCGGCGGTACGCAGGCGTCCCGCCTGCTCTTTAACCCGCTCGCTACAGCGAGCGGGTCTGTAATTATTTATGGACTCTTTTTGATCGGATGCGTCGAGCGCACACGCCCGGGCGATTGCGGCCCACGCGGGTCGTCGACGACGACGCGGTTCTCGCGGCGATACATTGTCAAACGATTGCCGTCGGTTGTGCCCTGTTCGGCATCTTCGACGTGGGCCGGGTTGCCCTTTAAGACTGCAACTTCATCCACGGCCGTGTATTGGCACCAATCGCCGGTGCCGCGCTTGCCGGGTTGAATCAGCACGACGTTGCGTTGCGCGATTACTTTCTCAAGTTCGTTAACTTCCTTTTGCAGATAAACGTCGGCCACGCCCGCCGTCACGCGATCGGTTCCCTGCTTGATATCGACGCTGGTCTCGTAGTGCACCACCCGCTCAGCATCCGAGTAACGCATGTACTCCGACGTCACGAACACCGGCACCACGTTGATGGTGCTGCCCGTTTTTTGCTTTGCCTGGTAGAGCGCCGTTTGCACATGCCCGCGCGCATCCATTTGTTTCTGGTCGCGATACAGATTGATTACGTCGCCGCGAACGAAGTTATCGTCCTGCCACATCCGCCCGTTGCCGGTGTATGTCGCGTTGCCGGATTCATGATTGAGCTCAGCGCGATCGGCGAGCAGATACACGGGACTCTTCACCTTCCGGAAGGGCGCAGCGCCGTTTGTTTGTTCCTGGCTGTAATACGTCGTCTGGACTTTTCCGCGGCAGTAAGAGACGCGGGTTGAGTTATTCGAATCGATCTCGGCGGCTTTCGTGCGCGCACGCGAATCCCAAACCGTGGGTTCGCCGCCGCGCAAACGGACAGTTTCATCGGCCGCGGTATAAGAGGCGGCATCAGCAGTTCCGTTCCGATCCAATTCATTAAACTTCGCCTCGCCCGTCGCATCAACCTTCTCAACGTCCTGTGTTTCGCGGACGAAAGCAGCATTCATCTTGTGCGACGTGATAGTTCGCGTGCCGCGTTTGTCACTCGGTTGAAACGGCTGTATGACAACCTTCGATCCGCCCGTGGCCACGCAGTTTCGCGTAATGTTGCCAACCTCAAAGAAATCACAGTCGAACCGGGCCGCCGTCAAAGTCTTGGCGTCGGCGGTCGCGATTTTTTGTACCGGCTCGACGTAGAGCTCGGCATTGCCGGCCGCTTCGGCCTTTTCCAGGTCCTGGCCTTTCAGTCGCCAGATCAATTTGATCGAGTCCGCGGTCAAACGCTTACTCGCCGCTCGCGGATCGTTTGCGCGCGTCTTCGGCGCCGACAGATTCACGACTGAGCGTCCCTCGCTCTTCATCTCTTTTATGACGCTGCGGTCACCCTGCGCCTGAAAGTTGATGTCCAAAATGTTCGCGCCGGAAAGCTGCACATCCGAATCCGCGTTTAGCGTTTGCGCGCGAATGTCCCGAACTGCGTATGCGCGCTGTAATTGCTGATTCGCGTCAAGATGAAAATCGATGTCGATCGCGCGAGCTTCCGCAGCGTGTCCTTCAGTCATCGAACGCAAGTACGAGTTGCCGCGCATCTCGAGCTTTTGCAGCTTTTTTTGAGCGTTGAGATTCGCGGTCAACGTTTCACCGCTCATGATGTCCTGATCCTGTTCCGCCGTGGCGCCACCCGAGAAAGTCAGACGCATCGACGCCTGCTCGAAAACTGCTTGCTTTGAACGAATTGTCACCGGCTTTGCCCGCGCGCCTTTTAAATTCGCATTGTTCGCAGCTTCCGGGGCGACTATGATCTCGACATCGTTCTTCAATTCGAGTCGTTTGTTCTTATCGTCGACCACGGCGCCGGTTGATTTACCCGAAATATTCTCGCGCTCGAAAGTAATCGCCGATGACGTCTCGCCCATCTCTTTGTCCTGATAGTAGAGCAACGAATCCGTCTTCACCTTCAAAGCCTCGTGCGTTTCAATCTGGACGTTGCCGTTAAATTGAAGCAATCCATGCTCTTGATCGTAGAGCGCTCGGTCGGCGTTAATTTGATCCGGCTTGGCGCTGTTCGCCGGAAAGACCTGGAGAGTTACCTGTTCCAGCTCGTGATGACCATCGGCGTACGTCACGTCGCGCGCCGCCCGCAGCCACAGATAGAGCCGGTTGTCTTTGGTGATGTGCTGCTCGTAACCGTTGATGATGCCCGTGATTTCTTTCGACAAGGCTGGGGCTTCCGATCGCAGGCGGAACGGAGTGTTGTTGCGCATCTTGTAGTAAGACACGCCGACGAAAATCGACCCCGCGATCAAAAGAAACAGCGCCAGCGCGCGGGCGATGGCCGGCACGCGCGCGCGCAGGTCAACGGCACTGATTCGTCTTTTGCGTGCAACTTCCATAAAACGATCAGCCACAGATATACACAGATTCACACAGATAGGGGAGATTCAATCTGTGTCGATCCGTGTTCATCTGTGGCTCGTACATCCCGCACATTCAACTGCAGCCTGACATCGCCCATCCACGACTGCGCTTCGAACTCGTACGCAAGATCGATGCGCTGACCGGGCTGTGGCGTTGCTGCCGAGTCTTCCAGACCGCGCCACCAGATTGCTTCCAGGGGCCGATTGTTCTCGCCGGCAACGCGGAACTTCAGATGCTGTTCCTTAATTACCTTTGGATCGCCCAGGACGCGCAGCCCGCGCGTCAGAAACACCGGGCGCGGATTCCCGGCGCCAAACGGCTCCATCTGGCGCAAATCCTGTGACAAAGCGAACGTCAAATCGTTCGCCTCTACTTCCGCATCAATGGTTATTGCCGGCGTCAAGTCATCTTCAGTCAAGCACGACGCCGCATGTTCATTCAAGCGACGCTGAAATTCCGCCACACATTCGCGACGAATCGAAAGCCCGGCCGCGTGCGAATGCCCGCCGAATTTCTCAAATAAGTCGCTGCAAGCTGTCAGGCCATTGAAAAGGTGGTAGGCCTCGATGCTGCGAGCGGATCCGTGGCCCATGTCGTCCTCGAATGAAATAACGACGCACGGGCGATTCAGGCGCTCGGCAATTTTTGACGCCGCCAGACCGATGACGCCGCGATGCCACCCGTCCCCGGCAATTACCGCGGCATAACACCCACTGAAGTCCGTGCCACTACCTTCAAACTCTTCAACCGCGCGATTGAAAATCTCGCGCTGCATCTCCATGCGCTCGCGATTGCGCGTGTCGAGATGTTCGGCCAAACGCCGCGCTTCCTCTCGATCTGTCGCATTGAACAAATCGACGACGGCGCTCGCCGCGTCCATGCGGCCGGCGGCATTGATGCGCGGGCCGATGCGAAAGCCCAAGTCGTACGCGTTAACTTCTGCGCCGTCACCGCAACCGGCAATGTCGATCAGAGCGCGCAATCCGTGGTTCACCGCTTTCGGCAAATCCGAAAGGCCGAGCGCCACGATGGCGCGATTCTCGCCGACGAGTTTTGCGACGTCGGCAACCGTGCCGATCGCGACCATCTTGAGGAAGCCCGGCACAACTGATTCGCGACCGCCCGCGCGAAACAACGCGTGGACCAGCTTGAACGCGACGCCAACGCCCGCGAGGTTCTTGTCCGGGTAATTACAGCCGTGCTGGTTCGGATTGAGCACGGCGAACGCGGGCGGCGCGCCTTCGTCTTCATCCGGCAGATGATGATCGGTGATGATGACGTCGAGGCCATTCTCGCGCGCCCATACGAGTGGTTCGTGCGCGCGAATACCGCAGTCGACGCTGACCACCAGCCTGTAACCTTCGCTCGCCGCCTTCTCCAACGCAGGTTGTTGAATGCCATAACCTTCGGTAAAGCGATGCGGCACGTGATAGCCGCACGTCGCGCCGAGCATCCGCAGCGCGCGCAGCAAAACGGCCGTGCCGGTCGTGCCGTCCACGTCGTAATCGCCGTAGATCAGAATCGGTTCGTGATGATCGATGGCGTAGAGCACGCGCGCGACGGCTTCAGTCATGCCGCGCATGAGCATCGGATCGTGAAGCTCTGCGAGAGTGGGTTTTAAGAAACGCTCCGCAGCCTTTGAGTCGGTGTAACCGCGCGACAAGAGCAGGCCGGCGACAATCGGCGAAACACCGAGTTCCTTTGCGAATTCGCGGACTTCAGCGCCGTCGCGCGCGCGCAGAATCCACTTCTTCGGCCGCTTACCAATCGCACGCGCGGGGGTCATGACGGGAGTTTACTTGTTGTACTGGATAAGAGCCACTGCCCCCTGTCCTGGCAATGGTACTAACGCGTGGCGCAGGTTCGGGGCGCTAGCCCGGCCGTCAGGGAGGCTCATTAAGTCGCCAGGTCGCGCATTTTAGAGCCCTTCCCTGACGGTCGGGCTAAGGCCCGGCGGAGAGACGTCTGCACAGAATTGCTTAACGACTCTCATTAGCTTTGGGTTTGGGAGTTAAAGGCCCGTCAACCGGCCCGTCAGCAGCATGATCAGGATCGCTCCACCAACCAGAATGCGATACCCGATGAAGACTCCGGTCGAGTGCGTGCGCAGAAAACGAAGCAGAAACCAGATCGAGAGATAACCGACAACCCCGCTCACCACTGTGCCCACGGCGAGATTAGCCAGGCTTCCCCGCGGCAACTTCTCAATCGCCTCGAACAGTTCCAACACACCGCTGGCGGCGATGGCCGGAATAGAGAGGAGAAAGGAAAATCGCGCGGCCGTCTCGCGGGTTTGCCCGACAAACAGGCCCGCCATCATGGTCGAACCTGAGCGGCTCGATCCGGGAATCAAGGCGAGGCATTGGGCGAATCCAACGGCAAGCGCGTCAACAAGACCGAGGTCCTGAAGTCGCCTTTTCCTTTTGCCAACCACCTCAGCCAGGATCAATAGCAGCGCGACGACGATCATCATCGTCGCGATGATCCAAAGATTCTTGGTGAAGGAGCCTTCGATCTGTTTCTTAAACGCGAGGCCGACAATGACCACTGGGATTGTGCCGATAATGATCAGCCAGCCGAGCCAGGCATCGGTCGAAAGCCGCGCATGTTCATTCTCGCGATTAAATTGATCGCGCCGGCCCTCTTTCAGGATCACCAGATGATCGTGAACGAACGCGCGGGTGATTCGCCAGATGTCCCCGGCAAAATAAACCAGGACCGCCAGCAAGGTCCCGAGTTGAATCACAGCCATTGACGCCGTCGTTTGTTCCGGTGTCAGAGCCAGATCCATCGCGCGCATCGCCAGCACCAGGTGCGCTGTCGAGCTGATGGGAATGAATTCAGTTAGGCCCTGGACAATGCCGAGCAGGATCGCCTGAAGAAGGGACATGAAGCAGGTTCAGATTTGTGATTTCAGATTTGAGATCTTTTTCGTACTTGGTACTTTGTGCTTTGTGCTTTGTACGCGAACAAGTTCAAGAGCTTACGTGCCAGAACGTCTGGCGTCAAAGCACGAAGTACAAAGTTCAAAGTACGTCTTTCTTATTCGCGGAATGAATTGCGGCTGGAGATCCAATCGTACATCGCATTCGGCATAATCATGCCGGCACGCACGATGGTGGCGAGCTGCCACGGAAAGGCATAGGACTTTTTGCGTTTCTCGATCGCCGTCACGATCTTCTTCACCGCGGGGTCTAATTCCTGAAGCCAGGGGAGCTTCGCCTGGCGCCCGGCGGTTAGCGGCGTCTTGATGAATCCCGGATGAATTATCGTGACATCGATTCCGTGCGGTTTCAGATCGAGACGCAAACTTTCAAACATCGCCGAGACGGCCGCCTTGCTCGCGCAGTACGCCGCCGACTTCGGCAATCCGCGATAAGCCGCCAAACTGGAAATCACAACCAAGTGGCCGCTGCCACGCTTGACCATTGGCGGTACCACCGCGGCGACGCTGTTGGCGGCGCCAATTACGTTGACGTTGATGACATTCGCCAGTTTCGGGGCGTCCAGTTCCGATGCGTCGTTGTTCCCTCCGATGCCGGCGTTGGCAATCAGCACATCGACCTTGCCAAATTCGGACTGCAATCGCCCGGCGGCTGCCCGCATCGATTCGGCATCCTGAACGTCTGCCGGAAGGGCAATCACGTTCCCGGGTTTTTCGTTGCCGCTCTTGCTCGTCCCAATCTCAAGGACGATTTCGTCGAGAATCGCTTTGCGCCGCGCGACCAGGCCAAGCTTCGCGCCGCGTCGGGCAAGCTCGAGCGCCAGACCGCGTCCAATGCCCGACGACGCGCCGGTGATTAGCACAACCTTTTCAGCCCAGAAAGACATGATTTGAGATATCCGGGAGCGCAGGCATCTTGCCTGCGGTTCGCCGTCATCCTGACGGCGTTCGTCGCTAATGGCTGTGCGGGCAGGATGCCCGCGCACCGCACGCAGGATGCGTGCGCTCCTACACTTGTTGAATCACGGGAATGATCACCGGCCGCGCACCCGTTTGTTTCTGAATGAAGCGTTTCAATTCCAGCCGCACATGCTCTTTCAGCAGCGATTCGTCCTGAAATGTCTGCTTGGACGCGCCGGTCACCGCCGCCGCCACCACCCGCTGCGCATCTTCGGTCATGCCGTTCGACGATTCGAAACCGCGCACGCCTTGCGCCACAATCTGCGGCGTTGACTGCAATTCTCCGGTTTCGCGATTGATGACAAGGACAAGCGTAATCATGCCTTCGTACGCCAGCTTCTTCCGCTCGCGCACCGTATCGTATTCAATTTCTTCAAAGCCCGAATCATCGATGAATGTCCGCCGGATCTCTTTCTTGCCCGTGATGACCGCGCGCTCGCCGTCCAGCTCGAGCACATCGCCGTTTTCAATCAGCACGATGTTCTCTTCGGCGTAGCCGAGGTGGTTCTTGACGAACTCTTTGTGGCGAAACAGCATGCGATATTCACCGTGAATCGGCACCACGAATTTCGGCCGCACCGCTTCCGTCATAATGCGGATGTCGTCCTGCGAAGCGTGGCCGCTGACGTGAATCAAACGCCGCTTCTCTTCAATGATGTTCGCGCCCCGCTTGTAGATGTGGCCGATCAGTTTCGAAATCGCGCGTTCGTTCCCGGGAATGATGCGCGCTGAAAGCACCACCGTGTCGTCCTCTTCAATGGTGATGCCTTTGTAAAGCTGGGTGGCCAATTGATAGAGCGCCGCCCGCGGTTCGGCTTGCGAACCGGTAACGAGCAGGACAATCTCGTTGTCAGGAAGATTCTTCGCGTCGTTCAGGCTGATGAGCATGCCATCGTGAAGATCCAGGTAACCGAGCCGGTCGGCGATCTCGACATTCTTCTGCATCGAGCGGCCAAGCACGCACACCTTTCGATCGAACTGCTGCGCAACATCAAAAACGATCTGAATCCGATGAATGGACGAGGCAAAGGCGGCGACAATGATGCGGCCCTGCGCTTCAGCGAAAATTTCTTCAAAAGCGGGGATGACCGCGCGTTCCGAAGGAGTTCGGCCGGGCACCGTCGCATTCGTGGAATCGGAAAGCAGCGCCAGCACGCCTTCCTGGCCATATCGACGGAGAGTTCTTAGATCTATCGGTTCGCCGATGACCGGCGTCTCGTCAACTTTGTAATCGCCGGTGTGGATGATGGTGCCGACGGGCGTTTTAATCGCGAGGTGAAAACAATCGATGAGCGAATGCGAAGCACGTATGAATTCGATCGTGAACGATCCGATCGTCCTCACGTCGCGCGGCTCAACTCGATGCAGCAGCACGTCGTTGAGCAGGCCGTGCTCGTGCAACTTGCTTTCGGCTAAACCGAGGGTGAAATGTGACGCGTAAACCGGGACGTTGATCTTCTTCAGAACATAAGGCAGCGCGCCCAGGTGATCCTCGTGTCCGTGCGTGAGGATGACAGCCGTGATTTCCTGCCGGTACTGCTCGAGGATCTCGAAATCGGGAATGCAGATATCGACACCATAGACGCTCTCTTCGGGAAAGCCCATGCCCGCGTCGAGCACGAGCATCTCGTCGCCGTAGCGCAGCAGAGTACAGTTCATCCCGAACTCGCCGATGCCGCCGAGGGGGATGATTTCGATAACGTTAGACACTTATTGGATTCTGCTCGACTCTCTGGAAGGGGCGAAGGGCAGTATAGCATGGCTGCAATTCCATTGATGCGTTAGGAAGCATTGACGATACACTTTCCGCAATTGTTCTTGAATGGTAATCTCAGACCAATGAACATCAAGGTTATCGTTGAGCCTGGCGAGGACGGCTATTTCGTCGCCCACGTTCCTTCGCTCAAGAGCTGCTGGTCTCAAGGTAAGACTAAGGAAGAAGCTCTTTAAAATATCCGTGAAGCAATCGATCTACCTCGAACCGGAACCGAACGAATTGACACACCGACGGCCGTATCATTGTCTTCCCGTTTCATGACGAAGTTAATCGATATACTTTGAAAGGCGCTCTTCGCAATGCAGAGGTCGAAGCCGCGGAGTTTCTAAAGGCTATCCGCTGACACGTAATGAGGACCTTAAGGACTGCACTATTACTCGCGGCGTGCTCATTGGTCGTAGTCGCCCAAGCTCCCGAATTCCACGCACCCTGGAAGAATCCAAACGTCGCCCTGGTCATCGATCCTTTCGAAGGCAACGAGATCGACTGGGAGGAACTGGCAACTGAGAAGCGCGTCGTCGCGATCATTCATCGCGCCACGATTGGCGATCGGGCCGACAAGAAATACGCGGAGCGGAAAGTTGAAGCGAAGAAGCGCGGCTACAAATGGGGCGCGTATCACTTAGGCAAACCTGGCGATCCAACTAAGCAGGCGGACTTCTTCCTCAAGACGGTTAAACCCGAAGCCGATGACTTGCTGGCGCTCGATTTGGAGAGCACAGACGCGACGAAACACATGAGCTTTGACGAAGCCCGCATCTTCATCAGCCGCATCAAAGAAAAGACCGGCCGCTATCCGTTTGTTTACGCAAACAATGTGGTCACGAAAGCGATCTCAGAGCAGTTTGGCGCGACGGACGTGTTTGCGAAGACGCCGCTGTGGTACGCGCGGTTCAAAGCCAGGGTGGACGATTTTCCAAAAGGCATCTGGAGCAGCTATACGCTCTGGCAATTCTCCAGCGAGATCAACTGCTCACCTGACGACCGCGCCGCTTGTCTCTACACCGTGCCGGGCACCGCGTTCGACATGGATGTCAACGTCTTCAATGGCACAATTGAGAAACTTAAGCGTGCATGGCCCTTTGCTGACCCGCCGGCGGGACCGAATCCGCGTTCGGTCAATGACAACCGTTAATTGATTTGGAGTGTTTTCAGAAATGTCTGTACGCCGTTTCGCGTCTCGACAATATGCAGCGCGCGTTTCGCATCGTGGTTTGAGCCCATGACAAACGTTCCGACCACCCCGTGCCCGGGGATCTGGTCCTGAATTAATTTGTCCAGATACGCTTTCACGCCCGCGCGCGTCGGCCCGCCTTTGGCCGCTGCTTCGCACACCAGATAGACGGCGTCGTAGGCGAACGCATTACCATAGTCGGGCGCTCTTCCGGCGAGGTCCTGGAAATCTTTCAGGAATTGTCGCGTCCGAAGGTCGTTCAGGTCCGGCACAAAAAACTGGGATACTCGCATGCCCTCGGTCAGTTCAGGGTGGGCTGCAGAAAAGTCGGCGGGCGAAAGTGAATCGCCACCTAAAATGCTCGACTTGAGTTTGAGATCCCGGATCGTCTCGAGGGTCCATTTGGCGGCCTCGAGCCTTTGGAATAGAACTATCAGATCAGGCTCCTGCCCTTGTTTGAAGCTTGCCAGCGTGGACCGGATCAGTTCCTTGTCATCCTTTGCCAGAAGGTTACGGTGCATTACGCTGGAAAGGATTTGGCCGCCCAATTCGTTGACGCGTTTTTCGAAAAGCTCAGCTACGCCCCGGCCATAATCATCGT
>DASUTF010000058.1:0-11225 GCA_036374695.1 Pyrinomonadaceae bacterium
GAGGCGCATCGTTTAATTGCGAGTTCCCCGCGTCTGATGTCGAGTTCTACCGCGCACGCCACCCGCGGCGCGCGATTCCGAATCCTCTTCAGCCGGATGCGCGGCCGGCGCCTCGGCGCTTTCAGAGCCAGCCAGCAAATACAGCACCGCCATGCGAACGGCCACGCCGTTTGTGACTTGATCGAGAATCAGCGACCGCCCGCCGTCAGCAATCTCGGAAGAAACTTCGATGCCGCGGTTCATCGGCCCGGGGTGCATGACAATCGCGTCGGGCGCCGCGAGATTAAGATGATGCGCGTGTAAACCGTAGTGCACGGCGTACTCGCGCATGGACGGAAAGAAGGCATCGGTCTGACGCTCGCGTTGAATCCGCAGCACCATCACTACGTCAGCATCGGCAACCGCGGCTTCGATGCTTTGCTCAACTCGAACGCCTTGTTCAATCAATTCAGCGAATTCGCGTGGGACGAGCGTCCCGGGCCCGGCGACGCAGACCGTCGCCCCCAACTTTGAGAGCAGATAGACGTTCGAGCGTGCGACGCGCGAGTGCAGGATGTCGCCGATTATCGCAACCTTCAAACCCTGAATCCCATTCTTATGTTCGCGAATCGTGAGGGCGTCAAGCAGCGCCTGCGTCGGATGTTCGTGCGAACCGTCGCCCGCATTCACGATGGCGGCATCGCACACCCGCGTCAGGTGATAAGGCGCGCCGGCTGAAGCATGCCGAATCACGATGCAGTCGGGCGACATCGCCTGAAGATTGCGGGCCGTGTCCAGCAGCGTCTCGCCTTTCGAGACGCTCGACGTAGACACGCTGATGTTGATCGCGTCGGCTGACAAACGTTTCGCGGCAATCTCAAACGAAGTGCGCGTACGCGTGGATGCTTCGAAGAAAAGATTAATTACGGTGCGGCCACGCAGCGCCGGCACCTTTTTTATTTCACGTTTTGAGATATCGCGGAATGACTCAGCGGTATCGAGCAGATGCGTGATTTGCTCGGCGGAGAGTTCGCGAATGCCCAGAAGGTGTTTCATCTGATGTGGCACAGACCTCAGCCTGTGATTTCCACGTCGCAACACAGGCTGAAGTCTGTGCCACGCAATAAAAAAGCGGCCTCCGAGGCCGCTTCACGCTGCCGCTTCGGCTGCGGGTCGCTCAACGATTAGGACTCCTTCTTCTTCGTCAAAGTCCGTCAGCATCACCTTAATAATCTCGCTCTTTTTCGTCGGCACATGTTTGCCGATGTAGTCCGCCTGAATGGGCAGCTCGCGATGTTCGTTGCCGCGATCGACCAGGACGGCGAGTTGCACGCGTCGCGGCCGCCCGAAATCGATCAGCTGATCCAGCGCCGCGCGCACCGTGCGTCCGGTGTAGAGCACGTCGTCAACCAGAACGATCGTGCGGTTCTCAATGTCACCCGGCAATTCAGTGCCGCTGACGATCGGCTTCGCGCCGACCGTCGAAAGATCGTCGCGATACAGAGTGATGTCGAGGATGCCAACCGGCGGACGCGTGCCTTCGAGATCCGCGATTTTGTCGGCGATCCGGTTCGCCAAAGGCACACCGCGACGGCGGATTCCGACCAAAACCAGATCCGTTAAGCCATGATTTTCTTCGACGATTTCAGAAGCGAGTCGGGCAAGCGCGCGATTGATTCGCGCGTCGTCCATGATGCGGGCCTTTTCAGTGAATTCCACCGGCGTCAGATAGTAACAAGGCAAGCGACAGGTGACAAGCGACGGTGACACAGTTAGTGCTCTACTTTGCGTTTCTTTGCGTCTTTGCGACTTGGCGTGAGACTTATTCGCTCGAAACAGGCAGTTCACGCAAAAACGCAAAGGATCGCCAAGCCAAATTAGCGCAGTACAGGACGACAATCACAAGTGACAAGTTAGCAGTGACAAGCTAAACTTCGCTTCCGGCTCGTCACTCGTCACTTGTCACTCTACAGTTCCATCGTCCGTCCCATTCTCTTTAGCCTGCCGGCAGAGACGGCGCACCACTTCGCTTTGTCATCGCTGTCGGGAACGTTGCGCCTGGAAGCCGTTCGCAAGGCAGCCGAAAAGCGTTACAAACGAGGGCCATTTGGCAAACTGAAACGGTTCGGGTTGGCTTTTTCAAACCCGGTCGGCATCGCTGCGGGTTTCGACAAGAACGGTGAAGCTACCGATGCTTTGAGCGCACTTGGATTTGGATTTATTGAAGTCGGAACTGTGACGAGCGAAGCGCAGCCCGGCAATCCGAAGCCGCGCATTTTTCGCCTGCCGAAGGATCGGGCGCTGATCAATCGGCTCGGCTTCAACAATATTGGCGCGAAGCAGGTCGTGAAGAACCTGAAAGAGCACCGGGCTGATTGCGTACTCGGAATCAACATCGGCAAATCGCGCAGCGTCCCCGTCGAAAAAGCGGTTCCCGATTATCTGAAGACATTCGGAATCGTTTACGAAATCGCGGATTACATCGCCGTGAATGTCAGCTCGCCCAATACGCCGCAGTTACGTGAATTGCAGCAGCCGGACCTGCTGAACGATCTGCTGACATCGTTGCAGCGTCGCAACCGCGAACTTGCGGAAAAGTATTCGCTGACTGCGCCGCGCCCGCTGCTGGTGAAAATCGCGCCCGACCTCAGCGAAGATGAGCTCCGGGCCATCATCGCGGTCGCGCAGGAGAACAAAGTCTCAGGTATCATCGCGACGAACACGAGCGTTAACCGCGAGGGACTGCAGACATCCAGGACGCGGGTCGCTGAGATCGGCGAGGGCGGTTTGAGCGGCGCGCCACTCAGCAATCGCTCGAACGAGGTCATTCGAATGATTTATCGTCTGACCAATGGAACAATGCCCGTCGTTGGAGTTGGTGGAGTGTTCACCGCGAAGGACGCCTGGGAAAAGATTTGCGCAGGCGCGAGTCTGATTCAAATCTATACGGGCTTCATTTACGAAGGGCCGAGTATCGCGCGCCGGATCAATGAAGGTTTGCGTCAGATCGTTTCCAGAGAAGGGTTCGTGTCGCTGGATGAAGCAGTAGGATGTGAGGCACTGTGAGAATCGACAAAGGGAATTTTATCTAGCCCAGGCGTTTACGCCTGGGGAAAGGCACGAAACGAGAATATTTAGCCCCGTTTACGGGGCTTGCAAACTCCGAAAGGCATCGCGGCGAAAGCCTCCTGAAGGAGGCTAATTTAAATTGGTGCTTTTGTGTCCCCAGGCGTAAACGCCTGGGCTACATAAAAGTCATATCTGATGGGACGTTAATGTGACTGACACAGGAAAAGACAAATTAATCGTTGCCCTGGATGTTGAGACTGCCGACCGCGCGCTGGCGCTATTCGAAGAATTGCGCCATGTCGCGGGAATGTTCAAGGTCGGTTCGCAGCTGTTCACCGCCGCGGGACCCGACATCGTGCGCGAGATTGTGGCGAAGGGCGGCAAAATTTTCCTCGATTTGAAATTCCACGACATTCCCAACACAGTCGCGGCCGCCGGCGTCGAAGCGACCCGGATGGGCGTTTCAATCTTCAACGTACACGCGAGTGGCGGAATGGAAATGATGAAGCGCACCGCCGAGGCGGTGTCTGAGACTGCGCTACGCGAAGGTATCGAAAGGCCGCAGGTCATCGCGGTGACACTGCTGACCAGCATTGACGACAAAACGCTCGGGGAGATTGGTATCGACAGGGCCGCAAAAGAGATTGTGACCCACTTCGCTCGCGCCGCCGCCGACAGCGGGTTGGCTGGCGTGGTCGCCTCGCCGCAGGAAATCGAACTCATCCGGGCGGTGGTGCCTCAAAAGAACTTCCTGATCGTGACGCCTGGCATCCGGTCTGCCGGCGATGCTGCTGACGATCAGCGCCGGACGATGACTGCCGCTGGAGCTGTGCGTGCCGGAGCTGATTATATTGTCGTCGGCAGGCCTATTATCGCGGCCGTTCATCGAGTTGAGGCAGCGCGCCGCTTTGTAACTGACATGACCGCAGCGCTTATTGACTGAGCATTAGCCACCGATGCACATACACGGATCAGTACTGGTTGAGTTGCATTTTCTTATCCGTGAAAATCTGTGTTCATCTGTGGCCCATCCTCCGGAACAAAGTCCGCCGCAAAGCGTTGATTAGGAATGACGTTGCGCCACCCCTCACCTGTCTCTTATCATGCGAACGTGCATCGAAGAGTCACCTTCTCACGAATCGCAGTGTGCCTGGCCTCCCTGGTCCTGACGCTCACAAATGTAAACGCACAGCAAAAGCCGGAAGCCGCAGCTGTTCCATTCAATGCGACGGTGTATCGCGTCGGCGAGCGGCTAACTTACAACATCTCGTTCGCACAGTTCGTCAGCGCCGCGCATGTCGAGATGTTGGTCGCCGGCCGGGGCCAATACTTCGATCGCGAAGGCATCGAGCTCCGCGCGCATGTCGAGACGTCGGGCATAGTCAATGTGGCGCTGCTCTCGCTTAACAACGATTACACGACCTACATCGATCCCGCGACTGGTTTACCTTATCGCTCGCAAACCGTTGTGCGCGAAGCCGGCCGCGCCACTGAAGCGTCAAGCGAATACAACCAGCCGGCGGGGACTGAAGCGATTCCCGGAAAGTTGCGCGTGGGCGGATTTCCCGGCACGTACGACTTGCTGTCCGCCGTTTATCGCTTGCGCGCGATGCCCTTGTCGGAAGGCGTTTCGTTTTCAATTAACGTGCGCAACGACACGCAGGATTACGAGGCCGACGTCAAAATTATCGGCCGCCAGTTGATCAAGACCAATGTTGGTTCATTCAACACGCTCGTCGCGCGCGTGAGTGCCGGTTCGGGACCGCTTACAAACATTCGCGTCTATCTGACGGAGGATGAATGGCACGTGCCGGTGCTGGTCACGACGAAACACAAGGAGGGAGAGATTCGCGCGGAGCTGGCCTCGTCGCACTTGACGACGCCACCGCCGGCAGCGACACCTACGCCACAGAGAGTCGTTCCACCCTCTGACGGTCGAGCGTTGGTGCCAGTCCCGGGCCCGACCACACCAGCGTCCGCAACTCGTTTGAACCTCCCGTTCAATGTCGGCGAACAATTGAACTATCAGGTGTTTTTTGGAGCGACAGCCGAGGCCGTTGGGTCGGCAAGTTTTTCCGTCGCAGCGCGCGGGCGTTATTTCAATCGTGATGGTTTATTGCTGACGGCGACTGCGCAGACGACGAACGCGGGTGCGCGCGTGTTTTACGTCAACGACAAGATTTCATCCTACGTGGATCCGGAAACGTTGCTTCCGTTTCGCACGGAGATGAGTTTGGCGGAAGGCACCTGGCGCAGCACGCGCGGCTACAACATCGATCAGGATCGCGGCGCCGTGACGACCGACGATCGCAAGCGAATCGAGATCCCGGTGGGCACGCACGACTTAATTTCCCTGCTCTACGCGATTCGCACGTTCGATTTATCGCCGCCCTCGACCGCTTTGTCACAGCCGAAGCGACAAGCGATTTCAATTCTCGCGATTAATCAGCCCCGCACTTTATTTGTCACCGCGCAAAAGCGCGAAACGATCGAGCTTAATGGTCAAAAGGTTCCCGCGCTGCTGCTGACTTTAACCAGCGACGACGGCACGGCTGATCGGCTGCAACTGCGAGTTTGGGTGGGTGATGATTCCCGGCACCTGCCACTGAGGATTGCTTTGGTAACACCGCTCGGGCCCGTGCGGGCCGATCTTACGATCAAGGCGAACGTGAATCGGTAATCAAGACCGAATTTTAGTCGGGCGTTCGGAGGGCAACAAATGAAAAGTATTTTTCAACTTCTAGGTTTTGCTCTCGTAGTTACCTGCTCGCCACCGCTTGTCGCCCAATCACTGAGTGATCGGGCGCCGGTGTCACAGGACCAACGTAAAGAAAAAGATAAAGACGGTAAGACGATAACGCGCGACAAGTCCAAACCCGTGCGTAAGGCGATCGAGGACTGGTACGCCCGCAACATGGCTGCGTTTAGAGCAAGGGATGTGGCGGCAATCATGGCTTTACGCACCGAAAACTTTCACACGATCACGCCGGACGGCAGAGTAAACACGCGGGCTGACATGGAGACGCGCACCAGACTCTTCCTCGATCGGATCGACCATTTCATCTCACAGGATAATCAAATCGGAACGATTGAGGTGGACGGCGATGTGGCGAGCGCAGACATAGCTCAACGGACTGTTCGGATGCAACGCTTTCCAGATGGAACCTTACATAAGGTCGAAAGCGCCGTGGTGCAGCGCGAGACCTGGAAAAAGACTGCGGAAGGCTGGAAGCTGTACCGCGTAGACAGTATCCGTGATGGTGGTGTGCTGGTCGACGACAAACCTTACACACCTGGTCCGTGAGTGACATTGTGGTTCATGTTTTGCCAGCGAAAGGACTGTTTATGAAACGCTTCTTATCCGCCCTAACGTTGAGCATCCTTACGCCACTTGCCGGAGTTAATGCGCTCGGGCAAGACACTAAGCCGCAACCTCCGGCCAGAGACTTAACACGTAAGGTGAGCTTGAGGTGCTCACCTGCCAGGCTCTGGCTGGGTGACACACTCACGCTTTATATGTCAGTCCCACACGGCAGAGACCTGGCTATCCTTGGCCCTGACGGTAAGTTCTTTTGGTTACGGTCGTGGGAGCCGAATGACGAAGCCACGACCGCCAAGTGGTATGCCTTCGAGAAGCTTAGACAGTTAAAGATTGTCACGACAGAAGCGAAGGGCCGCGTCAGCACTGACGACGAACCGATCTTCACTAAAACCGGCTGGTACCGGATACGAGTCAGCTACAATTTGGAGACGGACGACGGGACGCCGGTCAATCAGTGCAGGGTTTATTACACGCACAGGCGTCGGCCCGCGCGTCAACCCTGACGTTCGCGCCGGTTCGCTTTTCGAGCTTGGGAATGATCATCCTAATCAATGGCTCATTCGGAATTGGGAAGAGCACCGTCGCGCGCCTTCTCCGCCGCCGCGTCCCCCGAAGTTTGGTCTATAACCCGGAATGGGCCGGCTCAATTCTGATGCGATTGCCGAGGTGGATAAGGCTTCGTGGAGCCGGAACTGATGACTTCCAGGACATCGACCTGTGGCGAAGGTCGGTTATCACCGGCGTCCGGTTGTTCCAGGCAGTTACTACCGACGCGGTAATCGTGCCCATGACCTTCAGCCACCGTGAGTACTTCGATGAAGTCGTGGCGGGGCTGAAATCCCTCGACCCGAATGTCCGCGTGTTCTGCCTGCGAGCGGATATGGCGACGATCCTCGAGCGGCTCGACGCCAGGAGCCGGCACGGCCGCCCTCGCGCTGTTTCGTGGAGCGTAGGAAAAGCGCGCGCGTGTGTGGCGTCACACGAAGATGAGCACTTCGGGGAGCCGGTAAACACCGTGCAGGCGAGCGCCTCACAAGTCGCTGGGGCGATACTCCAGCGACTGAGCGCCCCGTTCGCACCGCCGAACGACGATCCAGAGGATGCGGCGCGGAGTCAGAACCGCGAGCGGACCGGGGTCCCCGCGCGGGCATCCCACGTGGGGTGGTGGTAGCGACCGGATCACTCCGACAATGCGGTAATACCTCACCGAACTTCTTCACCCAGAACACCCATAGGTTGGTAAGCAGGATAACGATGTATGAAAGCCTACGGCTTATTTTGATCGCGATAAAGATTTCTGTTTGGCTGCATTGTACTTAGTATGTAAAGTCTCTCAACAGAATGGAATTTCAGGCAGTCAAATATTCTGTACTGATTTTGCTGCTGTGCTTGTCCCCCACGAACACGGCCGTTGCGCAGTCAACGCTCACCCGACAACAATACGAGGCCGACTTCGACTACCTGTGGCAAAACATCTCAGAGGATTACGCCTACTTCGATAAGAAAGCGACTGACTGGAAGCGGGTGCGGGAAATCTACCGCCCCCGAATCAGGAGCGTAAACACCAACGGCGATTTCATTCAGTTTATCGAAGCCGTGTTGGAAGAACTCTATGACTTCCATACTCACCTCAACACAAACACAGCGTCTTCTCCCCGCTTAGTGCCATCGGGCGCAGACCTCTGGGCCGAGTGGAGAGGTTCAGTCGCAGTCATCACTGAGGTACGACCCGGCTCTCGGGCGGAAGAGGCGGGGTTGCGGGCCGGAATGCAGGTTCTAAGTCTTAACGGTGTCACGGTCGATGAGGCGACTAGCCGGCGGCTGGGGAGGTCGTTGACAAGAGTAGATCAGGCCGCCAGGAACTGGGCGCTTCGAGCGCTCCTGGCCGGTCGTCATAACGAGTCCAGGCGCATTGAGGTTCTCGCCGATCACACACGCCGGAGAGTCTTACTCGAAGATCAGCTTTCGAACCGGCAACCGAACAGTGATTCACTACTTGAATTTCGTCGTCTCGCGGGCGCAATCGGATACATCAGGATCCACAACTCACTCGGCAACACAGAACTAATCAAGGAATTCGACGAGGCGCTCGCGGCGCTGAGAACGACGCGAGGGCTAATCCTCGATCTGCGGGATACACCGAGCGGCGGTAACACAACTGTCGCCAGGGGGATTATGGGGCGGTTCATTAGTCGGGAAATGCCATATCAGAAACACAGCATCCCTGCGGAAGAGCGTCTCTATGGAACGACGAGGAGTTGGTTAGAATTAGTTTCACCGCGCGGTCAATTTACGTATACCGCTCGCGTAGTCGTCTTGGTGAGTCACTGGACCGGCAGCATGGGCGAAGGGATTGCCGTTGGCATGAACGGGATCAAAAGAGCCACGATTGTGGGTACGCGCATGGCTGGCTTAGTTGGAGCAACCTCACAAATCACACTGCCGCACACAAGGATCGGCGTCAACTTCCCCACCGAGAAGCTTTTTCATGTGAACGGAACGCCGCGCGAGGATTTTATCCCCGGGGTATACATTGATCTCTTGAAGCGGAGGAGCGCGTTGGCGAAAGACCTGGTGTTCGACACTGGTTTGACCATTCTAGGGCGAAGGGCCAACCACGACAGATGATCACTGCGATGTGCTAAAAGATTGATGTCTACGCTTCACGCATACAACCGTATTATCCGCTCAATCGCCCGCTTGCAAACCTTGCAGAAGAAATTTGTGCGCGAAAACATGATGCAGTCTACCTGCGGCCGGTAAAAGCCCTTCGCTTCGTACATCGCGCCTTCAAATGCACCCACGCGACCGAGGTATTTCTCGCGCTGCATCATCGCGTCGACCATGCGACGATCTTCGCGGAAGAGAGCTTCCATCTCGGCTTCCGGCCGGTTCTCTTTGCGAAGCTGTGCGCGACGCGCGCTGTATTGCCGCGAGTAAGCTTCGAATTCTTCCTTGCTCCAGGGCGTCGGAAGCGGCGTGTCCGCATCGACCAGATCTCTCCACTTCAAGTTCTTCTTATCGAGCAGCGCCGTGGCGTTCGGCTCCCAGGGCTCGACGCGTTCGGTTGCCGGCGCGTACGCAACCGGGGACGTGTAGTACTCGTCAGCCAGAGCCGCGAAGTGATGGCCGAATTCGTGTACAAACACGTAAGCGGCGAACGCGTTGTCGACGGCGACCGTGCTGTAGAGATTGAAGATTCCGCCGCCACCGTACGTCCGTCCGTTCACCAGGACTTCGATGAATTCGTATGGCGCAAACTGCGCGACCTTGCGCAGCCGCTGATTATCGAAGGCCAGGATGTAGCGTTCAGAACCGAACGCGTCGTATGTCGAAATCGAATCGCGATAGATGCCGGTTGACGGCCGCGAAATACCTGACTGCGCCGCGGGCGGACAGAGACCCCAGACGTTAAAGGCCGTGCGATTCTCTTTGAAAGGCGAAGTCTCAAACAGCACTTTTATCATCCGGCGCGCGTCGGCGACGAACTTCCCTTGCTCGCGCGCCGTGTAACCGTCACCCAGCAAAAGCAGATCGACTTTCGTTGCCGGATCGCCCATGCGCTGAATTGGAATTAAACGCGCGGGCGCGCTTGGCTTCGACCGATCGATAAACATGTCCTTTGGATCGATCGAGAACTTCCAGGCGTCGTGCCATTTGTTCTTTGTGTCGCGCTTTCTGAGGACTATTTCGACCGGCGCATCCGGCGCGGGAAACCGCAGCGACTCGCTGAACGTGCGCATGATTTTGTTTGCTTCATCGGTCGTTTCCCACTCGCCGTAGACCGACGCGAAGCCGCGTGAATACAGCACGCGGTTCGTCTTTGCGTCGCGCACTTCGAAAAAGTATTTGCCGTAATCGGTCGGGTCGATCGTTTTTGTCATGTCGCCGGGCCAGGGCAAAGGCTCGATGACTACGCGATCAAAACTGAACGTTTCGTGTTTGGCGTCGCCGGTGTGGAAATAGTCGAGCCGCATCGTCTGCGGCGCCGCTTGTGCGATCACGAAAAACAGAAGTATTGCGAAAACGGAAGCGATTGTTTTCCTCATGGAGCAGATTGTAACTGGAGTGTGACCGCAGCGGTAGTGACCGCCGCGCCGGTTGATCTGACTTACAGAAATTCGGCGAGTAGCAGATCAAAAAGGGGTCTCGCCAGAAATCCAATTGGGATGGCGATCAGCCAAAGGATCAGAGTAATGGTCCTGGATCGTTTTGCAAGTTTGTAGTCTTCATCGTTTGTAACTAATTGCCCGAACCTTCCCTGCCAACGAACCAGCAGAACCAGCACCGCCACAAACGTGATCACAAAAGCGTAGTAAGCCAGCCCGAGCAACGGAATGAAGCTGATCCCCAGAAAAACAAACATCGCCATCGCTGATGTTTTGAGAAAGCTTGCATCGCTGTAGGCTCGATTGGCTTTTTCCTGCCTCTCCGCTACGAGTTCCACGATCGCGGCGTCGAGTGGTACAGCGCAGTAAGCACACTCTTTCATTCGATCGCTAATCATCTCGTTGCAGTTCGGACAGCGGAACGTGCGAACTTGACCCAGCATCGAGGCTCACTACCAGGAAATCGATTCGAGAAAAAAGAAGGCTGACCGCCACCTGTCGGTATCATGTGACACAGGTTTAAGACTATTTGGTCAACCGCGCGCTTTGGCAACGTGAATGCGGACCTCTCCGGCTTCAGGTGACGTTTCTACGTTTATTGTGCTGGCTTCGCCGCGAATGGAGATGCGTCGCTGCGAATCGGCGCCGAAAACTTCTACTTCCTGAATCAGACACTCTTCAGGCGCTCCGGTAAATTTTTTAAGTCCCGTTGCGTCCCGGCCTTCGCTCGTAAGCAAGTCGGCATC
>DASUTF010000059.1:0-14321 GCA_036374695.1 Pyrinomonadaceae bacterium
ACGCGCGAACCGAGGAACGGTGGCTCGGGAATCGCGACGTCAGTGGCGACCTGAGAGCGCGTGGTATGCGTCGTGTCGCTGCTCGGACCCGAAGCGCGAACACGCGCAGGTTTGCGGATGCCGAGTTTAGCTTCCTCACCAATCAGTACTTCTTCTTCCTGTGGCACAGACTTTAGTCTGTGGTCACCGTTCGAATCACTGACTGAAGTCTGTGCCACTTCTCCGGACATCAGCTTGTCCATCGTATGCAAACCGGCGAAGGCATCGCGCGCGTAATAAAGTGTGCCCTTGTAAAGCGACTTCAAATCATCCTCGACATAACGACGTGTCAGCGCGGCGCCGCCGAGCACAACCGGGACCTTGATGTCGCGCTCGTTCATCACTTCAAGGTTCTCTTTCATGATGAGCGTCGATTTGACCAGCAGCCCACTCATGCCGATCGCATCGGCCTTGTGCTCTTCGTGCGCGCTGAGAATCGCGTCAATCGTCTGCTTGATGCCCAGATTGATCACGCGATAGCCGTTGTTCGTCAGGATAATATCGACCAGGTTCTTGCCGATGTCGTGTACGTCGCCTTTGACGGTCGCCAAAACCATCACGCCCTTCGAAGTCGCGCCACCTTTCCTTTCCATGAAAGGCTCGAGAAAGCGCACTGCGGCTTTCATCGCTTCGGCCGACTGCAGTACAAACGGAAGCTGCATCTGCCCGCTGCCGAAGAGATCGCCGACGACCTTCATTCCTTCCAGCAGAATGTTGTTAATGATGTCGAGCGCTGAGTATTGCTCCAGCGCCAGCTTCAAATTGTCTTCCAGTCCCAGCTTCTCGCCGTCAATGATGTGATATTTCAGGCGTTCCTCGACGGTTTCTCCGCGCGCTTCCTTCTTCTTTGATTTCGTGGTGACGCCTTCGAAGAGCTTGGTGAACTCAGTGAGCGGGTCGTAGGTGCACACATCCCCATTGAATTCGCGCCGGTCGTATATCAGATCGAGCGCGACTTTCAGTTGGCGCTCTTCAATCCGGTTAAGCGGCTCGATCTTGCTGGCGTTGACGATCGCAGAGTCCAGACCCGCGGCCACGGCCTCATGAAGAAAGACTGAATTAAGCACGATGCGCGAGGCCGGGTTTAATCCAAACGAAACATTTGAGACTCCCAGAATGGTGAAGACACCGGGAAGCTCAGCTTTAATCCGGCGGATTCCTTCGATCGTTTCCGCAGCGTTGCGGCGATCCTCTTCAATACCGGTGGAAATCGGCAGCGCCAGCGGGTCAAAGAAAATGTCATCAGCGGGAATTCCGTATTTCTCCGTCGCCTGCTCGAAAGCGCGCTTCGCGATGTTGAATTTACCTTCGGCCGTGCGCGCCATTCCTTCCTCGTCGATGGTGCCGACCACAACGCTGGCGCCGTACTCCTTCGCCAGATCCAGAACTTTTGCAAAGCGCGGCTCGCCGTCCTCGTAGTTTGTCGAGTTCAGAATGCATTTGCCGCCCGCGTGTTGCAGGCCTGCTTCCATCTTCTGCCACTCAGTCGAGTCAAACATCAAAGGAATCTTGACGTTCGTGACCAGTCGCGAAGCGAGCTCATGCATGTCTTTCTCGCCGTCGCGTCCCACGAAATCAACGTTGACGTCGAGGACGTGCGCGCCTTCCCGTTCCTGTTCGCGCGCCAGCGAAACCAGGCCGTCCCAGTCTTCGGCGTTCAGCAAGTCACGCATTTTCTTCGAACCGCTGGCATTTACGCGCTCGCCAATGATCAGAAACGAAGTGTCCTGCCGGTAGGGCTGCTGCATGAATATTGACGACGCGGCGGCGGTGCGCGGCACGTCCCGTTTCAGCGGCGTCAAATCCTTCACCGCGTCAACGACCGCCTTCAAGTGCGCCGGCGTGGTGCCACAACAGCCGCCGACAATGCTCACGCCAAAGTCACGTGCAAAGTGCGCCAGGTCTTTGGATAAAGACTCGGGCGATTCTTTGAAGACTGCGTGACCGCCAACGTTTTCGGGGATGCCTGCGTTGGGGATGACGGACACCGGGAATTTCGAATTCTGGCAAAGATAGCGAACGTTCTCAGCCATCTGTTGCGGTCCGGTCGCACAGTTCATGCCGATGACGTCGATCGGAAAAGGCTCGATCGCGGTGAGCGCGGCGCCGATTTCGGTCCCCATCAGCATCGTGCCGAAGGCTTCGATCGTGACCTGCGCAATCACCGGCACGCGCCGCTTTGACGATTCGAACTCTTCGAAGATGGCCGCCAGCGCTGATTTGGTTTGCAGAATGTCCTGGCAGGTTTCGACAATCAGCAAGTCAGCGCCGCCATCGAGCAGTCCGCGTGCCTGTTCCCGATACGACGCTTTCATGTCTAGGAACGAAATGTGACCGAGGGTCGGCAGTTTCGTCGTCGGGCCCATGGAACCCGCTACCCAACGCGGTCTTTCTTTGGTCGAGAAATCTGCGGCGACGCGTTTGGCGAGTTGGGCCGCCTTCACGTTCAAGTCATAAGCCAGGTGCGCGATCTGATATTCCGCCAGCACGATTGAGGCGCCGCCGAACGAATCTGTTTCGACTACGTCGCAACCGACCTCGAGAAATCCCGCGTGAACGTTTTCGACTGCGTCAGGACGGCTTATCAGCAGATGCTCCGGACAGCCTTCGAACTGCGGGCCGCCGTAATCATCGACGGTCAGGTCCTGCGCGTGCAGGTTGGTGCCCATCGCGCCATCAAAGACGACGATGCGCTCTTTTAGAGTTTCGAGAAAATCGCTCATAAGTCGTTAGGGCCTATATGACTCATAGGTCCTATAAAAATTAAAAAGCCCCGCGCTGCCAACAACGCGGGGCCTTTCTTTGAACCTTTTAGAAAGCAGCGGTTGAAAGACTCGCCGAGCTGTTTAGCGGATTGTTTTACGTGGCCGCAAGTCGCCTTAACTCACCACGTTTTTATCAACGGCTATTGAAACATTGCATGGCTAAGCTGTCAACGTAACCGGCGACTCTGGTCTATCGACGACATTGTTGCTCTGGTAGACTAGCCCACCGTGGGAACAAGAGAAGATCGTTGGTTCGAGGTTTGGTACACGCCCGGAAGTGATCTCAGGCCGCAATACGATCTCTTGCCTGTTTGGTTGCTGATTGCCGTCCCAGACGTGGAGCATCCCGGGCATGTTCTTGTCTTTGATCCGCTCAGTAATAACAAGGTCGTTTTCCATGGAGCTACCTACGACGAAGCCGCCGAATGGTTGGGTGAAGATGAATACGAGTTAGCGCAAGGTCGGATGTTTCCCGATGACGGGTTTCCGCTTTTTCCCTCAAGCGTTCAACAGTGAAAATGACCTACTACCCCGCGTAGCCTTTTCTATTTACGGTTTAGGATTTACCATCTTCGCTCATGCGCCGCGCCATCTATCCCGGCTCGTTCGACCCCGTCACCAACGGTCACCTCGACATCATTCAACGCGGCTGTAAACTGTTCGACGAAATCATCGTTGCCATTCTGGTCAATCCCGACAAGACGCCCTTCTTCTCAGTCGAGGAGCGCCGCGAGATTCTGACCGCCGTGCTCAAAGACATTGAGCAGGGTGACTGCAGAGTTGTGGTTGAGAGTTTCGAAGGATTACTGGTTCACTATGCCGCCGAACGCAAAGCGCACGCGATTGTGCGCGGCATTCGCGCGATTTCAGATTATGAGTACGAGTTGCAGATGGCTTTGATGAACCGGCGGCTCGAGCCGAGTCTCGAGACTGTGTTCATGATGCCGGCCGAGGCTTACTCATACGTCAGTTCGCGACTAGTTAAGGAAGTTTTTCAGCTGGGGGGCGAGATTGATGGGCTCGTCCCACCGTTGGTGGAACAAAGGATGCGTGAAAAGAAATGATTTTCTTCGCGTAGCTTTGCGCCTTTGCGTCTTGGCGTGAAAGAGGTTCTCGCCAAGGCGCCAAGCCGCAAAGGAACGCAAAGATCATGATGGCCACAACTGCTGGTTCCAAGTTTCCAGTTTCAGAACGCGTCGGTGAGATGAAAGCGTCTTCGACGCTCGCCGCGATGCAGGCTGCGGAAGCTATGCGCGCGGAAGGCGTTGATGTTGTCGATCTCGGAGCCGGCGAACCGGACTTCGACACGCCGCAGAACATCAAAGATGCCGCAGTCGAAGCGATGCGCGCGGGACAGACGAAGTACACGCCGACGGCCGGCACGCGGAAACTTCAGCAAGCGATCATCGACTTCTATCAACGCGAATTCAACGCGACGTACGAACGCAACGAAGTGATGGCAACCGCCGGAGGCAAGCAGGCGGTCTTCAATGCCGTCGTTTGCCTGATCGATCCCGGCGACGAGGTCCTGATTCCGAAGCCCTACTGGGTTACGTTTCCCGAGATCGTCACGTTCGCGCGTGGGAAGTCTGTTTTTATCGAGACTGAAGAGAACGATTTTGTGCTGACGGCTGACATGGTCCGCGACGCCATTACGCCCAAGACGAAGCTGATCATTTTGAACTCACCGTCGAATCCCTCCGGTCGCATCATTCCGCCTGAGGAATTCGAGCGCATTCTCGAAATCATCGCCGAGCATGATGCTTACGCCATTTCGGACGAATGCTATCTGCGCTTCGTCTATCCACCGAACAAGGTTTTCAGCGCGGCATCTTTGCGACCAGAGCTGCGTCGCCGGCTCTGCATTGCCGGTTCGTTTTCCAAGACTTATGCGATGACCGGCTGGCGCGTTGGCTACTCGCTGGCAAACGCCGACTGGACGCGCGCCATGCTGAAAGTGCAGGGGCATTCGACCAGCAACACGACTTCCATTGCGCAGGCCGCGGCCACTGAAGCATTCAACGGCCCCCAGGAATCAGTCGCGGCCATGCTCTCAGAGTACACGCGACGCCGCGAATGGCTGCTGAATGCGCTGAACGAAATTCCCGGACTTCGATGCCCGCGTCCCGAAGGCGCGTTCTATGCTTTCCCGGATGTGCGGGGCTGCCTGAAAGGAACACTTAAGTCTTCGGCCGATTTCATGAACGAGTTGCTTGAAAAAGAGCACACGGTTGTAACGGACGGAGCAGGCTTCGGCGCCGATGGCTTCATTCGAATCTCGTATGCGACTTCTTTGGATCGCTTGCGGGAAGGTGTGGAGAGAATAAAGCGGGTGGTGGAACGAAGCGGCTGATTTGGCGTGCGCCGGCTTGACGGCGCTAGTGCCCGCGCCATGAGGTCAGTACCATCCGCGTCAGCGGATGGGTCAAACCGCTCAAACTAATGTTGCCCGCTTAAACCCACCTGCTCACGCAGGTGGTCCTGACTTGATCGCGCAACTCCAAATGAAAAGAGGCGGGACAGTCCCGCCTCTAGTCGTTTTTAATAAGGTCGGCAAGATGCCGCCGTACCGCACGCAAGGATGCGCGCGCTCTTAGTACAGATTGAAGTTGTATTCCAGCTGCATCCACATCGAGACAGGACGCCCATCTTTCTGGGCCGGAACGAACTTGATTTGTTTCGCCGCGGCAATCGCTCGTTCGGTCAAGCCATCCGACAAACCGCGAATCGTGGAGATGTTCGTGACGGCGCCACTGGACGAAAACACGGCTCGCAACACGACGGTGCCCGTGATTTGGTTCTTGCGCGCTGCTTCCGTGTACGACGGTTCAGGCTTTGACAGCACGCGGGCGCGGCTGCTCACTTCGCTGCTGCGGAAGATTCGGTTGTAGTCGGTGCCGCCGCCGCCACCGCCCGGGCCGCCGCCGCCTTCACGACGCGGACCGCCGCCAGTGTTGCCGCCTTCACCAGGGCCGTAACCGCCACCCGATCCAGGCCCAACGCCGCCTCCCTGGCCTTGACCAATTCCACCGCCAGAGCCGGGACCTGACGAAAGCGTAGTCGATTTCGACTTCGGATCGCCGTACGCCAGATTACGAGTGTCCGGTGGAAATAGAACCGGATCGGCATCGAGCGTCGCCGGCATCGGCAAAGATGGATTCTTAATCGGCGGAGGATTCGGATTCGGAGGCAACACCTGCGGGATGGTCAAAGATGCCTGCGGGAGTTTTCCCATGGACGCAGGTTGCTGTTGCTCGCGGCCACCGCCACCGCCGCCGCCCGGCTTAATCTTCTCGGCTTTGCTGCCGCCGCCGCTTCCCTTGGCCATGCCCGCGTTTCCTTCGTCGGGCGTGGGCTGTTCGTTCGGTATTTCCGAAATCATGTGCGTCAGCTCGACCTCGTCTTCAGCAGCGGCAGCCGCCGCTGCTTGTTGACGCCTGTCGAGGACAACAATGCCGCCCACGAGCAGCAACAGCACCGCGAAGGCCGCGACGATACCAGAAAGGACGTTGCGCGAATCAGACGGCTTGGCGCCCATCACGGCAGCGCCGCGGTCCTTGCTGAGCCATGACGCAAAAATCGCCAGCAGCGCGCAAAACCCAACCACCGAAACGATGGCGATTGTGCGACGCGACGGGCCGCCGTCGCCCTGAGTCTTGTCGAGGACGAAAATTGCACCAACTATGACCGCCAGTGAAACGATGGAAAGCACCGAAGCGATAACCACGTCGCGGCTGGAGAAGAACTTGCCGGCCATCTTGCCGTAGCCCTGGAACGAACGCTTTACGAAACCAAACGGATCACGCTTGAAATCTGGCCAGGTCAACTGATAGTTGTGCGCCACGTTCCCTAACTCGCCCGCGAGTCGCGATAGCAATCCGCTGTCTTCCAGGATTGTCAGGTGAAATTCGCCGATGTTGCCGGGGGCAACTGCTGAGGGTGCCGCCGAAACAGTCGCCGGGACTGCGAAAACCGCCGGCGCTGCCGTCACTGCCTCAACCGGGGAAACCGTTTCGGCCGGAGCAGGCTGAATGGCGGCGACAGGCGCTGCGCTTAAAGGCGTGCCGTCAACCGGACAGAAGCTAAACCTGTCAGCGAATTCTTCCTGGCAAGTGTTACAAAATTTCATGTTTACTACCTCGCTATCCCGCTGGGAATAAAGTGCTGGAACGGACGCCGTTTGGCTGGTACTTTGTTGATAAGTAGCCGCCACACGGTTGTCCAAGGACGCGGGAGTTTCGGGGACTCTCCACAGCCGAAGTAAATCCTTCAGGTCTTCGTCCTGCATGAACTTACCGTCAAAATCATTCATCATAAAACTCCGTCGCTCATGCAGGCGCGTCTGGTAACGCTTACGCCCGCCTCAATGTAGCAGCTTCGCGACCGATCCGGAAATATCTTTCAAGCCTGACGCGAAGCTTCTCGCGCGCCCGAAAAAGCCTCTGCTTCACCGCGTTAGCGTCAGCCCCGACCACCTCGCCAATCTCAGCCAGCGACAACTCGTCGTACTCAAAAAGGACCAAAGCCTCTCGCTGAAGCGGCGGCAGGCTGGCAATCGCCTGCTGCACCTCTGAAGCCAACTCCTGATCGAGCAGCCGCGCTACTGGTGCATGCCGCTCGGCCATTGCCGGTTCGTCCGCCAGTTCGTCGATCGCCGTCTCACGTCCAAAGCTGTGGTAACGCTTCGCCGCCAGGTTACGCGCCGTCGCATAGATGTACGTCCGCAGCGACGCGCGGTTCGAATCAAACCGGCTGGGCTCTTTTATCAAACTCAAAAAGCAGTCGTGCGCGACGTCCTCAGCGGCTTCGGCCGATCCCAATAACCGATACGCAAAGCGGAAGATCGGGTCGCGATACCGTTCGTACAGGATCTGAAATGCGGTCGTGTCGCCGCCGGCTGCGCTCGCCAGCAGCCCTTCATCTGTCACCTGATTCGCCAAACAAGCTCGATCCTGCAGGAATTGCTTCCTACTAGTTATTACTGCCAATCGCCCGGAAGTTACGAAAATTTCTTTGAGGCCGACCCGGAAAAATGCTCGGGGCGTCAGAATTATATCCCGCTCACGGCGCTTCAGCACATCGAAAAGCGCGCCCAAGGCCTTTCGGCACAGGGCTTTGATGCGCTTTTGCTACCACAGGTTGACGCTCTTTTAGGCGACATCTAAACTCTTTGGCACCGCATCCCAGATTGGCTGTGGGAGCGCGGGCATCCTGCCCGCATTCCGGATTGACAAGAAGTGTCCGACAATTAAAGCTTGAGCCCGCAAGGCCCGGTTCCGCATCTTCAAACGAATGACCCGCAAAACACTGAAATCGTCGCTGCTTAGCCGCAGCATGCTGCTTCTGCTCGTACTCGCCGCAATTTGCCCGGCGACCGCCAGAGCGCAGACTTCACCAGAGCCGGAACGCGAAATGCTCCTTAACGGCCTGCGAATTTTGTATTGGCCGCAGCCGGGCAATCCGAATGTATTGCTGAAGCTGAGGATTCATTCCGGCGCAGCGTTCGATTTGACCGACAGGGAGGGGATGATGGCACTGCTCGGCGACGCGCTGTTTCCCGACCCAGCCACGCGCGAGTACATGGCGGAAGAACTCGGGGGACGACTGGAAGTCACGACCACGCACGATGCGATTGACATAACGCTCGCCGGCAAAGCGAGCGGTCTGGAACGGATGATCGACTTCTTGCGCGGCTCGGTTCTGACCACGAATTTAGGCGTTGAGAGTGTCGAAACGGTGCGCACCGCCCGTGTCAAGTTGCTGTCTGCGAAACCGGCAACGTTGGCCGACACGGCCGACCAGGCGATCGCTGTGCGGGTGCTCGGAAATTTCCCGTACGCGCGTCCCGCGACCGGAACCGCGGCAAGTGTCGCGAAAGTTGAACGCGCCGATTTGATGCTGGCGCGAGAACGTTTTTTGAATGCCGACAATGCATCGCTCGCGGTTGTCGGTGGCGTTGAAAAGTCGAGGATGATGCGCGCGCTGCGACAATTGCTCGGACTCTGGGGCAAATCGGATCGCACAATTCCCGCAACGTTTCGACAGCCGGGCGCCCCGGACACGCGCGTGCTTGTCGTCGATAGCCCTGGTGCAACGAACGCGGAAATTCGGCTCGCGATTCGGGGATTGGCACGCGGTGACGGGGACGCTCTCGCCGCGGACGTGCTGGCGCTAATTATCCAAGACCGTTGGAAAACTGCTGTGCCTGATTTATCCCAGGTCTCTGTTCGCGACGAGGCCCATGTGCTACCCGGCATCTTCGTTTTAAGTGCGTCCGCGCCAACCGGCAACGCTGCCAAAGCGGCGGCCGCGGCGCAGGACATCATTAAGTCCCTGATCCGGACGGGTCCGACCGCTCAGGAGCTTGAAACTGCGCGCGGGGCCATGCTGAATCGACTGGCAACCGAATTCTCTCAGCCGGAAACGATGAGTACACATTGGCTCGACATGGATACTTTCAAGTCTGCGCGTCCGAGTACTGTGGCGGCTCTGATTCGCGGTCTCACGCCTGGGGATATTCAGCGCGTCACTGCCAGACTCTTCAAAGACGTCGCGATGGCGAGGGTGGTCGCCGGCAACTCTGAACAACTCAAGGCGACCTTCGCCGGCAACGTCGAAATCAAATCAGCGGTTGCGCCCGAAGCTAAACCGATCGATCCTGTCGTGCCGGCAAAAAAACCCTGACGGATTTATTAACCTATCGCAAGGCACTTGCAACCATCGGCCTCATGCCATGGGCTTAACTAAACCTGCGAACAATTTACCTGAAGATCACGCTCGGCGGGTGCGCGAAATGTTCGCGCGAATCTCTCCGCGGTACGATTTTCTCAATCATCTGTTGTCGGGAAATATCGACAGGAGATGGCGGCGACGGGTTGTCAAAACTTTAGCGCCGCTGCTGCCGGCCAACGCACAAGTCCTGGACGTGGCATGCGGAACCGGCGATTTGAGCATCGAGTTCTTTGAAGCAAGCAAAGCGAGAATAATCGGGCTCGACTTTTGCCGGCCGATGTTGGATCTGGCGAAAGCGAAGACGCGCGACATTCAACTGATAGAAGGAGACGCGCTGCGTCTTCCGTTCGCCGACGGAACATTCGACGCCGTCACGATCGGTTTTGGCTTGCGCAATCTTTCCAGCGTCGAAGACGGACTGCGCGAGTTGCGACGCATCCTGAAACCAAACGGATGGGCAGCCGTGCTTGAATTTTCGACGCCGGCGCGCGGCCTGCGCGGCATGGTCGGTTTTTACAACGCGCGCGTTTTGCCGCGCCTGGGTGGATGGTTTAGCGGTTCACGCAGTGCTTACGAGTACCTGCCAGACTCGATTTCGCACTTTCCGGACCAGGCGGAATTGGCCACGATGATGCGGGACGCAGGCTTTGCTGACGTGAAATTTGAAAATTTGACCGGTGGCGTCGCGGCTGTGCATTTTGGCCGCAGGAGCAACACAGACTGAAGTCTGTGCCAGACAACGAGATTGGTTGGGCTCAAGAGGGCTGTCAACCAAAACAACGTAGTCCGTAGGGTTTGCCAGGTTGGTGGGTGCGGTTGTCGGGGCCGCCTCTGCCGGCGAAGTGGATCCGAGCGGACTACGTTTGTTTTTGCACATCGTGGGGCATTAGCTCGACGGTTAAGGAGGGTTCGAATGCGCGAATCGATGAGCCCTCCCTCACGGTCCGGCTACTGCCCCTAATTAGCCACACCTTACACCCACAATCTGCTATCATCCGCGCTCGCTCCAAATTTATTCAGCTTTCTTCCAAGCATGAAGCAGAAACTGTTCGGAGTACTGCGCCGCATTGGTTTCCTCGTACTCGTCGTCTGGACGGTAGTCTCGCTGGTCACCCTGCTGATTGAACTCGTGCCCGGCGACCCGGCGATTGCGGTGCTAGGTGAGCAAGCGACTCCCGAACAGCTGGCCCAGTTCCGCGCTAAACACGGCCTCGACCGCCCACCCTTCTTTTTTGGATTTCCCGTCGATCAAACCGGCCAGCGTCAGTTCGCGTGGCACGGACTTAATAACCGTTACGCAGATTACTGGAGCTCGATCCTTCGAGGGGACCTGGGCACATCCTTCCGCACTGAGCGGCCCGTGTTCGAACTAATAGCGGAGCGTTATCCCGCGACCATTCAACTGGCGATTACTGCGATGTTAATAGCCGTCTGCATCGCTATTCCGCTGGGGGTCATCGCCGGAAAGAATCGTGGCACGTGGATCGACAACGCGCTATCCGTGATTGCGCTTGTGGGGATAAGTCTGCCCAGTTTCGTCATCGGTCCAATGCTCGTTTACATCTTTGCCGTGAAACTAGGCTGGCTCGCACCTTCGGGCCGCTTTGAGTGGAGCGACATAATCCTCCCTGCTTTCACCCTGGGGGCAGCCTTGTCCGCTATTTTGACGCGCATGGTGCGTTCATCAGTGATTGAAGAACTCGGCGAGCCCTACGTTCGAACCGCCCGTGCGAAAGGCCTGAGCGAACGAACCGTTGTTTACAAGCACGTGCTCAAGAATGGCTTGATTCCGGTGGTGACGGTCCTGGGCCTGCAACTCGGCGTGTTGCTGGCGGGCGCCATCATCACGGAAAAGATATTCGGCTGGCCGGGACTGGGGCTTCTGTTAGTGGAAGACGGAATCGGTAAACGCGACTACAGCGTCGTGCAAGGCTGCGTCCTCGCAATTAGCACCACCTACATCATCGCAAACACTTTGACAGACGTTCTGTATCGCTGGCTGGATCCGAGGATACGCGTATCATGAGCAGACTCAGCATCATTGGTTTGGTTATCGTTGTCATGGTCGTGCTCGTCGCGCTGTCCGCGCCTTGGATCGCGACGCATGAGGTGGGCGCCACCAATCTTTCAATGCGTTACATCGGCCCGTCGGCCAGTCATTGGTTCGGAACGGACTCGACAGGCCGCGACATCTTTTCGCGTGTTGTCTTTGGCGCGCAAATTTCACTCAAAGTCGGAATTATCGTGGTTGCCGTCTCGGCGCTCTTCGGGACTGTAATCGGTTCGATTGCCGGGTTCTATGGAGGCTGGATCGATCGATTTCTGTCCGGCTACATCTTCAACGTGTTTCTGGCATTTCCCGGATTGCTGCTGGCGATTGCGTTGGTGGCTTTTCTGGGCGCGGGCCTCAACAAACTCATCTTCGCGCTGTGCATTATTGGCTGGGTTGGCTACGCGCGTTTGATTCGTGCGCAGGTCCTGAAAGTGCGCGAATACGATTTTGTGCAGGCCGCGCGGGCCCTCGGCGCGGGCGACTTGCGGATCCTAACCATCCACATTCTGCCCAATGCTATTCAGCCGTTAATCGTGCAGGCCAGTCTCGGAATGGCCGGTGCGGTCCTGTCGGAAGCGGCCCTTTCATTCCTCGGCTTAGGCGTCCCGCCGCCGTCGCCTTCATGGGGCGTGATGATTGAAGAGGCCCGCGACCTCTCAACCTTGCAGGCCGCTCCCCACGCGCTAATCTTTCCAGGGATTGCCATTGCTTTGACGGTGCTCGCATTCAACTTTATCGGCGACGGTCTGCGCGAGTACCTCGACCCAAAGCAACGGCGCAGATAAAATTTTCCGCTTCATGGCCGACCAAATCCTCTCCACCAACAATCAAGCGAGCGCGCCGGCAAGCCGAACCGTTGCGCTGTCTATCGATCACATTTCGAAGACGTATCCCGTCTCTTTCCTGCGTTTGAAGAAAGCCTTGAAACGAAAGTTCAAGCCGCCCGTTGAAGCAGTCCGCGATGTTTCATTCGAAGTTCGCGAAGGCGAGATCTTCGGTCTCATCGGGCCGAACGGAGCGGGCAAGACAACGCTCACGAAAATGATCGCCACGCTGATTCAGCCGACCGAAGGCCAGGTCACCGTCAAAGGTTACGACAGCGTGCGCGACGACCAGGAAGTGCGGCGGAATGTTGGTCTGGCCGGGGCCGAAGAGCGAAGCTTCTACTGGCGTCTGACTGCCGAAGAGAACCTGCTGTTCTTTGCGCGATTGCACGGGCTCAGCGGCGCGCAGGCAAGGAAGCGAATTGCCGAACTGCTTCACATGCTGCAACTGGAGGACGCCACCCGCCGCCGCTTCGCTGAGCTTTCCACCGGAAATAAACAGCGTCTGTCGGTAGCGCGCGCGATGCTGGCTGATCCGCCGGTGCTTCTGCTCGATGAACCGACGCGATCGCTCGATCCGCTCGCCGCGGCCCGCATGCGAAACACGATCAAATCCCTGGCGCAGGACGCCGGCAAGCCCGTCACTGTGTTTTTGACGTCACACAATCTCGCGGAAGTTGAAGAGTTGTGCGAACGCGTCGCGATTATCGGCCGCGGACAAATCAAGGCGCTCGACACCCCACAAAACCTTCGCGCTACGCACAGCAACGACGAACGGGTTTCGATTACGTTTGCCGTCGCAGATGCGATGCAGGTTGAAGCGGCCCTGCGCGACGCGTTCAGCGATCAGCCGTTTACGCTGGGACGAAGCGATCTGGACCACTGGACGTTGAGTTTCGCGCGCCAGGCCGATGATGACGTGCTCGACAACGTGCTGCGGCTGCTGCTGCAAAGCGGCGCGGTGATCCAGACGGTTCAGTCGGAACGCGCAACATTGCTCGAAGTTCTTGAAAGCTATGAAGCGAAAGAGGCTGCGCAGGAGGAAAAAACCGGATGAACCCCCTTCTCTTCCTGCGCAGAATTTGGGCGTTCATAGTGCGCGACTGGCGTTTGCAGCTCAGTTACCGCATGCAGTTCTTTCTGCGTGTGCTCTCGATTCTCATTATGGTAACGACGTTCTTCTTCATCTCGAAAATTTTTGCGGGCTATACAGATCCGCGCTTCGCGCAATGGAGCAATCCTTTGGCCGCGTGGCTTACCGGGCTGGCGGTGCTGAGCTATTTCATGACTGGTTTTTCGAGTTTAGCGAACGCGATCCGGCAGGAGCAGGTGCAAGGAACTCTGGAAAGCGTTTTGATGACGCCGATCAGCGTGCCGACCGTGGTCGTTGCTAGTTCAGCGTGGGATTTTGTGCAGGCGACCTTCTTCTCGTCGCTTTATCTTCTTTTCGGATGGCTGTTTTTCGACGTTCATTACCGCGGAAACTTCCTGCTGGCACTGGCGTTCCTTTTGCTGACGACGGTGGTGCTGTCATGCCTCGGAATTCTGTCCGCAAGCTTCACCATGGTGTTCAAGCGCGGCGATCCGTTTGGAATCTTTCTCGGCGCCGGCTCGGCGCTGTTCTCGGGCGTCTTTTTCCCGACTGAGCTTATCGGCGAGTACGCGGGCGGCATGAAAACGATCTCGAAAATTCTGCCACCGACGTATGGTCTTGACGGCATTCGGCGCGTGCTAATCCAGGGTCAGGGGTTAGCGCAAGTGCGCGACCCTCTGATCGTGCTGCTGGGATTTCTCGCCGTGCTGCTTCCTTTGTCTCTTTGGGTTTTCGGCCGCGCCGTCAGAAGGGCCAAGCGCGAGGGGAGTTTGATTCAATACTAGAAGCCACAGATACCCACAGATGAACACAGA
>DASUTF010000060.1:0-18536 GCA_036374695.1 Pyrinomonadaceae bacterium
CGTCCGCGCTGATCGACGGAAAGCGCACATCGCCATTGCGGAAGCTCGTCACTTTTTCTGCCTTGCCGCCACTGTCTGCGACCCGCCAGATGTTCGTCTGACCGTTAGAATCGCGGTCGCTCACGAAATAGATGTCGCTGCCACTAAACATTGGCCACGAATCCATGCCTTCGAAATCGGTCACTTGCGTGAACTTTTTGGCCGCGATGTCAGCCACCCAAACGTCGGTCTGAAATGAACCGCGATAGAACTTGCGCCAGTAAGCTTGACCTTTCGGCGTATAAGCGATGCGTTGGCCGTTCGAAGAGAAACTCGCCGCGTTACCCATGTCGGTTCCCGCTCTGCGCGGCAGACCGCCGTCAACGCTTACGATGTAAAGCTGCGCCATGAAATCTTCGCCGCGGCTGCTGCTGAACAAGACGCCCCGTCCGTCAGGCGTCCAGCCGAGCACCGTATCGTCGGCTGAGTGAAACGTCAGTTGCTTTGCCGTTCCCCCGGTCGAGGGAATGATGAAGACATCAAGGTTGCCGTTCCGGTCGCTGGAAAAGGCTATCCATTTTCCGTCGGTGGAAAACCTCGGATAGGCGTCGCGGGCGCGATTCACCGTCAGTCGCTGAACGTTCGCCCCGTTTTCATCGGCGACCCAAATGTCGGCGAGATAGGTGAACGCCACGCGGCCGTTGTGATAGCTGGGATAGCGCACCAGCTTCGCCTCGCGGGCGAATACAGCGGACGTGAAGCTAAAAACAAAAAGAGTTATGGCAAGCGGGTAGAGTCTTCTCATGATGCTTCTCCTGTGCAGCAGCTCACTTGGATGGCCGGGGCAACCGCCGCCGGCTTTTTGGCGGATTTTAGACCGCGGCATGGCGCTGAACGCCGCACGGCATTGGCGCGGTAGGCGTTCAGCCGGATGGTCGACACGACGAACCAGAGGTTATCGCATGCTGACCTTGTTTTTGAAAGAGAACGGACCGGTTAAGATCGATAAGACGCCACGGGTTTCGCTTTGGTTACACCCAACAAACCCGGAAACGCGGGGGATATTAAAATGCGGGTCAACTTTCCTGTCAAGGTCGGCATCTGAGTGCGTTCACAGTTTCCCCGGCTATTTGATTGACGCCTCACGGCCCGCATCATATAGTCCGTTTCACCGCGCGGTTTCCTTGCTCACCGCTGAAGAGTTCCGCCGGGATATTTGCTCCTTAAGAGGTTCTCACGATATGCGACATCCCCTTTCACTTCGGGCGCCGGGCCTTGGCGTGGCGCTGCTGCTGTTGGTCCTCTTCGCGCCGTTGACGGTACAGGCAAAGGACGCCTGGCTTCGGGTGCAAACGAAAAATTTCACGCTCGTGGGCAATGCCAGCGAGAAAGACATGCGGCAGGTGGCCACAAAGCTCGAGCAGTTTCGCGACGTCTTCACGCGCTTGTTCAGCCAGGCGAGATTTACTTCGCCGGTCCCCACGACCGTGCTCGTGTTCAAGAGCAAGAATTCGTACAAACCATTCGCGCTTCCCAATGCGGCCGGATACTTTCAGAAAGGTGAAGACGTGAACTACATCACGTTGAGCACCGAGACTTACGCCGACAATCCCTTCAGCATCATCTATCACGAGTACGTGCACTTGATGGTGGATAACACCGTCGGCAACGTGCCCGCGTGGTTCAATGAAGGGCTCGCCGAGTACTACAGCACCTTTGCTATTGAAGAGGATCGGAAAGTCCACCTGGGCGAACTGATTCCGTATCATCTGATGACCTTGCGCGAAGAGAAGCTTCTGCCCCTGCGCAAACTGTTCGCCGTCGATCACTACTCGCCGGAATACAACGAGAAGAACAAGAAGGGCATATTCTATGCGCAGTCGTGGGCGCTGGTTCATTACCTGATGCTTACGAACAACACCGAGCGCCGGGCACAACTCGGGCAGTTCATCCACTATCTCGGCGCGGGGGCCGCAATCGAGGATGCTTTTAAGCGAGCATTCCAAACCGACATCGAGACGATGGAAAAGGAGCTGAAAAAGTACATCGCGGGCCACACGTTCAAAATGCAGGTAGCGACGTTCGAAAGGAAGCTCGAGGTTGATAAAGACTTCACCGTGACGCCGCTGACCGAAAGTGACGCCCAGGCGTATCTGGGCGATTTGCTTCTTCATTTGAACCGGTTGAGCGACGCCGACACTCGCTTGCAGCAGGCGCTGGCGCTGGATGCAAAGCAGCCGATGGCTTTGGCTTCGCTCGGAATTCTGCGCGCGCGTCAGGGCCGTTTCGATGAAGCGCGAAAAACGCTGCAAGAAGCCGTCGCCGGCAATTCAAGCAACTATCTCGCGCACTACTACTACGCGTTCGCCCTGAGCCGCGAGGGGATGAACACGGACAACTTCGTGCGTGCCTATTCCACTGAGACGGCTTCATTGATGCGGGCCGAACTCACCAAAGCTATCGAGCTGAACCCGAATTTTCCCGAATCCTATTCGCTGCTCGCCTTCGTTAATACCGTGACCGGCGAAGAACTGGAAAAATCGATCGAACTGTTGCAGCGCGCGCTCAAGCTATCGCCGGGACGCCAGGATTTGTCGCTGCTGGTCGCGCAAATTCATATGCGCCAACAGAAGTTTGACCTGGCAAAGCAGGTGCTTGCGCCGCTGCAAAACGCGAAAGACCGCAGGTTGAAGTCGCAGGCTGAAGCGCTGCTCAAGTCGATCCAGGACTACGAAAATGCCGTGACCCGGTTCAAGACCGAGACGGCGCCCGGCGATCCGCAGCTGGGGCCGCAAACCAACACTCCGGAGACCAGCGAAGAGCCGGCATCGAAGCCTCCGTCAGAACATGACTATCTGCGTGAAACGCTGCGCCCCGTCGAGGCGGGCGAAGAACGGATACAAGGACTCTTTGTGAAGTTAGAGTGCGACAACCGCGCCGTGGCCTACTTCATCATCCAGGCGGGTGCCCGTTTGTATAAGATTCGGGCCACCGCGCTTGATCAGGTGCAATTGGTTTCGTATGTGCCCGGCGCCAGCGAGGTGAGTTGCGGGGTGCGCAAAAATCAGGAGAACGTGATTATCACCTTTCGCCCCGCCACTGATGCAAAGGACGCGCGCGCGAAAATCAACGGTGACGCAATCGCGATGGAAATGGTGCCGCAGGACTTTAAATTGAATCCCAACTAGCTTTCGACCGGCGCGCCGGATTCCTGCCAGGCCTTCCACCCGCCGGCCATCGACCAGACGTTGGTGTAGCCCATCGTCTGCAAAACGTCGGCGGCCAGAGCCGAGCGATAACCTCCGCCGCAGTACAAAATCAGCTCAGTCGATTTGTCGGGCGCGGTTGCTTCGATGTCGCGTTCGATGATGCCTTTCCCCAGGTGAATTGCGCCGGCCGCGTGCGCCGCATTCCACTCGTGGTCTTCGCGCACGTCGATTAGTAAACCGCTTCGGTTGGCTGCGAGTCGTTCCCGGGTTTCGGCGACGGTGACTTCTTTAATGCGGCTCTTCGCATCGTTAACGATTTTCAGAAAACCTTCAGAATGTTTCATGGTTAGTTAGTTGTCAGAAGCCCGAGCGTGAGCGAGGGCAACGTGGCCCTCCCTCACAGTCGCTTCAACACGCTCGTTGGTAGTGGTGCAGTTTGAAAGAGTGGCACGGCCTTCCCGCCCGTGAAATCACGCGCAAGATGCTTGTGCTACCCCAAACTGACCCACTACACGCTCGTTGGCTCAATTCAGCGCCAGCGATTATAATGCCTGTTTTCCAACACACGAAAGTTTTCCGGCGTGTGCGAGGCTGAGTGAAGGGTTGCTAATCACTCATGACTCATCACTCATAACTACCTTTCGAGGATTCTAAATTGGCTAACGAACAATTCGATATAACGGTTATCGGCAGCGGCCCCGGCGGTTATGTGGCCGCCATTCGCGCGGGACAATTGGGTTTGAAAGTCGCGATCGTCGAGAAAGACAAACGGCTCGGCGGCACGTGTACTTTGCGTGGCTGTATTCCGACAAAACAGCTTTTGATGTCGGCGCACGTTTACGAACAGATGCAGCACGCGGCCGATTTCGGCGTGCAGGCGAGCGGGATTCAACTGGCATTCGCCGACGTGCAAAAACGCAAAGACAAAGTCGTGATGAAGAACTCGAAAGGCATCGAGTTCCTGATGAAGAAAAACAAGTGCACCGTTTTCAAAGGCACCGGCAAGGTGGTTCTGCCGGGCAAAGTCGAAGTCACCGGCGAAGACGGAAGTAAACAAACTATTCAGACCAGGAACATCATCATCGCGACAGGCTCAGTGGTGCGACCGATTCCCGGATTCGAAACTGACGGCAAGCAGGTCGTCAACAGCGATCACATTCTTGAGCTGACTGAGATTCCGAAATCACTGATCGTCATGGGCGCGGGCGCCGTGGGCGTTGAGTTCGCGTCGGTCTATTCGCGCTTCGGGGCAGAGACGACTCTGGTCGAACTGATGCCGCGTCTGGTTCCTTTGGAAGACGAAGAGGTGTCGGCCGAACTTGCTAAGTCGTTTCGCAAACGGGGAATCAAATCGCAGGTCGATACCAAACTTGAAAAGCTCGAAAAGACGGACAAAGGCGTCGTCGTCACCGGCAAGACTTCCAAAGGTGAAGAGGTAAGGCTGGAAGCTGAGATGCTATTGGTCGCCGTCGGTCGCGCGCCTTTCACCGAAGGGCTGGGGCTGGAAAAGACGAAGATCAAGATCGAGAAGGGCTTTATACAGGTCGACGAATTTCAGCAGACGGCTGAGAAAGGCGTCTACGCGATCGGTGACGTGGTGCCGACGCCTTTGCTCGCGCACCTGGCTTCGAAAGAAGGCATTGTCGCGGTCGAACATATTGCGGGGAAGAATCCGCAGCCGATCAATCTTCGCCTGGTCCCGAATTGCACGTATTGCGATCCCGAAGTCGCTTCAGTTGGCTTGACTGAAGTGAAAGCCAAAGAAGCCGGTTATGAAGTGGTCGTTGGCAAGTTTCCGTTCTCGGCGTCGGGTAAAGCGCGCATCCTCGGCGAAGAAGAAGGCTTTGTAAAGGTTATTAGCGAGAAGAAGTATGACGAGGTGCTGGGCGTACATATCATCGGTCCGCATGCGACTGAAATAATCGCCGAAGCGTGTGTGGCAATGCAGCTTGAGACAACTGCGGAAGAGTTAGGCCGCACGATGCACGCGCACCCGACCGTCTCCGAAGCGGTGATGGAAGCCGCCGAAGGCGTGCACGGATTGACGATTCATATTTGATTGAATAGGTCGCATGTTTCCCGTTTTGTCCCATCTGTCCCAAGGGACAGATAGACGAATACGACCAATAAGACGAATGTCAGAACGAAAACGAGAAGATCGAAAGGGCAACCACCGCCGTCGGTCGCCATTTGAGATGCGCATCAGCACGAAGTATGCGCCGCGGAAGGTTGGCGAAGGGCAGGCGCTTTCGTGCACCAAAGAAACGTCGCTTAAGCCTGAGCAGATGCTCGAGCTTTATCGCTACCTGAAGCTCACTCGGCTCGTAGAAGAACGCATCGTCAATCTTTATCGCCAAACGAAGGTGGTTGGCGGCGTGTACAGATCATTGGGCCAGGAAGCGACGGCCGTGGGTTCGGCATACGCCCTGCGGCCTGAAGATTTCATCACGCCGATCATTCGCGATCTCGGCGCATGCTTTGTGAAAGGCATTCGACCGCGCGAAATCTTTGCGCAGTACATGGCCAAAGCCTGGGGACCTTCGGGCGGAAAAGATCTCAACGTGCACTTTGGGTACATGGACAAAGGTTTCATCGGGCCGATTTCGCATCTCGGTGACATGATTCCGGTAATGACGGGGATTCTGGTCGGCGCGCGCCTGCAGAAGAAAGACATTGTCGGCCTGGCCTACATCGGCGATGGCGGGGCCAGCACCGGCGCGTTTTACGAAGGCATGAACTTCGCAGCTGTGCAGAAACTACCGCTCGTCGTGATTGTCGAACACAATCAGTACGCGTACTCAACCCCGACCAGCATGCAGACGGCCGTGCGCAATCTGGCGGAGAAAGCCGCCGCCTTCGGGATTCCCGGATACATCGTCGATGGCAACGACGTGATTGCCTGCTACGAAGTAACCAAGCAGGCCGTCGATCACGCACGCTCCGGCCGCGGCTCAGTTTTGATTGAAGCGAAGACTTATCGGCGCAAAGGCCACGCGGAACACGACGATCAGCGCTACGTTCCGGAAGGCGAAGTCGAATGGTGGGAGAAACACAACGATCCGGTCGATCGTTTCGAACGTTTCCTGCTCGCGCAGAAAGTTGCGACGAAAGAAAAGCTCGACGAGATCACCGCCAACGTTCAAAGCGAGATCGACGAGGATTCCGAGTGGGCGGAGAGCTCGCCCATGCCTGAAGCCGAAGGCGCGGCCTACGGTGTGTTTGATAACTCGATTGTGCCTCCGGCTTTCCGGCCGAAGGTTTGGGAGAACTGAACGCGAAAATTCCCCTGGCCCCCTAATTTATAGAACAGAAACATTGAAACGAAAGAGGTCAAGGGATGAGCACAGTGACAGACGACAAGAGAACTACTAATCCGCTGGACGATCAGGGGACGAACCAAACCGAAGGTCGAGCAATCATCAAACGCCTGCGCGACAAAGCATTTAACGAAGACGATGCACAGCTGGCGTTAGCGCTGGGCCGTCCGGTGGAAGAAGTCGAAGGATGGACCGGCGGCGCCGCAACCGTCGATGACGACGTGCTGATGAAGGTACGAGGCATCGCGCAGGAGCGCGGCGTGGAAGTAGAAGAACCCGGAGATTAATGGACGCAGGTGAGCGCTGTTGGCAAAGAGTCTCAGGATGAATCACTCAACGAGCCAGCGTAGCTGGCGGCATAGTTTAGCCCCGGGTGGAGCGAGCGCAGCGAGCGGAACCTTGGGTTACGAGTCCCTTTGTTATTCAGCCCGCTTTAGCGGGCTCCAGATTCTTTCGCCCGCTAAAGCGGCCTCCATATTTCTTTTTTGCAACGTACCCAGGGCGGCGCTTCGCTTCACTTCGTTCCGCTTCGCTTGCCCTGGGCTAAATTCTGCCGTCGGCTATGCCGACTCGTTGACCGAGATCTTTTAAGAATCCGATGTCTGTCGCCCTTAAAAAAGAACGAAAGACCGAACGGCCCCCGCGCGGCGGTCAGGCCACTTTGATCGAAGCGATTCGCCAGGGCCTCTGGGAAGAGATGGAGCGCGACCCGACCGTGTTCCTGATTGGCGAAGACGTCGGCGCTTACGGCGGCGCGTTCAAGGTCACCGATGGCCTGATCGATCATTTCGGAAAGGAACGTGTCATCGACACGCCGATTTCTGAAGCGGCGATTGTCGGTGCGGCGTGTGGCGCGGCGTTGATGGGCCTGAAGCCGGTCGCCGAGTTCCAGTTCATCGACTTCATTTCGTGCGGCTTTGATCTGCTGACAAATTACGCCGCCAAGTCGCGTTATCGCTGGGGTGGTAGCATCCCGGCGGTCTTCCGCGGGCCGTGTGGCTCAGGCGTGCGTTCCGGGCCGTTTCATTCGCTCAACGCGGAATCGTTTTTCCTGAACACGGCCGGATTGAAAATCGTCGAGCCTTCGACCGCTTACGACGCTAAGGGATTGATCAAGGCCGCGATTCGCGATCCGGATCCGGTGCTCTATTTCGAGCACAAGAAGCTTTACCGTCTGCCGCGTTTGCGTGAAGAGCTCCCGGAGGACGACTACATTGTCGAAATTGGAAAAGCGCGCGTGGCCCGCGAAGGCCGCGACGTTTCGATCATCACTTTCGGAGCGCAAGTCTTAACGGCGCTCGATGCGGCCGAAGAGTTGGAGAAAGAAGGCCTCGATGTCGAAGTGATCGATCTGCGCACGCTTGCGCCGATGGACAAGGAGGCGATACTCGCGAGTGTGAAGAAAACGAGCCGCGCGCTGATCCTGCACGAAGCTTCATTGACCGGCGGGATCGGCGGCGAGATTTCCGCGATCATTTCGCAGGAAGCTTTTGAATGGCTGGATGCGCCGGTGGTGCGCGTCGCGTCGCTCGACACGCCGGTGCCGTATTCACCGCCGATGGAAGATTATTACCTGCCGCAAGTGAAAGACGTGTTGGACGCCGCGCGAAAGCTGGCGGCTTATTGAGTGTGGGGAGCTTAAATAGACAGGATTTACAGGATCAAGATAAAACCTCGAGGATACCCTGAGCGTTTTCATGAGTTTTGTCTTCATCTTGTTAATCTTGTAAATCCTGTCTGCAGAATTCCTGGGAGGAAACGAATCATGCCGAAATATGTTATCGAACGAGAGATTCCCGGCGCGGGTAATCTGTCACCACAAGAGTTGCAGTCGATTTCACAGAAGTCTTGCAGCGTTTTGCAAAACCTCGGTCCGCAGATTCAGTGGGTTGAAAGTTATGTGACCGCCGATAAGGTTTACTGCGTGTATATCGCGCCAAGCGAAGACATGATTCGCGCGCACGCACAGCAGGGCGGCTTTCCTGCGAATCGGATTTCTGAAATCAAAACCACGATCGATCCGACGACGGCGGAAACGCAAGAGAACGCGGCGGCTGCATAAAACACGTCGGTTGTCAGTTGTCAGTCGTCAGTTGCAATGCAGCACTGGCGAATCGGTCTTCGCACAACTGACTACTGACCACTGACAACGGACAAAAATACAATGGCGACTGAAGTAGTAATGCCGCAGATGGGCGAATCCATCGCGGAAGGTACGATCACAAAATGGCTGAAGAACGTCGGCGACCATGTCGAACGTGATGAGCCGCTGTTCGAGATCTCGACCGACAAGGTTGATGCTGAGATTCCTTCGCCGGCGGCGGGCACGCTGACAGAGATCAAGCACAAAGAGGGCGAGACGGTTGAAGTGAACACGGTGGTCGCCGTGCTGGATGGTGACGGCGCGAAGTCCGAGCCGGCTGCACCCAAAGCGAGTGCTGAACAAACCGCAGCGACAACCGAAACGGCGGATGCGACAGATCAAGAGACGCCGGCGCCGGCCGCACAGGCTGCGCCACCGCCGCCTCCGCAAATCGAACAGCCGAAAGCGGCGATCACCGCCGCCGAAGGTGGCGCGCCACCGGCTGCAAGCGGTAAGACGGCGGTGAAGCCGTTGGTTCGTCGCGATGAGGCGGCTCACAAAGCGCCTGCAGCTGCCCCGCCGCAAAAAGGCGACGATGGCGGCGCGGCGTCCGCCGAAGATTTACGCCGAACGAAATCCAGTCCGCTCGTGCGCAAGATTGCCGAAGAGCACGGCATCGACATCGCCCAACTCGAGGGCACAGGCATGTCCGGCCGTGTCACCAAGAACGACATCCTGAGCTTTATCGAGTCAGGCGCGCCCGCACCCGCGCCAGGACCAGCGGCGGCGCAGGTTGCGCCACAACCTTCAGCCGGAGCGCCCGGTAGTCTGCAAGTTTCAGTCTTGAAACCTGGTGAAGGCGATCGCGTCGAGCAGATGAGCGTGATGCGCAAGAAGATCGCCGAGCACATGATTGCCTCGCGACGCACGTCTGCGCACGTAACGACGGTTTACGAAATCGATATGACCAGGGTCGCCAGGTTGCGCGAGGAAAACCGTAAAGGGTTTGAGGAACGCACGGGCACGAAGCTGACGTACATGCCGTTCATCTTCAAAGCCATCACTGACGCGATTCGCAAGTTCCCGATCTTCAACGCGCAAGTCAGCGGCGATCAGGTTATCTATAAGCGTGACATCAACCTGGGAATGGCGGTGGCGCTTGACGGGGGACTGATCGTGCCGGTGATCAAGCGAGCCGACGATCTTTCGATTTCAGGTCTGGCGCGCGCGGCAAACGATCTCGCCGATCGCGCGCGCACGAAACAACTGAAGCCGGACGAGGTGGCCGGCGGCACTTTCACGATCACCAATCCCGGCGGTTTCGGCGGGTTGTTCGGCACGCCCATCATAAATCAGCCACAGGTGGCAATTCTCGGGGTCGGCAAGATTGAAAAGCGGCCCCGGGTGCTCACCACGCCCGAGGGCGAAGACTACATCGCGATTCGTTACATGGCCTTTTTCGCGTTGAGTTTCGATCATCGCATCATCGATGGCGCTGACGCGGAACGCTTCCTCGCTTACATTAAGGAACACCTGGAGAGCGCCCAGTTCGCGATCTAAATACAGAACCGCGAGCGTAGCGAGCGGGATAAAGGACTCAGAAAGTGTTCGGTAAAGTTCGCTTTATCCCGCTCGCATCTCTCCTCTCGCCCGCTCTAAAGCCCTCTTCCGTTTCACAACACTAGGCCTCTCTATTGCAATCGCGTAACGAACAAATGATTAATGTTTTTTAAGTTAACCTTGCGCCCGCTTTATGGCCCAAACGGTCTTGACTTCAATCGATTGTGTCGTAGGATGCGTCAGTTACTTTTGATCAAGCTATCAAGGTACGGTTCTTGACAATCCTGTCTGCATTTTTCGGCGGACAACGCAAAACGCGAACTGGCAATCACATTCGCGTAAACCCGACGCGCCTGTTGCGACGTCCTAACCTACAATTTAAGGAGTGTTGACTATGAATAGCTTCAGAATGTTTCGGTCAATTGCGCTTGCGTTCACGCTCGCGCTCACCCTTTCCCCATTGGCCATTGCCCAAACTGACAATCAACCAACCAGAGCCCGCTCAGTCGCCAGTGGCGAAAAGATGAAGATCAAGGGTGTGGTCGTCCGTCGCGATGTCGACACGTTCACCGTTCGCGACATCACCGGCAACGACACCGTCGTGCGCATGACTGACCAGACTTCGGTGAAGACAAAAGGTGGAGTGTTCAGCAGCGGCACCCGTTATGCGTCCGCTCAGATTCTGCGTGGACTGAATCTCGAAGTTGAAGGCCGGGGCGGATCGAACGGCGAGCTAGTGGCCGAGAAAGTAAGATTCAGCAATACCGACCTGCGGACGGCCATGTCCGTCGAAGCACGAGCGAATCCTCTCGAAGAACGCGCGAGCGCGGCCGAAGGTCGTTTGAGCGAAGTCGAGCAGAACGCGCAGAAGCTCTCCGGGCAATTGGATGAGCTCGCCGCGATTTCTAATGCGGCTCGCGGTGGCGCCAAAGCGGCGCAGGACACAGCCGATGCGGCGATTTCAGGCGTGAACGCGACCAACGAACGCATCTCGGCGCTGGATGATTACGTGCCGCAGGAAACGGCGGCAGTCAATTTCCGCAGCGGCAGCGCAGCCCTAAACGTGGACGCCAAATCAAAGCTGGACGCGATTGCGGCCAAGGCCTTGAATGCTAAAGCGTACGTGCTTGAGGTCACCGGTTTCGCGGATGCGACTGGCAGCACAGCGCGCAATCGTGCGTTGAGCCAACGTCGCGCCGACGCGGTGATTACTTATCTGGTCGAAAACCACAAGATTCCGCTTCGTCGCATCGTTACACCGTACGGCTTCGGCGAATTGGATCCAGTGGCGGATAATAAGACGAGAACGGGCCGCGCCGAGAACCGTCGCGTGGAAGTGAAGATCCTCGTCAACAAGGGTCTGACCCAGCCCGCGCCGACCATGAACCGGCCTGGTGAAGGCGGCCAGTAAGCCTGCTTTGCCAACGATCGTGCCGCCAGTCGGCGTCTAACAAACTTGGCCAGTCCCGAAACGTCGGGAACACGCCCGAACTGGCGGCATGAGGTTGGTTGATGAATTTAAGAAGGAACACCCGACAATCTTGGCCAGCGCTGATTTCAGCGCTGGCTCTATTTTTGTTCGCTGCCGTATTCACCGTCGCTCCCGCGGCTGCGCAGCGGACGAAGCAACTACCGCCGCCCCCACCGGTTCCCATCTACCGCCCCAAACCGACGCCCACGCCCGCGCCTGAAGAACTGGACGTAGTCCGCGTCACCTCGAATTTGATCGCGGTGCCCGTTTCGGTGACCGATGCGAACGGTCAGCCCGTGCTGGGCTTGACCGCGAACCAATTTCGTATTGAAGAGGACGGGCGTTCACAGCAAATTGCGCAGCTCGGCGATCCGGAGCAAGTGCCGTTGGATATCGCTTTGTTGATTGATGTATCGGCGAGTGTCGAAGCGCGTTTCGCGTTTGAACAGAAGACGGCGGCGGATTTTTTACGGCAGGTGATGAAGCCCGGAGATCGGGCAACTTTGTTTGCAATTGATCAGACGGCGCGCATGATCCAGCCGTTCACTAACGCAGAAGTAGCGGCGCGCAAGTTGATGACGTTGACGGCCGGTAGAGGCTTTACCGCTTTTTTTGATTCAGTCCTCGCCGCGGAAAAGTATCTCGATACGAACTCGTCACAGGGGCGGCGACGCGTCATTGTTGTGCTGTCGGATGGCGACGACACCGCTCGCATCGCGGAACTTCACAGTCGCGGCAATTCGAAGTTTTCGGCGATGCAGAACCAGGTCCGGTTTATTGAACGTGTGCAGACCGACGTCGTCCGGGAGATTCAACGCGGCGAGGTCACCTTCTATTCCATCAACCCGAGCGGAAGGACGATGCACCTGAACGTGCGCATCGCCCGTTCGCAAACCGGCATGGAAAAGCTGGCGGCGGCCACCGGCGGCGCTGCGTTCGTGCCGGCTAGCGAATCGGATCTGCCGGCGATTTTTCAGCGGATAGCGTCGGAAATTCGCAGCCAGTACCTGCTTCAGTACTATTCTGACAACAAAGCAGGCGGGGCGGCATTTCGGCGGATTAAAGTCACTGCTCCCGCGCGACCCGAATTGCGATTGCGCGCGCGTGAAGGATATTTTCCGAAAGGACAGTGAAGGCCCAACGTCCAAGGTCGCTTAGCGGCGGTCAGCTTTGGTCTTTGACCTTCGGACTTTGGACTTAGGGGCAGCGCACTTCTCACACTTGCACCCTATCGGCTCGATGATTCCTTCGAAATATTCTTTGCCATAATCGTAAGCAATTTCCTCGCCCGGCTTGATCTTCTTCCTGGACCAAATCCAGACGCGCCGGCGCTGCGAGACAAATGCTTCGGCATTTGGCCGGCATGAGTGATTGATGTATCGCGCGATGTTTTCGCGCCGGCTGCCGTCAATTGACCACTTCTTATTAACGCCGAAGAAATATTTTCCGTTGCTCTTCTCAACCTCTTCATTTGGCAGGAACGGCCCGAAGTATTCGATGATTCGCTTACCCTTTGGTATCGGACGGGTAGCGAACAACCCCAGTCCGGTCTTGGTTCGTTTCACTTCATAAGGTACATCACGAGGCATGCAGACAATGTAACACTGCAGATTGGCGTACGCATCGCACACCCATCACAGATTTCTTACGGACTGGCGAACAGGACTGGAGCGCAACCGTCTCGGTTGCCGTGGACAGAGCGGGCAGGCGGGACGCTTGCGCTCCAGTCGGCTACAATGTTCGACACCAGGATGACTGCACCTTTCTACACGGACCCGCATATACTCGCGTACCCGGTCGAGTATCTGGCGGGCATCGATCTGTATAACGCCGGCGAGTTCCACGCCGCACACGATGCGTGGGAGGAACGTTGGATGGGACCGGTCGCGCCGGATGAAAAACTCTTCCTTCAGGCGATGATTCAGTCGGCGGTTGCTTTTCACCATCTGCAAATTGGTCGGCCCGGCGCGGCGCGGCAGATGTATCTGGCGGCGAAAGAGAAGTTCGGGCGGCTTGGTTGCAAAGTTTTTATGTCCCTTGATTTGGAGAACTATCAAGCGCAGCTTGACCGCGCCTTGTCCTGGCTGACAAGCGTTCCCGACCCGCGCACGATCGAACAACCTCCGATCGAGCCGCCGGTGATCAGATTGATCGCGGCAGTGGACGCCGAACCTGTATGACTGTGAGAACTCTCCTGCGAACTATCAGCTTGTTGTTGTTGGGCGTGTGGCTCGGCGCGGCGATTTTCTTCAGCGCTGCGGTTGCGCCGAACGTTTTTGCCGTGCTTCGAGGCGCAGAGCTGCCGGATGCCGCTACCCTCGCCGGCTCAGTCGTGACGCGCCTGCTTGCGATCATCAATAAAGGCGGATTCGAAATCGGCCTGTTACTGCTCGTCATTAGTTTCTTCGCAACGCGCGGGCAAAAACCGGTGCGGCGAATTGCCGAGATGCTTTCGCTCGCAATTATGGCTATCATGACAGCCATCGGACATTGGGTGGTCGCGGCGCGGCTCGCGACGTTGCGAGCGGCGATGCAGTTACCAATCGATCAGATTGCCCCGACCGACCCGCGCCGGATTGAGTTTGATAGTTTGCATCGTTATTCCGTGGCGATGCTGGGCGTGGCGATCGTCGCAGCTTTAATTGCGTTCGTGCTGATAGCGAGTCGCAGTCAGAACCGCCTGCGTTAGCGGGCGGGTTCAGGAGGCGAGATTAGGTTAGAGTTCAACCCATCCGCTTACGCGGATGGTACTGACTTCATAGCAAAGTCGCGCTTCATAAGTTTAATCGTGGAAATTATCGAACAAGTCGATCAGTGGCGCCGCCAATACGACGGTTGGAAATCCAGTCCGTCGGAAGATCTGAAGGGTTATCCGTTCGTCGAGAACACGCGCGCGCCGTTCACGCCCGCGCGTCGCGCCATCACGATGACGAACCTCGCGCTGATTGTTTCCGCCGGCGCCTACCTCGACGGCACCAACCCGTTCGACACGAGCGCGCCCGACGGTGATTTCGCCGTGCGCGAAATTCCTACCGATATCGAACTAAGCGCCTTGCGCTTCGCGGGGCGCGGCTACGATCCGGCGTTTGTTCAACAGGACGCGAACGTGCAAGTGCCGCTCGAGCGCCTGAACGAATTCCAACTTAATCGTGTCATCGGCCAGGTCGCGCCGGCGTTCTGGAGTTTCTGCGGTTTCATTCCCGACGCGGCGCGTTTCGTCGAGCAGACGATTCCGCAGTTGCTCGATCGGCTGAATCGCTATGACGTCCAGGCCGCGCTGTTGATTCCGGCGTCGCGCCTCTGCCATCAATCGGTTGCGTTGGCCGCGCGCGCGATAGAACAGACCGGCGTGCCGACGATGTGCCTGTCAGTTGATCGCGAGGCCCTGGAAAGCGTTCGTCCGCCCCGGGCCGGTTATTACGATGGTCGTTTCGGCAGTGTCGCCGGCGAGCCAAACTGGCCGGAACATCAGCGGCGCGTGCTCGACGAGGCCCTGCGTTGGTTCGAGCCGCTGGGGCAACCCGGCATTCGCAAACTCGCCGTCGCGCTTGAAACTCAAGTTGAAGTCGCGCGCGGCGAACGCTAAACAAGTGATGAGTCATGAGTGATGAGTCATGAGTAATGGTTGAGAAATCGCCGATAACGTCTCGCATGGTAATCACTCTTCTACTAACTGCTGATGGGCACTCATTACTCATCACCCATTACTCATCACTCATCACTCATTACTCATCACTGTCGTAATGAAACGCATCATCCTTCGTCTGCTGATCACCGCCACCATCGGGATAGTTGGTTATCTTCTCTTTTGGCCGGTGCCGATCGACCCAGTTGCCTGGGATCCGCCGCCGGCGCCTGATCTTACCGGCGTTTACGCGCAGAACAATGAACTCGCGACAACGGTCCGGCTGGCGGTCAACGGTCACGCGCCTGAAGACGTCGCATTCGACAAACAGGATCGCATCTACACCGGCGCCGACGACGGATACATCCATCGTCTGCAACCTGACGGTACGCGGCCCGAGGTTTTCACGCGAACGTATGGACGGCCGCTCGGTCTGGCGTTCGATCAAAATGGCAATTTGATCGTCGCTGACGCTGAGAAGGGATTGATGTCAGTGGCGCCGGACGGAAAGATCACCCCGCTAAGCAACCAGGCCGACGGCGTGCCTTTTCGTTGCACAAACGATCTGGACATCGCCGCTGACGGGACAATCTATTTCACCGACGCGTCCTACAAGTTCTCGTTGAAGGAACTGAAAGCTGACCTGTTCGAGCATCGGCCGAACGGCCGCTTGCTCGCTTTCGATCCGAAAACGGGACAGACACGCACGGTCCTCCGCGATTTGCACTTTGCCAATGGCGTCGCCGTCAGTCCCGATCAATCGTTTGTGCTGGTTAATGAAACCGGCACGTACGCAATCAAGCGAGTCTGGTTGAAGGGCGAGAAGCAGGGCCAGGCAGAGACCTTCATCGATAATCTGCCCGGCTTTCCTGACGGCATCATGTCGAATGGCCGCGACATGTTCTGGCTGGCGGTCGTGAACCGGCGCGATGAGAAGCTGGACTCGCTGCTGCGGCGTCCGTTTCTGCGCAAGGTCGTCATGCGTCTGCCCGATGTTCTGCAGCCGAACATCAAGCGATACGGATTCGTGCTGGGGCTCGACATCAACGGCAAAGTCGTGCGCAATCTTCAGGACCCTGCGCCCGAAGGTTTCGCGCAAATCGCGAATGTGGTCGAACACAAAGGGAACCTGTACTTCGGCAGCATCGGCGAGAACGCCATCGGCCGCTTTCCGCTCAAATGAAGGGGGCAGTAGCCCGAGCGTCAGGGAGGGCGTGCTGAGGTCTCAATTCTAAGATCATCGCCCTTCCTGAGGGTCGGGCTACGGCCCGTTCTCAAACGCGATCGGATTGCCGGTCTTTACCGACTGGTAAACTCCGTCCACCAACTGTACCGACTTAAACCCATCGCTTGCCGTCACCATCGGCTCGGCGTTGCTAAGAATCGAATCGATAAACGCCCGGTTCTCCTGCGCATAGCCCCATTTTTCCTCTTTCGAAAGCTGATGCGTTGAGTACTCGGCGTGTTTTCCTTCCAGCCCTTCGCTGTAAACCAAACTCTCCATCTCGCGCGTCACAAGCGTCGCGTGATGACAGAAAACTTCGACGCGCTCAAATGGAAACAGCCAACTCGCGTCGGCCGAAGACGCGAGCGTCGCATGCATTCCGTTTTCAAAGGTCAGCAGCACAGAGAAGTCGTCCGGCTCTTCATACTCGTGCCTTGAGCCGACAGCCTGCAACGTCTTCACCTCGCCAAACAGGAACCGCATCATGTCGAACATGTGAATCGTCGTCTCGTAAAGAAAGCCGCCGGTGAGTTTCGGATCGCCGACCCACTCCGGTTTGAGCAACTCGCCGCGATTCATCTTGATGTGCGCCGAATGCGGCCGATGGGTTTCCGTCAGCATTCGTTTCAGTTCAGCGTAAACGGGCGCGAAGCGACGATTGTGGCCAACCTGAAATACCGTCTTGCACGCTAGGGCGGCTTTCAAGACGCGCCGCGCATCGGCAATGCTCGTGGCCATCGGCTTTTCGCAGAAGACGTGCTTGCGTTCTTCGACGGCGAGAACCGCCAGCTCGGTGTGCTGCGTGTTGGGAGTGGTGATGTAGATCGTGTCGCACAACGCGAGTACTTCGGCGACACTGTGCGCGACCCGAGCGCCGGCGGACGACGCGAGGTGCTTCGCGCGACTCTTGACGATGTCGTGTACCGCGGCAAGCTGCACACGCTCATCCCGCGCGAGAATCGATGCGTGCACGCCCGCGATGTAACCGGCGCCGAGAAAACCGATTTTTAGTTTGGCCATGAGAAGTTATCCACAGATTACGCAGATTACACAGATTAAGAAGACAGAAAGCAAAACAGTCTGGAAACAAGAATGTTCACTACAGCTTTTCTGAATCTGTGTAATCTGTGAAATCTGTGGATTATTTTTCTGAGAGCACCCGATCAACCGCCGCTTTCGCTTCGCGCGCCAGCTCAAACGGATCGCGCTCCCAGTATTCCGGACGAAAGATTTCGACACTGGCATTGGCATCGTAGCCGATTCGTTTAAAGGCGGCGATGATTTCCTGCAAAGGCAAAATTCCCATGCCCGGTAACAGGCGGTGCGCGTCCGTAAGCTCGTCCCGCGGCAAATCCTCGGCGTCGTCAATGTGAAAGATGAACAAGCGTTTGGCATCCAAAGCATCGATCATGCGTATGGTCGAACCGCCGGTGTAGAAATGAAAACTATCGATGACCAGACCGATATTGCGGCGATTCGTTTTCTCGACTATTTCGGTCGCGATACCCAGTGTCTGAACGCTGCAATCCTTCTGGCCGAGAAATTCAAACGCGAGCGCTACGCCGTGTCTTTCTCCGATCGAAGCCAGTTCTCTCAGCACTGTCACGGACTGTTCGATCGCTTCATAGCTGCTCAAGCCGGCCGGCGGAATCTTACCCGGCACGACTACCACATAGGGACATTTGATCGCCTTCGCGATCGCGCACAGCTCGTCACATTCGGCTCTGATGCGCGCATAAGCGGCGGCGTCGCGAAAGGTGATGTGTTCGATTGAATTGATGCTCAGCGGCTTAACACCACTCTCGTCGAACAGCGCCTTCAGGTCTTTTGTCGAGTAGTGCTCGAGAAACTTGCGCAGCTTCGCCGCCCAGATTTCGTGGTACTCGAATCCCGCCGCGGCCGCCGCGCGAATGTCGGTAGCCAGGTCGGCTTTCATCGTCGTCGCACCGTTGAGTGATAGTTTCATTTCATGCTGAATTAACCACAGAGGACACAGAGAGAAAAGCCGCAGATAAACGCGGATTGTCGCAGATCAAAAAAGCAAATTGAATCCGCCGCGAATCTGCG
>DASUTF010000061.1:0-9341 GCA_036374695.1 Pyrinomonadaceae bacterium
GGCGCCGTTCCGCCGGGTGCGACCACTGCATTCGCTTGCGTCCAGTTCTCCCGGATCTCTTTTAGCTCGGCTTCAGTGAAAGGCCGCTTGCGCAACATGAAGAGCATCTGCGGAAAATCATTCGGCGCGGCCTGCTTCTCCATCAGCACCACCACGCGCTTGGCCGCCTCGTCGGCACCCAACGTCGCGACCGCATTGGAAGTCAGCCGCGGGATGTCCATCTCCCAACGCAGCACCACCATGATTCCATCGTCCGAAAGATGATCGTAAAAGGCGCGCATCGCTTCGGCTGTGTAAAGATAATTCTCCGAAAGCGACAGGCCGCCCGACGCCACCGAGGCCCACGAATCCACAAACCCCATGAAGATGATGTCGAACTTCTTGTCGGTGCGGCTGATGAAGTTGCGCCCTTCGCTCTGAATGGTTTCCACGTCGGGCCGGTCGTAGAGATTGCCCGCGCGCGCGCCATAGTTGCGCACGAACTTCAGCATCAAAGGGTTCATCTCGACAGCCGTGACTTTTTTACTGCCCGAAGCCAGCGCGGCCACGACGTCAGGCCCGCCGCCTGGGCCAATGATGAGAGTCTCGGCGTCCGGCGTCAGGCGAAACGGCAGCGCGCGATAAGAGCCCTTCATGTCCTGGACGCTTTCGAGCTTTCCATCCCAGCCCCGAATTCCGGTCCACGCGTCGGAATCGATGTAGAGCCGGGCAAAACTATTAGGCAGGCCTTCCACGCAATCGATGCGCGAGTACGAATTCCAGCCGGTTTGCACAATGCGCGCGCCCGGCGCGGCATCCATCTGGTTGCGCATGGCTTTCGTTCTGCCGGGTTTGACGCGAAACGCGTCATACTTCACCGCAGAGACCGCGGCGATGATTGCGAGCACGACGCCGAGCGCCGCCGCTACCTGAACCACACGGGGCAGAACGCTGGGGGCGCGGGCACCTTGCCCGCTCTTCTCGTGGCTTTCGCTGGCACCTGGCACCTGACTCCTGGCACCGCTTGCTAACAACCCCGCCGCAATCGCCGGCGCAATCGTCGCCACCAACAGCGCCGCTTCCCCTCCCAACAAATGAAGCAACAAAGTCACCAACACCGCGCCCAGGGCCGCTCCAATCAAGTCCCAGAAATACAGACTCCCCGCGACGGCTCGATGAATATCAAACACGATCGACAAAGCCATGCCGGCGAGAAAGAACGGCAGCAGTGGCGCGAGAAAATACAGCGGCAGCCGATCCATCTCGAACGGATACCGCACCAAAAGCCAGAGGCACAGCGGAATCGCCCCCGCATACAAAAGGGTCGTCACCGCCGCCATTTGAATGGACAACGTCCTCGGTACGCGGCCGTCCCGGCCGCTCTGGCCCTCTACCTCTGGAAGAGGGTTGGGTGAGGGTGCGGAGCTTACTGCCTTCTGCTTTCCGCCTTCTGCCTTCCCTGCTCCTGCCGTCTGCCGTCTGCCGCCTGCCTGCTTCCACAGGTGGACCGTAAACCCTCCCAGTCCCCAACCAAGGAGAGCGACCGAGATAGCGACAAAGGCAAAGTGATACCAGATGCTGGCCGAATAAATCCGCGTCAGCCCAACTTCCAGAATCAAACCCGATAGTGTGATCAGAAAAACCGCGATACGAGTGCGCATAGGCGCACTAGTTAAGAGAAACTAATTGCGAAGGTCAAGCTGGCAGAGATGCTCAGCGTGAAAAAAGATTTCTAGCCGACGCAAGGGACGCAAGCAGTTTTTCGTCATGGCGTGAAATAAAGAGACGGAGCAGGCAGGGAGGCAAGGTAGCAATTACCTCGTCGAGCGTGACCGGATTGCTTTGGCGGTGGTCGATGCTTGGCTGGCGATCTCCAGGTTCCCGGCGTTTTGGCCCAATGATTCCACGGAGGGCAAATCTTCCGCGGTTCCGACATAAGCCAAACCACGCAGTGCAGCGCTGACGGAAGGCTTGTCTGGCTTAAGTGAGGCCAGGGTTTGGCCGGCGGTGACGGTGTCTCCTTCTTTGACCGCGAGCGATGCGATTTCGCCGTCGACGGGGGCGCGGAACTCCTGGACGTCTCCAAGAACGGTGACGGGTGCCGGGTGTTGGGTGTCGGGTGACGCTGGGCCAGAGGACGAACTAGTAACGCGGATGCGGGCGAGGAGGGCGCCGGCGCGGAGTTCGGAACCTACGGGCAGGATGCTCACGATAGTTCCGTTGATAGGAGACTTCGCCTCGAAAGGTTGGAGCATGGCGCGCAGCTCGGGGCGGCCAGAGGCGTCGCCGAAGCGGACTAACTGCAAAGCCGCGTTGCGCCGAACCAAAGGTTCGCTGTCGTTAAGTAACGAAAGCAGCGCGCGATGAAAGTCTTCCGAGGTGTTGTCCTGGCCCATCACCCAGGCGACCGTCTTGCGGACTTCGCCGGTCGGGCTCTTCGCTAATTCAAGAATCCGTGGATAGAACTTCCTGACGGCCGGATCGTTCTTCTCCATCCGCGATTCGATTTGGGTGAGCGCGTGCTGGATGTTGCGCGGCTTCTTTTCGTCGGAGAGGTACTCGACGATCTTTTCATCTGAAAGCGCCCGCCCGAACCAGGTGAAGTACCACGTCAGAAAGGGAACGACGATAAAAAGCGAGGCGACGATTATTAGCCAGATGTTTCCGGGTCGTCGGCCAGGTTGTCGGGCGGCGACAGATTGAGAATCAGCATCGTTGGGTTGTACGGAATCATCTGACATTTGAGATTTGACATCTGGCATTTGTCATTTAAGAAGAACCCGGCGACGTCATTAAACCACAGAGGACACGGAGGAAGAATCAGCCACAGATTTACGCAGATCAAACAGATTAGAAAGAAGGTCTTAGATTTTAGGTCTTTGGTCTTTGGTCTTTGGTCTTTGGTCCTTTTCAGCCTGCTGCTTTCTGCTTACTGACGTCTGCTTTCTTTTTTCTAATCCGTGCAAATCTGCGTTAATCTGCGGCTAAGTCTTCACCAAATCAGATAGCGCGGCACTTTCTTCCGATAACGCTCGTACGCTTCGCCGTAGCGTTGTACCAGAAACTTCTCCTCACGAACGATCTGCGAATGGACGACCAACGGCGCGAGCACGGCAGTAACGAGGAAAAACCACGTGCCGTTCATCAGAAAGATCCCCACGAATATCAAATCGAACGCGACGTAAATCGGATTACGCGTGATAGAAAAGATGCCGCCCGTAACGAGTGTGCTCGGGCGCTTTCGATCGATTCCGATGCGCCATGAGTCCCCAAACGAAAAGAAAGCCAGCAGGAAAATGATCAGCCCGACCGCTGCCAATGCTGCGCCCGCACTTTTCACCGATTGAGTGTGAAGCAGGGCCGCTTCAATTATTTGCGGAAAGAGATCAAAGCGCGAATGCGTCGCGTGCAGAACGACTTCCGTCATCCAAAGCATTAAGCCGGCCAGCCCGAACATTTCAGCAATCCGCCAACCGCCTTCCGAGCCGCGACCCACGACAATCGGGTTGATGCCGGTCGTAATGCGCAGATAGATCGCTTTGCCGGCAATAACCGTCACAGTCGTGGCGATGATGGCGATCTGGAAATAGTCGAAGAAGGTCATTGGAAATCAGCCCCAGATTCACACAGATTCACACAGATTCAAACAGATAGGAACGTGAAAAAGTCGAGGCCGAGATTCTTATCTGTCTGGATCTGTGTTCATCTGTGGCGATTATGTTTGTCGAAGGTGAGAATCCAAAACGCCGTCAGAGTCGGCGCACTCAAAGGGCAGGCAAGATGCCTGCGTACCCCACGCAGGATGCGTGCGCTCCGAAATTAGCGCGAAGGATAGAGGTGGTACAGCATCACGTAAACCAGCACGCCGGTTACAGAAACATACAGCCACATGGGCAAGGTCCAGCGCGCGATGGCCCGGTGCCGCATGAAATCACCGCGTTTGGCCCGGCGAACGGTGATGATCACGAACGGCACGATCACCGCTGCCAGGATTGTGTGTGTCGTCAGAATCGTAAAATAGATTGGCCGCGCAATTCCCTGCCCCTGAAAACGTGTGGCGCCGTGCTGCGAGTGATACGTCACGTATGAGATTAAGAAAAGGACGGCAACAGACAGCGCCGCGATTTGGCAGTTCCGATGCGCGATGATGTTTTTGCGGCGAATAAAGAAGTAGCCGGTCAAGAGCAGCACGAAGGTTGTGAAGTTAAGAGCAGCGTTCAAGTGAGGGAGAGCGGAGACCCAGTCAGAAAGCAGTAGGCCGAAGGCAGTAGGCAGCATAAGAGATCAGATGTCAGAGATCAGAGGTTAGAGGTCAGTCAACGCATGGCCTGTTGCCGATGAAGAGCTTTGCGCTTTCTGTCGCCCGCTAAAGCGGGCTGCGAAACCTAACCTTCCGTCTTCCCAGCGCTAAAGCGCTGGGCTAGAGAAAACTAAATTCAAACCGTCCGCTACGCGGACGCATTGGGCGACCTTCTGCTCTCTGCCCACGGCTCACTGTTGAGTGCCCCGGTTCATTTCCGCCATCATGCGGTTGACGTCGGGAGGCATGGCGCGGCCGCGGGCGTCCTTCAAAGCCGGCGGCAACTTTAGAGCAGCGGGTACTTTGCTGGCCGCTCGCGCCGCTTGCTTGGTCGCGGCGGCGGTGGGCTTCACTTCCTCGCCCCGGGCGATGCGGCGCTTTTCCAGCCGGCGCGTCAGGAACTCCTGAGCCGGCACGGCGAGAAACGAAAGCGCGATTACGATGGGAACGACGGTGAAGAAAAGACCATCGGTGCTGATGACCGAGCCCGCAGCAATGAAGTTGTATGCGACAAAAGCGAACAGGCCAAGCGCCGCAATCACACAAATGAGATTCAAAAGCCTTTGTTCGTTCTTCATTTGAAATCGTTCGGCGGTTGCAGTCACACGATTATCGTCCTCTTGGATTGCCTCTGTCGCCCGCTAAAGCGGGCTCGCCAATCTTAACTCACCCGCGGTCCCAGCAGTGAAGCGCTGGGCTAAGGAAAATCGATGGGCACGCTTGTCGGCCTAACTTTGTCTCTCACCCCGACCCTCTCCCGGAAAGAATTGAAAAATCTTCTGTCGCCCGCTAAAGCGGGCTAGCGATTTTCATTGGCCGCTGATCCCAGCACTAAAGTGCTGGGCTAATCTCAAATGTCCGCTACGCGGACAAACAGAGCTTCGTTTTTCTGCTCACTGCTTACTGCTTACTGCCTAGTGTTTCTTTGCCGGCTTCAACGGTTTTTCCGAAAGCTCTTCATAACCGCAGCGTTCGCACTGCCAAACCGGAAACACCACGTCCGGGTCAGCCTTGTTTTCATAAACCGCTCGTCGTGACGGGACGATCTTGCCCCCGCATTGCGGGCAGACGCGGCCGCGCGTGGTGCGGCGTTCAATGTCGATCTGCAAGAGCTCGGCTACGTCTTCAGGCATGGAACACTCGTGAAAAGCGCGCGGGACGCGCGCGTACCTATCCCTTCCGGTTGCGAAACGCGACAAAGAAAATCGCCAGGAACATCGTCACCGGCGGCACAAACAGCACAAGAATCGCCAAGTTAAGTTGTTTTGCGAATGCCTGCGTCACCGAGGCCCGGCACATGGCGCATTGAGCCAACGTGGAGTCAGACATCGCGAGCGCGCACAGGGCGACAATCGCGCCAATCATGAGAATGCGAATTCCTCGCGACATCATTCGTTCTTTAATTTCTCTTGCCCGCTGAAGCGGGCTCCTAATTCTTCCTTTGCTCACCTGCCCCCGCGCTGAAGCGCTGGGCTACAGAAAAGGTGCCGGCTTTCTGTCGCCCGCTAAAGCGGGCTGGAAACCCTAACCAACTTGGTGCCCCCGCGCTGAAGCGCTGGTTACAGAAAATCTCCAAGACACCTCGTCGCGCTAACTTCGTCCCTCACCCCAACCCTCTCACAGAGGGAGAGGCAGAAGAACTACTTTTGTTTTCGCCTTCGCGTTCGCCTTCAGCGTTCTAGCCGCGCCCTCCCTCACGGTCGGGCTACTGCCCCGGTCTGCTTACTGCTCACTGATACTAATGACTCGGCTGCCCAGTCGGCGGCGCGGTTGGTGGCGGTGCCGTCCGCAGGTCGCGTGAGCGGAAGCTGTCAGGGAAAAACACCAGCAGCAGACAAATACACACGACGACAGCCGGCACGATGGTCAGCACCAGGGGCAAACGCTCGAAGCGCAAGTGCATGAAATACGCAACGATCAGCGCGGCTTTAATGATCGACGCGCCCATCAGAATCACCAGCATGTAAATTACAGGGAGATGGATGTAGCCAAAAAACACCTCAATCCCCGTCAAAACCAGCAGCCAAATCCAAATCGAGATAAAAAGCTTGTTTGAACCGGCAAAGTGTTCGTCGTGCGATTCCGTGTGTGCGCTCATGTGTGATTCTCCGTCGGTCCCAGCGCTGAAGCGCTGGGCTACACAAAAAGTCCACTCCTAAATACCGATCGACAGCAAATAGATCATCGGGAAGACGAACATCCAGACGAGATCGACAAAGTGCCAGTACAAGCCGCTGATCTCGACGTCTTCGTGGCTGGCTTTCTTTACCCGCGCCGCCACCACCAGCAGATAAATGCAGCCGGTGAACACGTGGAACATGTGCATACCGGTGATGCCGAAAAATGTTGCGCCGAACAGAGGCGTCGCGCCGGGCCACTTCTCAGCCCATTCGTGCGGCAGCGCAAACGGCGTCAGACCTTCGTCAATCAGATGCTTCCACTCGATCGCGTGCAGGACGATAAACGTTGCGCCCAGGACGGCGGTGGCGATGATCCATTTGCGCGCGGCCGCCAGTTGTCGCTTTGCTGACGCCGACACCGCAAACACCATCGTTAAGCTGGACGAAAGCAGCACCAGCGTCATGACCGATGAAAAGACTATGCTCGGATAAAACTTGAACGGCGTGGGCCAGACGTTCGAGGCGCGCACGTATGCGTACGCAATCAACAACGCCGAGAACGTCAGCGAGTCGGACATGATGAAGAGCCACATGCCGAGCTTGCGATGGCCGACGCGATAGGGGTGAACGCCGCCGCCCCAATCGTTTGTCAGAGCTTCTGCTTCAGTTGCCACGAGTTACCTCCGAAGTGGCACAGACTTCAGTCTGTGACTTTATGTTTCGAATACAGCAACACAGACTAAAGTCTGTGCCACAACTCACTTCCAAAAGAACAAAAGCAAGAACAAGCAAATCCAAAGTCCGTCGAGAAAGTGCCAATAGGTCGCCGCGGCATCGACCGCACCCACGCGCTTGAGCTCGCCTTCGATCGTGTCGCGTTTTTGGCGCGTCCGCAGCAACAGATAAGCCAGGGCACCGAGGCCACCAAGCACGTGAATAGCGTGCGCGCCGGTAAACAAATAAAAGAACGAGCTGTGCGGATTGCTGGCCACGAAGACGCCTTGCCGGGCCAGTTGCCGCCAGGCAAAGAATTGTGACGCCACGAAAACGACGCCCAGCGCGGCCGTAATGGTGAGCCACATTCCGTACTGCGCGTCGCCTTTTCGTTTCAAAGACCGTCGCGAGATTTCGATCGTGACGCTGCTAATCAAAATCGCCGCGGTGCTTAGCCAGAGCACCTTTGGCATCGCGATCCGCACCCAATCGTCTGCCGAGGCTGAGCGCACGATGTAAGCGCTGGCGAGCCCGGTAAACAGCATCACGATGCTGGCAATTCCCACCCAAATGCCGACGCGATAACGACTACCCAGAGTGGCGACGACTGGAGGCTGTGCGACTACTGCAGACATTCGAAATCTCTTTTCTGACTTAAGCTAATTCCAAAACCACAGCAGAAGGAACAACGCTACCCACAAACCACCCATGAAATGCCAGTACAGCGAAACAGCGTCGGTGGCCGCCACCCTCTTTTCGTTTTCAATCCCGAACAACAAGCGACGGGAACGAATCACGAGATAGCTTGCGGCAATCATCCCTCCGAACAAGTGAAACCCGTGAGCTCCCGTAAACAAATAAAAGAACGCACTGTGCGGGCCGCCAGACAAGTACACGCCTTCGTCTGCCAAGTGCCTCCAGGCAACCAACTGAGAAACAACAAAAGCAATTCCGAGTAGCAACGTCGCGAGCATCCAACGGGCGTGCTTAACCAAATCCATCGTCAGCCGCCGCCGTGCTTGTTCGATCGTAAAGCTGCTTGCCAAAATTAGCGTCGTGCTTAACCAGAAAGTTCTTGGCATTCGCACTGTTTTCCACTGTTCACTTCCGGACAAGAAGATGTAAGCACTTGCGAGAGCCGCAAACATCATTACCACTGCCGCTAGCAGCATCCATGTCGCGACCCTATATGTCCCTTTCGGAAAACGCCGCCGGTCGCCAAACCATCTGCGCTTTCCATTACCGTTCGATCCATTCGGTCCTGGCGCTCTAGGCCGGCCCGATCCGGCCTTTTCCTTCGTCGCCGTCCTGGTACTTGTAACGCCTGACAACTGCCCCAAGCTCGTGCGGTCCTCTACGATGCGACTTTCGGTTCGGTTTGCCCATCCGGCTCAGTCTGCATTACATAATCCTTAGGCGCGTCAGGCACCGAAAACTCGTATGGCCCGCGATACACCGTCGGCATCACGCCCGCAAAGTTGTCATGCGGCGGCGGTGAAGGAATGTCCCATTCCAGCGTCGTCGCCTCCCAGGGGTTGTCGCTGGTCACCTTCTTGCCCTTGAACATGCTCCAGAAGAAATTGAAGTAGAACAAGAGCTGGACCGCCACGGTGATGAGCGCCGCGACCGTGACAAACTTCACCAGCCCGCCTGAGTTGTTCAGGAATGTGTACTCGTCAAATTGCGAGTAGCGCCGCGGCATGCCCAACATGCCCATCGCGTGAAACGGCACGAAGATCGCGTACACCCCGATAAAGGTCACCCAGAAGTGAAACTTGCCCATGCCTTCGCTCATCATCCGGCCGAACATCTTCGGGAACCAGAAATAGGTTGCCGCAAACATGCCAAAGATCGAGGCCACGCCCATCACCAGGTGAAAGTGCGCCGTCACGAAATAGGTGTCGTGAAAGAAGAAGTCGAGCGAGGTCTGGCCCAGCACCAGGCCGGTGATGCCGCCGGCGACGAACAAAGACACGAAGCCAATCGCAAACAGCATCGGCGTGGTGAAGCGGATCCTGGCGCCCCACAAAGTGCCGATCCAATTGAACGTCTTAATGGCCGATGGCACGCCAATCGACAGGGTCAGGACCGAGAACGCCACGGCTGAGTAAGGACTCATGCCGCTCATGAACATGTGATGCCCCCAGACGAAGAAGCCCAGCATGCCGATCGCAAAGACCGCGAACACCATCGCGCGATAACCGAAGATAGGTTTGCGCGCGAACGTT
>DASUTF010000062.1:0-19638 GCA_036374695.1 Pyrinomonadaceae bacterium
CCCAACTGGTTTGAAAGATCTCATTAACAATCGCCGCGAACGTCGACGGAATGAAGAACGCGGCGAGCAGGGCCGCGCGCGAAGCGACGCGCCAACGCACCCAGGCGGAGATTGCCTGCGTCAGCAGCGCCAGTAAAAGAATCCACACCACGCTGCCCATGAAAATCGCGCTCGCAATCGGGATGTTCTGGGTGAACCACGTCCAGCCCTCGAGATAGCTTTGCAGCAGAAACAGGATTAGCCCGGGAATCCAGCTCATCAGCGACAGCAGAATAATGACGATGGACATTTTGCCTACGACGTATTCAGTGCGAGTGAAGGGGCGGCAAAGATAAAGCGGCAGGGCGTTGTTCGTAAGATCGCGCGAGACCTGTGACGGCCCGATTAGCATCGCCAGGAAAAACCCGAGATAACCCTGCGGGACGACCACCCAGTATTGAAAGAATGCCGCGTCGATCGGCAGCAGGTCGCGAACGTTAATCTGCCACATCGCCAGCACATTCACGTTGTGGTGCAGGTAAATCAAAATCGCGCACACCAGCGGCCAGACAAACGACAGAAGGAAGATGCCGGTAAAGATCTTTGAACGGAACACGTCGCGAAACGCGTGGCGCGGAATGATCAAAAAGCGGCTCCACTCCGGCGAGGTCACGCCTGTGTATCGTTTGTAGGTGCGTTCGATTACGGCCATGGTTGTTTCGATTGATTCATTGACTCATTGATTCATGGATTCATTGAGTCGATTTAGCAATGAGTCAATGAACCAATGGATCAATGGATCAATGGATCAATGGATCAATTCCTAGTTGCTTCCGTTTTCCATCGCCTTCAGGAAGATGTCTTCGAGCGAATCACGCTTGTAGCTAAGCCGCCGAATCTGCAAATTAGTTTTCGCGGCGAGTCGATACAGATCGCGAACCTCCGTGCTGTCCTGGAGGATCAACTTCACGCGATGATCGCCCGTCACGGCATACTCGCAGCCAATTTCGCTCACCGCCGCGACAAACGGCTTCAAATCGCCCCGCGTCTCGAGCATCAGAAACTTCTTGTTCGCGCGCCGCTCTTCTTCCAGGTTGCAATAGACGACTAGTCGTCCATCTTTCAGAATTAAGATCTCTTCGCAGCACTCTTCAACGTCGCGCAACAGGTGCGATGACAGGACGATGTTGGCCTGGCCGCTGTCGCGAATCTCGCGAATCATCTTGATCATGCGCAGGCGCGCCGGCGGATCGAGACCGTTCGTCGGCTCGTCGAGAAAGATTAGTTTGGGTCCGTGTACGATTGCCTGCGCCAGTTTCGCCAACTGCTTCATGCCGAGCGAGAACGTATCGACATTGCGATAGCGAGCCTCGCCCAGTCCGACAAAGAAGAGCGCTTCGTGCGCGCGTTCCAGTGCAGCGGCCGGCGGCAATCCCGACAGCTCAGCCATGAACCGGACAAAATGGACGCACGACATGCCCGCGATGAACGAGTCGCGTTCAGGCATGTATCCGATCAGGCTCTTGATTTGATTGGCGTCAGCGCGGATGTCGCGCCCAAAGATGTGCGCCGTTCCCGAAGAGGGCTCGTGAAAACCGAGCAGGGTGTGAATCAGCGTCGTCTTGCCGGCGCCGTTTGGCCCAAGCAGGCCGATCGCGCGGCCGCGCAGTTCACCGTTCAGCTCGCGCAGTATCGGCCGCCCGCCGAACGTCACCGACAAACTCTGCAGATCAATAACCGGAGGTTCGGCGTTCGTAGTTTGCGAGGGTGTGTTTGATACCACTTCGTCTGCCATTCGTTTTGAGCGTCCGCAGTGCGCGGACAAGACCGGGACCGTTCAGGAAAAGTAAGAACGAAGTCCAGAATAACCCTACGAACAGCCGGACGAAAAGGTTTCCCCAAGTATCGAGGGCGAAGATCGAGACCCCGAGCGCGATCAGTGTCAGTCCGTTGATGAGCGTTTTGCGATCGGGGACGGAAGCGTGCTGGAGCGAGATGGGCCTTGTGTTCATGAGACCTTTCTATTCTCCCTCTCTGAATGTGAAGGAGCTGGTCAAGGGATCCTCTGTGCCTCTGGGCGATCTCGGTGGCTCTGTGGTGATTGTTTGAGACCGAATTCCACCACAGAGACACCGAGTTTTCACTTAGACACAGAGAGATGTCTGACTATTTCTTCATTCCGTGTTCGAGCACACGATGCAGCTCGAACGCGTTTGGCATTCCGAGCAGCGTCGCCGGACTCAAGCCAAACGGCCCGCCTTCGGTGTTCGCGGCGACTTCGATGTGATCGCCATACGCATACGCATAAAGCAGCGTCGGCTCCATCGTCGCGGCCATCGCGATCGCTTTGCTCGGCCCGGAAGGTAAGTTCCCACCAGCCTTCGCGAACGGCTGAACCAGCGGCGCCAGGTTTTGATAGACAAACGCCGAGAAGTTCACGTTGCCGTCGGCCGGCAGACCCGCGGTGAACTTCGCCGAGTTCTTCAGCGTCGATCCCGAGTCGTGATACCGCAGCGCCTGTTCGATCAACGCGCGCGTCGGGCCGGCAATCATGTAGCCGTTCACAAAGACGTAATTCGCTTCGACGCCGAAGTCCTGCGACTTCAGTGTGTAGAACGTGCGGCCGCCACTGTCCGCGCGCTCCCAAACCAGGCCTTTCTTGCCTTCCTTCGCGGCCTCGTTGTTGATTTCGACGACGACGCGCTCAAGGGTCTGTTGCAGGCGGGCCGGGTCGTTGACCTGGATCACCAGCTTCCACGAAGGCGTCGGCAAAATCGGGCCGTCGATCGCGAAGGCGTACTCACCACCGAGCGGCGCCGCGAAGTCATTGCGCACATTCAGGCCGTGCTCACGCTCCAGCTTATCGAGATGCGTTTTGACATCGGGCGAGACCGAGTTGATCACGCGCAGCAAGTCGTCAACCACCGCGGTGGGGTTCTTGATGACAAAGCCCGCCACCAGATTCGCGTCAGGCGAGATGTATTCGAGCGAACCCATCGGGCCCGGTTGCGCCAGCCAGGAAGTAATGCCCCGGTCGGTCTGATCGTACGCAAGCACGGCGCGGGTGTGCGTCTTGCCGTTCGCCTGTTTCTGATCCAGCACGAACGAATTCAGATTCGTGACGCCAAGTTCGTTGAGCGCCTGGTCATGCCGGGCTGCGTTTACCGGATCTTTGGACTTCGCACTGTGCAGCGGCCCAACCCGCGCGACGACCTTTTCGAGGTCTGCAGCCACGACAATCCCGGCGCCTTCGCGATAGACATCCGCAATGCGGTTGCGGAAGGCGCTGGTCGTGAACGAGGTCTGCGGAGTCGTCGCGACCCGCTGCAACTGATCGAGTTTAGGAGAGCCGACCAGCACGTCGCCATTGATCCACACGTAAATCTGTTTCTCGGAATTTTTCGCTGCAGGGTCGGTCGCAGTAGCCTGGGCCGTGAGCGGATCGTCGATCCACAGGATTTCCGGACCCTTCTTGCCTGAAGCGCTCAACTTCTGGACCTGCGCATCGACGAAGGCGCGGAAGCCGGTGGCGTTCTTCAACTCGGCCAGAATCAGCGGCTGCACGGGCTCGCCTTTTTCGTCCATGGCGGCGCCGACGGCAATCTCTTCCCCAAGCTGCTCGCCGAAATCACGAATCGCGGCGATAGCGTTGTTCATGCCCGGCGCGCGACGGTTCTTAAACCACTCGCTCAGCGCCGGGTTCTGCTGAATCTTCTCTTCGATGATCCGGTTCGACTCGATGATCGTCGCGGCCAGATTTGGAACCGCCGCGTACAGCACCGTGTTCTCGGGCATCATGTCCAGCAGACGTGTCGAGTAACGCACGCCCGGTTGCGCCACGGCGTTCAGCTCTTTGTTCAGCGCCGACAGCGCTTCCAGGGTTTGTGAATACTTGGCGGCGTTGCGACTCCAGGCGACCTCTTCTTTGACGGGCACCGTTTGAATCGTGGCACTGGTTACCGCCTGCTCGCCGGCTTTCAGCACGCGCTCTTTGCCGTTGTGATCGAGATTGACTGAGCCCTCGACCACGCTCACGCGCGAACCCTTTGTGCCGGCATTCGCGGAAAAGATTGTGCCCGTCACAGCCACCAGCGAATCGCCGGTGTCGAGGAACAGACGATCCTTCTGCCTGGCTGCTTCGACAATCACGCTTCCCGAACCAAGATGAATGGTGGTACCGCGCAAGGTTTGATTTACCGAAAACTCAGAACGATCCTTCATCTCGATCAGAGTGCCGTCGCCGAGCCGGACCACTGCGCGGGCGTCTTTCGCGGTGCGAATCACCTGCCCGCGCGCGAGTTTCGCGCCGCTTGCCAGCGGTTGCGTCTTCGCGTCTTCGACGAGATACACGGCGCCGTCTGCGGCCTGCACCGTCGCATCGATTGAGCCGATCGGCATATAACGTTCGATGAACGGCCATGCGACGAGCCCCAGACCAATCACGAGCGTGGCGGCGATTCCCCAACGCAGAATGACAGGATTCAAACTGTAGCGAGACGCCTTCCGCGCCTGACGTCGCGGCGCAACTGCGGCCGCCACGCGCGCGGTGCGGGCTTCCTTCAAGGCCCTGCGGCAAGGGATGCACTCATGCGTGTGATCGACGAGCAGAAGCGCGCGCGCTTCTGACAACTCGCGACCCACATAAGCCGGCATCAGCGATTGAAAATCGGCGCAGCTTTCGATGTGCGCAGCGGCGCTCGCTGTGACCGAAGCTTCGTTTGCCGCAACGCCGGTCTGCGAAGACATTCGCATCCACACGCGCGCGGCCGCGTCGTTAACCGTCGCCGAGTCAATCTGCTCGCCACGAATCTCAGTCGCGACCTTGTCCAGCATGTTGTCGAGTTCTTTGTTCTTCATAACTTTCACTCCAGGATGAATTCAATCTCAATTTCCGCTTCGTTTAGAGGCGGGCTATTGCCCGCCAATTCGGAGGGCGGTAGCCCTCCGCTAAACGCTCGGCGCGTGTTTCTGCAAATAACTTCCAATCTCTTTTCTCAAGCGCGTGCGTGCGCGATGCAGGGTCACGCCCACGACCAGCGCCGAAGTTTTCATCATCTGCGCAATCTCGCCGTTGTCGTATCCTTCGAAATAGCGCAACGCGAACATCTGTCCGGCCGTTGGCCCGAGTTTCGAAACCGCTTCGCGAATCAACTGGCGCAGCTCGCGATCTTCGTGACTCGCTTCAGGATGACGCCGCGACACCAATTCGATTGCCGCCGCACCGTTCTCAACATCGTCGAAGGCAACGGCCTTCGAACGTTTCCGCGCGCGTAAAAGATCGAGCGACGCATTGACTGCCGCGCGTGCAAAATAACTTTCCGGGTTGTCCGGGACCGTTACGGCTTCTGACCCGCGGGCCAACCGCAGGAAGACCGTCTGCAAAACGTCTTCAGCATCCGCCGCGCTGCCCGTGACCCGGTGGGCCGTGCGAAACACGCGGTCGTGATGCTGCTGAAAGAGTGTCTCGAGAGAACTGTTTGCTTCTGCCGACATGGTATTCATGGCCGCGGGAACGGGGGTGTTGATGCGACTCCCCAATAAGGCATTCCCTGCGTAATCGACGGATGGCGTTGCAACTTTGAGCGGTTTCACGGCGGCTAACATGTCTGTAGAAAATCCCCTTCCGCCCATAAAACGCCGCGCGTCCGGCGATTATTAACACCGGTACGAATAAAATCGAGGAAAAAGTTGCATTTGCGGAAGTTACGGCCACTTTGACGCTCCCGTTCGCGGTTCTTATAGTTACTCCGTGACCTTAATTATCAATGCTTTGGCGTCGGCGCTTCCGGCGCTTGCGCTTCAGGACGGCGTCAGTTTCATTGGGCGGGTTTGGCGGTATCTCAATGAGCCGTACCGGATCGGCAGTGTCGAAGTTTCCGTTACCCGGTTAATTCAGGGCCTTCTGATCCTGGCGGTGGCACTCGTCCTGTCTCGCACTCTCAGCCGTTTGCTTAAGCGGAGCATTGAAAAGAGGGCCTACCTCGATCCGGGAATCCGTTACACGCTGGGAAGAGTCACGCAGTACCTGATAGTCACAATCGGTGCGTTGCTCGCGCTGAAAGCCGCGTTTAATCTGGATCTTACTTCGCTGGCGGTCATCTTCACTGCCCTATCAGTCGGCATTGGCTTCGGTTTGCAATACATCGCCGCCGACATCGCCTCCGGCTTTATCCTGCTTTTTGAAAGGCCCGTACGCGTGGGCGATCACGTCACGATTGTTGACGATGAAGGCGACGTGCAGAGCATCAACTTGCGCACTACCGTCGTAGTGACCAACGATCGCGTCTCGATCATCGTGCCGAATTCACGGCTCGTCAGCCAGCGCCTGATTAATTGGTCGTATGGCGATCCGCGCGTGCGCATCGCAATTCCCGTCGGCGTGGCCTACAGCTCAGACGTCGACCTGGTAACTCGAACCCTGCTGCAAGCCGCCGAACATGTCGATAATGTCTTGACCGATCCGCCACCGAAAGTTCAATTTCTCAAGTTCGGAGACTATTCACTCGATTTCCGGCTGCTGGTTTGGACGCGTCGCCCGCGCCTGCATCCCCAAATCCGCAGCGACGTGAACTATCGAATCGAAAAACTGTTCCGCGAAGCCGACATCGAAATTCCTTTTCCGCAGACAGAGTTGCGTGTGCGCGAAGGCGGCCTGGCTCTCGATACCACCGACAAGCTCGGTCCTGACAAACCGGGAGATTGAGGTACGCACGCCTCTGGCGTGCTCTCTACGAAGGCATGCCGGAGGCATGCGTACCGTTGACCAATGCATACCGATACTTGCCCGAACTTCCCCGACAAGTTACGCTGGTTCCTTACTGAGTGACGATTCATTCATTCCATGGCCAGTCCTGCTAAGCGAGTCACTTCGCGCAACTCGAGCACCGGCAAACGCGCTGCTATTTTGCGCGCGGCCACGCGCGTCTTCGCGCGCAACGGCTATTTCAATTCGAAAGTCGCCGACATCGCTCGCGCCGCAGACGTCGCCGATGGCACGGTTTATCTCTATTTCAAAAGCAAAGAAGAGATCCTGCACTCGATCTTCCATCAGAACATGGCGGAAGCGATCGCCGCCGCGCGCAAACTGATCAAGGAGGTCAGCGACCCGCGCGAGAAACTGAGACGGATCGCTTCCCTGCACCTGCAGAGGCTCGGCGCGGATCGCGACCTCGCCGTGGTGTTTCAGGTGGAGTTGCGCGGCTCGACGAAATTCATGGAAGCATTTTCCGCCGCCGGCTTTGCTGAATACCTGGGCTTACTGCACGACACTTTTGAGGAAGGTCAGCGCGCCGGAGTGTTTCGCAAAGACCTGAACGCGACCATCGGCGCAAAGATTCTGTTCGGGGCGCTTGATGAGATGGCCACCAACTGGATTATCTCGCACCGGAACTACAAACTTGAGCCGATGGCCGATGTGGTGATGGATGTTTTTCTAAACGGAGTTAGTGACGGTACGCCCGCCTCTGGCGTGCAGCCTGCCGGAGGGATGCCTGCCAAATGACCGAAACAGTCCCCCCATCACCCTTCAGTCCGCAGCGCGTGCCCCTCACGTCCGACGAGCCGACGACGCTTCCTGAAGTTTACCAGCGCCTGGTGCGCGACCATCCGAAACCGAACACGCTGAACTACAAACGCGACGGCGAGTGGCATTCGATCTCAGCCGCGAAGATGTTGCAGCGCGCTAAGCACATCGCGCTCGGTCTCTATTCCCTGGGCATCGGCAAAGGTGAACGTGTCGCGCTGCTTTCCGAAAGCTGCGCCGAATGGGTTTTGACCGATCAGGGCTGCCTGTTCGCGGGCGCTATCACGGTCCCAATTTATCCGACGCTGACGCCGTCACAGGCACAATACATTTTGAAGGACTCAGGCGCGCGAGTCCTGTTTGTTCAGTCGCGAGAGAAATTGGCGCAAATGGAAGAAGTCTTGCGCGCCTCTCCCGAGGTTGCGTATGTCGTCCTGTTCGAAGATAACGCCGGCGGCCGCGCCAATACGTTGAGCCTCTCAGATCTCGAAACTAAAGGCCGGCAGTTGGATCAGCAGAAACCTTCTTTGATCGAAGAACTCGCACGCGGGGCGAAGCCTGAAGATCTGGCGACGATCATTTACACCTCCGGAACGACGGGCGAGCCAAAGGGCGTAATGCTTTCGCATGCGAACATGGTTTCGAATCTGATCGATTCGTCGAATCACTTCGCATTCGGCGAGGCAGATACTGCGCTTTCCGTTCTGCCTTTGTCGCACGTCTTTGAACGACAGGCGATGAACATGTACCTGCACCACGGCATGAGCGTGTATTTCGGCCAACTGGACAATCTGGGCGACTATCTGCGCGAAGTTCATCCGACAGTCTTTGTCGGCGTGCCGCGCATTTACGAAAAGATCGTCGCGCGCGTGCAGGACAAAGCCGCGTCGAAAGGAAAGCTGAACGGCGCGATGGCGCAATGGGCGATCGGCGTGGGCCGAGAGTGGGCGCAGCATAATTCGGATCGCCGGTCCGTTCCGTTTACGCTTTCATTGAAGCGCAAACTGGCTGACGCGGTGTTATTCAAAAAGCTCCGCAACGCGATGGGCGGACGAATTCGCATCCTGGTTTCCGGGGGCGCGGCGCTGTCGAACGATATCGCGCTCGCATTTCTCGGCGCTGGTTTGCCGATCGTGCAGGGTTACGGTCTGACGGAAACTTCACCGGTGATCACGGCCGGTCAGCTTGAAGACATTCGCGTAGGCACGTCTGGAAAACCTGTTCGCAACGTCGAAGTGCGCATCGCGGAGGATGGCGAAATCGAAACGCGCGGGCCGCACGTGATGCAGGGCTACTGGCACAAACCTGAGGAAACGCGCGCGGTCATGACGGCAGACGGTTGGTTTAGAACCGGCGACATAGGCTGCCTCGATGCGGACGGATTTCTGACGATTACCGATCGAAAGAAAGAACTGCTGAAAACGTCCGGTGGGAAGTACATTGCGCCGCAAGTTATCGAGCAGTTGATCAAAGGCTCGCGGTTTGTGAGCCAGGTAGTCGTCATTGGCGACGGGCGCAATTTTGCTTCGGCGCTGATCGTTCCGGATTGGGAGCAACTGGGTGCCTACGCGAAACACAAAGGCCTCGATCTGCGCACCCGCGGCGATTTCTGCCACAGCCCGCGCATCATTGATCTGTTCGAACGACAGATTGCAGCGCGCACGGAACAACTCGCGCAATTTGAAAAGATCAAAAAGATTGCCTTGCTTGAGCACGAGTTCACCGTTGAAAGCGACGAGCTGACACCAACGCTGAAGGTAAAGCGACGCGTGATCGATCAGAAGTATAAAAGTGTGATAGATCGTCTCTACGAAGGTAGCTGACGGGTTTTCCTTCAAACTTCTTATAGCTGGTCGGCTCTGCGGCCTGATGTGCGATAAGGCCTGTGGCCTTCCCCCAGGTTTGGGATTAGATTGGGCTTCGCCCCAGTTACTGGGGCGAAGCCCCAAAGAATTTGACAGAGTGGACGGAAGCGCAGAGCGCTTCCGCACATCAGGTGGCATAGCCATCTGTTTACAGGAGAAGAATCATGTTTTCGAAGCAACACCGGCTACTCCAGCTCATGGTTGTAGCCACCGCAATTTGTGCCGCTTTAAGTTCCGCATTTGTCGCGCACGCTCAAACGAAAACGCCAATCAGTCACGAGACGATGTGGCAGTTGAAGCGCGTCGGAGCGCCGGCGCCGAGCCCTGACGGCAAATGGGTTGTGTTCTCGCTGGTCGAGCCCGCCTATGACGAAAAGGATCAGGTCTCAGACCTTTGGATCGTTCCGGCGGATGGCAGCGCCAAGCCGCGCCGTTTGACGTTCACCAAGAGCGGCGAGAGCGGCGTTTCCTGGAGTCCCGACAGCACCCGCCTCGCATTCTCAGCCAAGCGCGAAGGCGACGAAGTCGCACAGATTTACATTATCGATGTGGCTGACGGCGGCGAGGCCGTGCGGGTGACTTCACTTTCGACCGGCGCGCGTTCGCCCGAATGGCGACCCGACGGCAAAGCTCTGATCTTCACCAGCACGGTCTTTCCCGGCGCGGCCGACGACGAAGCCAACAAGAAAATTGCGGCCGCGCGGAAAGCGCAGAAGTACCGGGCACGTGTTTACGAAGGATTTCCGATCAGGAATTGGGACAAATGGCTGGAAGACAATGAGGGACATCTGTTTGTCCAAACTCTGGAGCCGGGCTCCAAAGCCCGAGACCTTTTTGCCGGGACCAAAATAATTAACGAGCCAGGCTTTTCCGGCCGCGTCACAGATTCCGGCGAAGAGTTCGACGCCGTGTGGGCTCCGGACGGGGAATCGATCGTGTTCGTCGCGACGACTGTTCGTAACGCGGCAGCATACGCGCCGGTCAACACGTCATTGTTCAAAATCGCCGCGAAAGGCGGCGAACCGCTTCGACTTACGGAGGGAAAAGATAGTTTTGCCCGCCCGATGTTCCGCCCGGATGGCCGAGCGCTGTACGCCATCTCGACCGTCGAGTCGAATGGCAAAGTCTACAACCTGGATCGGCTGGCGAAGTTCGGCTGGCCAAACCTGGGCGCGCCGGCAATCCTCACAAAAACTTTCGATCGGTCGGTAGGTGCATTTGCCTTCTCGCCTGATAGTCAATCGATTTATCTATTAGCCGAAGAGGCGGGCAACGAAAAGCTCTTTACCATGCCTGCTGAGGGCGGCGAAGTTCGTCTGGCGATGGACATGACGCGTGGCGTCTACACGAACCTGCGCATCCCGCGAAAAGCTGCCTCCACGATCGTCATCGCCAGTTGGGAAAGCGCGATGAATCCGCCGGAAATCTTCCGGCTCGATCTGAATGAGAAGACTCAGAAGCCGCTTACCGAATTCAACGCCGAGCGCGTCGCGCAGATTGACTGGCAGCCGCTGCGGCACTTCTGGTTCACGAGCAGCCGCGGCAAGCGGATTCACAATATGATCGCTTTGCCGCCGCGATTCGATGCGAAGAAAAAGTATCCGCTGCTCGTGCTGATGCATGGCGGGCCGCACTCGATGTGGCGGGACAACTGGGGGCTCCGCTGGAACTACCACATGCTGGCCCGGCCCGGCTACGTCGTGCTGCTAACGAACTATTCAGGCTCGACCGGATTTGGCGAGGCGTTTGCGCAAAGTATTCAAGGTGATCCGTTGAAGGGTCCCGCAAACGAGATCAACGAAGCAGCCGACGACGCCATTCGTCAATTCTCGTTCATCGATGGCACGCGACAAGCAGCGGCGGGTGCGAGTTACGGCGGACACCTTGCGAACTGGCTGCAAGCGACGACGACTCGCTACAAAGCTTTGGTCAGTCACGCGGGTCTGATCAATCTCGAATCGCAATGGGGCACGAGCGACACGATTTATCATCGCGAGGTCGGCAGTGGCGGACCGGTCTGGGAACAGGGCGCGGTTTGGCGTGAACAAAATCCGATTCGTTTCGCCGCGAACTTCAAGACACCGATTCTGCTTTCAGTCGGCGAGAACGATTTCCGCGTGCCGCTGAATCAGACGCTTGAGAATTGGAGCGTGCTGCAGCGCCTGCGCATCCCGAGCAAGCTAATCGTTTGGCCCGATGAGAACCACTGGATTCTCAAAGGCGAAAACAGCAGGTTTTTCTATCAGGAAGTTCACGCCTGGCTGAAGAAGTATTTGGGAGCTCCTAACGAACGGATTGCTGAGTAGCAGCGATTCGGTTCATTGATTCTTGCCACAGATAACACACAGATCGACACAGATAATACATTCAGATCAGCGCTTATCTGTGTCCATCCGTGGCTGATTGATCCACTACCGGGGCCAGCCGCCAGTCTTAATGTGAAATGCGTCGAGAATCTTGTCGGCGGCTAGTTTGGCGGTTTCTTTGATCTCGAAATCGGAGAATACAGCGCGGCGCGCTGACGGGCCCGATACACCAACGTTTCCCACGTTGACGGCTGCGTATTGCGCGCGGCCCGAGCCTTTAAGCTTCGCCGTGCCAGGTTCATAGATCACATAAGTCACGTAAAGCTGGGCGCTCTGAGCGGAAACCTCCGCGCCGTAGTCAGCCCGTTCATTGCGGATCTGCAACCAGACGACATATCTGACTGTCTCAGCTTTGGCAGCTTTCAAACCCTCGCTGCGCGTCATGGGCTGGAGCGCCGGAGTCACCGTCACGTCTTTCGACTCTGCGAGCCGGCGCACGCATGCTTCGAGAACGATGTCCTGACTGCGGAGTGGCACTCCATCAAAACCCGTCGGACTATCAATGGCGACGAGCAGTTGAATCCGCGCAGGCGTTTTCGGCTTTGAGGCCGCTTCCGCGGGAGTTGCTACCGGCGGAGGCACGGGCGGGCTGGATTTCACGCTGCTGCGCCGCCCGGATTGAGCCACGACAACCGCCGTTGACGCGAACAAGACTGCCAATAGCAGCACCAGCCTGCGAGCGGAAAACGTACTCATCGTGCGCGGCATTCTAGCACCCGCGATTTCAGAAGGACAGGATTTCAAAATCTCAAAGGCGGCTCTGCCGCAGCACAGTGCGGTAAGGCTGTGCCTTACCGTTTCCCTCGTTCAGGGTTTTTGAGGCCACGCCTCGGATGCTGAGGCCTGAGCCTCAGTAACCTTCGACAGAGAGTCCCCGAAAGCGAAAGACTTTCCGCAAGGTGCTGGGGCAAAGCCGCGGTCCTGCCTGCACTCTTCGACAACTGGGTTTGGAAACCCTTTTTAAACGGTTTCCCGGTTTGGCCACCACGATCACCGCGCTGAAGAATGAGATGTTAAACTGGCGTTTGATTCCTGAATGACTGAACAAACCGCAGCTCAACTAATCGTCACTCGCATGCGCCAACAGGCGCGCGAGATTCGCTCGTTCGATCTAATGCCCGCCGGCGCCGAAACGTCGCACGAGATCGCTTTTCGGCCGGGCCAAGTGGCAATTCTGGGTGCCGACGGGCACGAGCCGGCCTATTTTGCCTTTGCGGGTGCGCCGGAGGATCGCGAACTGGAGATTCTCGTTAAGCGGACGATTGGAGCAAGCGTTGCGTTATTCGATCTGGCCGAAGGCGACACAATCGATCTCCTGGGCGTCGCCGGTGACGGATTCGATCTGGACGCGCAGGCCGGACGTGACGTGGTTTTCGTTGCGATGGGAACAGGCGTGGCGCCCCTGCGGTCAGCGCTGAGGCACGTTCTGAAGCGCCGTGAAAGATTCGGTCATCTTGTCGTGCTGTACGGCGCACGCACGCCCGACGAGTTTTGTTATCGAGACGAGATCGACGATTGGGAAAAGGCCGGCGTCGAATTGCGCCAGGTGATCTCGCGTCCCGACGGCCATGATTGGTCGGGACCGACGGGCTATGTGCAGTCGTTACTCGATCATGTCCTGGTCGATCTGAAATCGCCGGTGGCTTTGGTGTGTGGCTCGCGCGAAATGATCTCGCAGACAAGAGATCGTTTGGAGCAGATGGGCTTCGCGCCTGAGGACATTTTGACCAACTACTGAACTCATCCACATTACAGATAAGAAAGATTGGAAGATTGAAACATTGATCCAATGAGTCAATGAGCCAATGGATCCAATTCTTTTAATCTGTGAACAATCTTTCTTAGTTCGCTGTCGGCGCTATCTGCGGATTAATTCCGGCTTTCAACTTCGCGCGTCGTTCCTGCTTAGTGCTGTACATCGCCTGATCGGCTTTCTCGATTGCGCCGCCTAATTCACTCAAGGAAACAAATCCCCAGACTCCAACCGACACGGAAACCTTTGCCGGAGCGCTGATCCACTTTTCCGCATTGGTTTCCAGAATCGAATTCAGCGTCTCCATGCGCCGGCGTGCTTCCTTCTGATCGAGCTTGAACATCAAGACCATGAATTCGTCCCCGCCCCAACGGAAAAGCATATCGTCGGCGCGAATCAGCGAGCGTACGGCGCGCGCCACTGCGCGAATCGCTTTGTCTCCGACGCTGTGACCGAGCGTGTCGTTAATCGGCTTCAGATTGTCGATGTCGATAATCGCCACACAGCCATCCACATCCTGCGCTTCGTTCCCATCTTCGCCGCGGCTGAGCAGCGAATGGAACGCATGGCGATTCAGGGCTTCCGTTAAAGGATCCATGCGCGCTGTCAATTCGAGTTGGTCGTGCGCCTGAGTTAACTTTGCATTCGTGGCCTCGACTTCGCGCCGCACGCCCTCAAGCAGAACCATGATCGTGCCAAAGCCCAGCAGGATTTCGAGAATCAAATCGAAGATCGAAGTGTATTGCAGGTAGCCCGCCGGCACCGTAAATCCCCAAAGCCCTTTGCGCGCGGCAAACACCGGGACGTAATGCAGGAAATCAATCGCCAGCAGAACCAGAGCCGCGAGCATAACGCGTAATCCGGGACTGCTCTTTACGCTCCCGAACGCCGGCCGCAAAGACAAAGCTGAGAGGGCAAACAACGCAGCGAAGATCGTCGCGTGCGCCATGAATAGGTCATTGAAATCCGCTGAGAGAAAAGGCAAAACGGCGGCGACGATGACGGCCGCTCCCCCGAGGAAAATCGCGCGCCGGTTCAAACGCGCGCCAGTCGCGTAGTGACGACAGCCTGCGATAAACAAGAGACCGAAAGCGTACTCGCCGAGAAAATAACCCGAGAAGAAAAACTTCTGTCCAGAAACAACATGAATTCCGATAAACAGGCTCACCAACGCCAGACAAAGACACATCCAGGCCGCCGCCCAGTAATTCACGGCCGCGCTTTTGATCGAGCCGCGCATCGAGACGGTCAGCAACGCCACCAGCACGATGCCCACACATTGAATTGCCAGGCCAACGTTTGCGCTCATAGGGGATGTTCCATTCGTGTGAGATACATCCGGAACGGATGCGCGAAGAAGGGGGAGGCGACCCTGCTCGTCAAGCTGGATTGTACCGAAATCGAGCGGGCGGAGGCCAGAGTTTTGTTGAGTGAGGCCGTAGCCCCTATTTGAAGCTTTCTGCGCCGCCTCCGCCTTCTCTGTGGCTCCGCGGTGAATTGAATTCTTAAGCGTTTCACCGCAAAGATGCCGAGGTCGCAGAGATCGCGCAGAGTAAGACTGAATTAGGGCGCCATTGTTGAGTGAGGCAGTAGCCCGACCGTCAAAGAGGGCGTCTTGGTTGTTTCAGGGCCTAACGGTCGAGCTACTTCCCACCACTTACCTCTGCATCTCACTCAACAATTTCTTACTCAGGTCCGCATCAATAGACGCGAGCATGCGGCTTTGCGTCATGGCTGCTTCGCGATCCCCAATTTCGAGATAAGCCAGAGCGAGATTGTAATAGGCCTCGCCATCTTTAGGCCGCAACCGCGCGGCTTCATGGTAAGCGTCAATGGCTTCCGTGAATCGGCCGGCGTAGAAGTACGCGTCGCCCAGTTTGTTGTGCGCGTCGGCTGAGTTCGGCCGCAGAGCCAAGGCCCGCTGGTAAGCGCGAATCGCTTCATCGTTCCGGCCCTGCTTCACTTTGCAGTACCCGATCTGGATCCACGTTTCCGCGCGGCGAGGATTGCGATTCGCCGCGGTCTCGAAATAGTTGAGAGCGTTCTCGTAATTCCCCAGCCACATCGAATCGATCCCGCCGCGATACCACAGATCGGCCAGCGCCTCTGGCTGATTGGATCGGTTTTTCGATCCAATCTGATCGAACGAGACGAGCGGCCCGGGCTGAAGCGACGCCACGCGCGCCGCACCCAAAGCGAGATTGATGTTTTGGCCGTTGGTGACCTTGACGGTAACGATCCCGATGACCTGTCCGCGCATGTTGAAAAGAGGGCTGCCGCTGTTGCCATGCGAAACCGGCGCGGTGATTTGAATGATGCGACCCAAAGCGGGAACTTCACGCACGGCGGAAACAATGCCGTCGCTGATCGACCCTTCCAGGCGCAGAGGATTTCCAATGACGAAAACCTGCTCGCCTTCTTCCGGCAGAGTCGTCCAGAGCGGTGACGGTCGTGAACGCTCGGCCGGCAAGTCGACACTCAACAGCGCGAGGTCGGCCTCGTCATCGATCGCCAACGCGCCTCGAACCGGATACGTTCGCCCTTTGCCGTCGAGCGTGCGAATCTCGACGCGGTGCGCGTTTCTCAGGACGTGCACGTTAGTCACGACCTCATTCGGACGAATGAAGAACCCGCTGCCGCTGATCAGCGGCTCCCCTTTCGAGTCGTAAGTTAAAACGGAAACGACGGAAGGCTTTACGCGGCGAACAAGATCGGGAAGGGAGTCGGCTTGTAGGCCCGGGGCAGTAGCCCGACCGTTGTCAGAACCGCCTGCGGTAGCGGGTGGGCTGTTTAGGCCATTCTGAGCACAAACTGACCAACTGAAGACAAACAGAGACAGAACAACTACGAAGCGGGGGAAAGTTCTTTTCAAGGGGAACCTCCTTGCGTAAAACCGAGACTGAATCGGTACGCATGCCTCCCGGCATGCTTGCACGCCGGAGGCGTGCGTACCCTCACTTTATCGGGGAATAAACGCTAATCGGGAAGCGTCGAGGCCACAGGGGCAGCAACCTCGGGCGGATAATAGCGCAAGGTCAGAGGATTGGGAAGGAAATTCTATGGAGCAGTCGTAAGGAAGCAAAACCGGCGCGGCTTGGCTACCGCGCCGGTGCCTTAGCCCATGGTTGTTCGGCGGTCAGCGTTTCTTCGTGGCTTTCTTTTTCGCTGCTGGTTTCTTCTTGCCGCCCTTCTTAGTTCCGGCGGACCTTTCTGAGTGTTGAACGGGATTAATTCCCTTGGAAGTGGCCATGTTTCTTATCTCCTTGAGGAATCCGCCGGCTAAGGCCGGCGTGTGAAAACCAAAGCATGGTAAGCCAGAGCGTAAGTTCGGGCTACTCTTATTTCACGCTGGAGAATTAGTCACGGATGCACTCGGATCCACGCAGCAAGAAACTGTCTATTTGGTTTTTGTCTTATCCGCGTCGATCCGCGTTAGTCTGCGGCTAATCGCTGGTGTGGGTTAATGAACGCCTCAGTGGGGGAAGATTCCTGAAGGCGCGCGATATTGCTTGTCCCACTCGATATAGACGACATCGGTCGCGCCGATTACGTACTTCACCACGGTCCAACGTCCGCGGACTTTCCGCAGCAACGCGCTGATGTTGTCGTCGAACATTCCCAGCCGCTCAGCCTCAGCATAAGAGGTCTTGCTGTAGTCGAGCCTGCCACCGCCGGGCTTTCGCGGCGCGCCGAACATAAAAGCCCAGCCGTCCTGCACCTTGAGATGGTCGATGTTGAAGACGACACTTTGTTTCAGCTTCTTCCCGACCGGCACCCGCAAAGCGTCCGTGATTGCCTTTCGTTCCACGGATCCTTTTTCAGGTGTGTACTGAGCAACCGCGGTTGACGCGCAAAGAAGCGTGCCGAAGAAACTCAGCACGAATATTAAGCAGAATTTTGAAATAGAGTTTGTAGTTTTCACGAACAAGATCTCAGCACGCTAGTTGGTGTCAAATCAAGCGGGCAGGTTGAAAAGAAAAAACCGGCGCGGCTTTTGGGCCACGCCGGTTGTTTGGTTGTTTAGCCGGCTAAAGCCGGCGTGGGCTTGAATGGGTATGCTCGCTAAGCTGCGCACCCTCACCCAACCCTCTCCCAGTGGGAGAGGGCTAATTACTCTTCTCCGGGTTCCCCAACCTCAACCGTTTCTTCCGGCTCCGGTTCACCGACGATGTCGGGATCACCGGTAGTCGGCGTCACGGTGTGCGGTGACGGAGGGATCTCGATACCGCCGAGAACCTCCGGAAATTCCTCTTCGCGTTCAGATTCGCCGATAGTCTCGTCGCGCTCGATATCGACGTTCCGGTAGTACTCCATGCCGGTGCCGGCGGGAATCAGGCGGCCCATGATCACGTTCTCTTTCAGACCACGCAGGTAATCGATGCGGCCGGAAATCGCCGCCTCGGTCAGTACGCGTGTCGTCTCCTGGAACGAAGCCGCCGAAATGAACGAATCAGTCGAGAGCGAGGCCTTGGTGATGCCGAGCAGGAGAGGTTCGGCCTGGGCCACTTCGCCCTTCTCACTCTGCACCCGTTCGTTCTCGTCTCCGAAGCGGAACCGATCGACCTGCTCTTCGAGCAGGAACTCAGTGTCGCCCACTTCCTTAATCTTCACCCAGCGCAGCATCTGACGAACAATCACTTCGATGTGCTTGTCGTTGATGTTCACGCCCTGGAGGCGATAGACCTCCTGAATTTCGTTGGTCAGGTATTCCTGCAAACGGTTCATACCGAGGACGCGCAGAATGTCGTGCGGGTTCAACGGACCATCCTGCAAAGCCTCGCCGGCGCGAACGCGGTCGCCTTCCTGCACGTTGATGTGCGTACCGCGCGGGATATCGTACTCGCGCTCTTCACCGTCGTCGCCGGTAATGATCAGTTTCCGCTTGCCCTTTGAGATGGGGCCGAGCTTAACCGTGCCGTCGATTTCCGACATGACCGCGGCTTCGCCGGGACGGCGAGCTTCGAACAGCTCGACGACGCGCGGCAAACCGCCGGTGATGTCTTTGGTCTTCGTGGTCTCGCGGGGGATCTTGGCGATCACGTCGCCCGGCTCGACATCTTCGCCGTCGTTCACCATCAAATTCGCGCGCACCGGCATTTGATACGTCTTAAGTATCTTGTTGCTGGCGTTGCGAATTTCCATGCGCGGCTGTTTCTTTTCGTCAGGCGAATCCTTGACCACCATGTGCGAGAGACCCGTCACCTGGTCGGTCTCTTCTTCATAGGTCATGCCTTCCTTCAGGTCCTGGAACTTCACGTGGCCCCCGACTTCCGTCAGGATGGCAAACGTGAACGGGTCCCAGGTCGCGAGCAACTGGTCTTCGGCGACCTGCTGGCCGTCTTCAACCAGGATGTGCGCACCGTAAACGATCTGATAACGGGCCACTTCGCGGTTGCGCTCGTCCATGATCGTCATCGCGCCGTTGCGGTTCATGGCCACGCGCTCGCCTTTGCGCGTCTTCACGGTTTGCAGCTCGACGTACTTGATCTTGCCTTCGACGCGAGCTTCGTGCTTCGAAGATTCTTCGAGGCGGGCCGTGCCACCGATGTGGAACGTGCGCATGGTCAGCTGCGTGCCGGGCTCGCCGATCGACTGCGCGGCGATAACGCCGACCGCTTCGCCAATGTCCACCGGACGGCCGGTCGCGAGGTTGCGCCCGTAGCACTTGATACAGCAGCCCCGGCGCGATTCGCACGTCAGCACTGAACGAATGCGCACTCGCTGCACGCCTGAGCGTTGAATTTCAGCCGCCAGATCCTCGTCGATTTCCGAATTGGTCTCGACAATCACCGTGCCTTCGACCGGATCGATCACGTCATCCAGCGCCGTGCGGCCGACGATACGATCGCGCAGGCTTTCGATTTCCTCGCCACCTTCGATAATCGCCGACGCTCCGATTCCCTTCAGCGTGCCGCAGTCCTGCTCGCTGATGATGACGTCCTGGGCCACGTCGACCAGACGCCGCGTCAGGTAACCTGAATCGGCGGTCTTCAAAGCCGTATCGGCCAGGCCCTTACGCGCGCCGTGCGTCGAGATGAAGTACTGCAACACGTTGAGGCCTTCACGGAAGTTTGACTGAATCGGCGTCTCGATGATTTCGCCCGAAGGACGAGCCATCAATCCGCGCATGCCGGCGAGCTGGCGAATCTGCTG
>DASUTF010000063.1:0-6024 GCA_036374695.1 Pyrinomonadaceae bacterium
CGTGCAAACCGAGATCTTCGCCGACTCACCCTCTGCCAACATCAGACTATCGAACGAAAGCTTGATCTGCTCAGAGCCCTGGGGGTCGTTTACCGACGCGATTAACCCGTCTGGAAAATTCTGGTGCACAGGCGTCCACGCAAGCCGGCTAATAGTAATTGGCGTGGCGGCGTTGTTGACCAGAGTCCAATCCGAGAATTTCCAGCGCACGGGACACCGCGGCCATGGTTGGTTGTTTGCGCCCTTGGGGACGAAATAGAGTGGTTCATAAACCGGTTCGACTATGTAGTCCTTATCCAACTTGAGGACGAGCGCCGGATCCTTTGAGGTGGGCAAATCTGTACCCCGCCCCTGTCGCCAGCCCAGAAACGACCTTTGGCCATAGCGTTTCGGCGCCCTCAGCGTCACCGGCGAAGACTTCAGCTGGTCGAACGTACGCACGAACTGCCCGTAGCCGTCTGCCCGTTGATTCAGATCTGCGGGGTTACAGCGAATTAATGGCTCGATTCCGTCAGCGCCGAGAACCACCACGGTTGACACACGTTCAGCCACGGAGTGGGCGACGAAATTAACTTTCAGCGTGAGGCTGGTGATCTTTCCCTCGTACTCGCCGGATCGGATAATCCTTAATCGAGTCCAGGCTGAAGGGCGAAAACTGACTAATGGATTTCGCTCTCCCACATTGTCGGAAATGAAGCTGCGCACCAGCGAAGTTTCTTCCTTGTCGGGCACTGCTTCGGTGATTTTCAATCGCTTATCTTCGGCGACAATGGCCGCGTCATATTTGACGTTTGAGGCCCAGTAAACCTTATCGTTCCGGTATTGATCGGCCGACGCCTCGCCGTCTCCCGCCAACCGGTATTGGCCGCTGCGAAAAACGTACTGCAAGCCACCGCGGCGAATTCTGGAAATGCCGTCATGACGATAGGTCAAGGTGAAGCCGACAGTGTTTTTTGGCAGCGGCTTGGCGATTTTCACTGAGTCGGTTTCGACGCTGGTGATCCGGATATCTTCTCGCTGGCGATCCAATCGCGGCAGCAAATCAAGCTCGAGTTGTCCGCGCGCGTTCAGCGTTTCCAGTTGGTCGTCCGTCAGGGACACCGGCAATTCGCCGGTTTGGCGCGGGGTGTGTTTCTGGTACCAATCGATAATCTCCTTGCCGATGTCTTTAAGCTGATTACGGAAAACGGTGCTGATGACCTCGAACTGGTCCTTCGTAAGCATGCCGTTGGGGCTATCGGCCACCAGATTTACCGTGCGATCCGGCTTGCCTTGCTCTTTGACCAGGAGCGTTACGAACGACTTGAACAGTTTCTCACAGCGATAGTCGATGAGCGGCAAGTCTTTAAGCATCAGGTATTGGTAAGACTTCACCATGTAGTATTGATAGAGCAGCAATCGATCGCGCGCGCGCTGACCCATGCCGCGTACGGCTTGCAGAGCTTCCAGGTTCAAGCCCCCGAGTGTCACGTCGAGTTGATCGCGTAATCTTATTAAGCCGAGCTGACTCTTGAGGATGGTCGCCGTGGCTTCGTCGATGGTGTGCAGCGCCGCGAGCAAATCCCGGCTGAAAGCTGCCTTCTTCTTGTTGAGACTCTTTAGCTCTTCGATGTCCTTCTTGTAGGCCGGACACTCGGCGAGTATCTTCTCGAGCCGCTCGTCGATCTCTTCTTCAGGTACGGCGAACTCTGATAACGCCGCGACGATCTGATCTTTCGCCTCTTTCTCTTCTTCCAGATATGTCTCGACCTGCTTCTCGAGTCTTTCTTCCGCCAATGCCTTCTTAAAGTCTTTTTGTTCTTGCGTCTCCTCTTTCTTCTTGGCGGTGCTCAACTCCGAAAAGACCTTGCTCGCTTTACTGGCGATCTTCGTGCCCGCCACCTTAGCCAGCGGTCCGAGAATCTTCCCGGCGTTGTCCTTTGGATGATCAAGATCGATCTTGGACAGGGCGGTAAACGATTTGCCGAACGCGCCGGCAACTGGTTGGCCTACCGGAATCAGTTGCAGCACCCCGCCGAGAATCTTTCCTGAAGACCGCAAGATGTGCTCGAGCTTCACGTCGTGCTGGAGCTGTTGTCTGGTTTGCGACTCAGTTTTTTCAATGGCCTGCTGGCAAAGATTGAGTTCCTTATTAAGCTGGTCAAGCCGATCTTCCAGGTCGTCAACCTGCTTTTGCGCCACGCCGAAGTCGGCCAGTGCCTGATCGCTCTCCGTCCGCAAGCTGGCGATCGCCTTATTCAGCGTCTCCGAAGCTTGAAGGGTGCGGTTTTGCGTTGTCTCAATCCAATGCGCCAGGAACATCGCCCTGATCGCTTCGTCAAGTTCGTTATCAAAGAGCGTTTTGTTGGCTTGAAACGAAAGCATTGGTACCCACCCGGCTGGGTTGCCGAAGTAGTCATAGGGTCCTTCCAGGCGTTGAATCAACGCAGTGAGTTCGCCTTCCAGGGTGGAAGCAACGAATTTGTCCTGTCGTTTATTGCGATCCAGTTTGTAAGCAAAGCCTCCTTCCTTCGCCAGCTTTGCCAGCGTGTTGCGATACGACTTCAGGCGATCGACCAAGTCTTCTTCGTGACCTGACAACATCATGTCCTGCGCATAAGGAATAAACGCACGCACCATCGCGGGATGGAGCCAGGCCCCGGTGATTGAATCGTCGTATACCCTTCCGCCGGCTGTAGCAGCAGGGGTTTCCGGATTGACGTCCGGCGCGGTGGCGCCCGGACCCTCCCACGTCTCGCCCTGGAGCATTACGAACGTTGTATATATGTCCGGCTCAATCGTTCGGGCGTAATACTGCGATTTTATTACGCACCATTTTCTTGGCTCGCCAGCCCTTGAGGGAGCTACGTTATCGGCTTTTTTTCCGGGGGCGCCGGGCTTGCACCCATACACGCTCACATAATCCAGCTTCCGACTATTCGTGAACATGGTGCCGCCATTACCGCCGTGTCCCGGATGGCCCGGATAAGGATCAGGTGGCGAACCACTGGTGGGCACTTCTTTGGTTGCAGCGAATTCCTGGCCGTTGAGATCGTCCCGGCGCGCCGAGCCGACGATGGTCTGTTCTTTGTAAAATGGTGAGAGTCCCGCCTGCCTCCAGATCTCGGCACTGACCGGCTTATGCCCATTTGCGATGTCCCTAATCTTCCCTGAAATATCAAACCATTTGTCCCCGATTGGCGTCGTCGTTTTGGCGAAATACCTGCCGTCCCACTCAGCTTTAGATGTGCCGTCTTTTCCCTTACGACCTAGGCGCGCCGGCTGGCCATCACCGCCGTTCATGATTACCGCCGGGAACACGCTGGACTCCACGTTTTCGGCCAGCAGGTAAACGTTGCCGGCGTTCTGTCCCCTTAACGCTTCGTCGCGGTTTCTGGCGGTCGCCCTCACTGACTTAGGCGTGGTGTTAATACGACCGCGGTTCTCAAAGCGCAGCGTGCGAGCGTAGATCGCAACCTCAGTTCCCGGAACGTGCAATTCATCACGAAAGACAACTTCGTCAGCGCACAGCGTTAACTCGCGCAGATTTGCGCGCCCATTCAATCTTTTGTAGAGCGATCCGGCATCGTCGTTCTGCTCTATGATTAGCTTCACACCTGAAACCGTTACCTTTTTCGTTTCGATCTCGGCGTCAGACTGCTTGTCGAAATCTGCCTCGTTATTGAAAAGAGCCTTGCCCGCGCTTTGCTCGGAGTAATTCACATAGAGATTACTGTCAGCGGCGGGTGGCTCGGACTTGTGTTCGATGATACGGAAATCGGAAGGCAGGCGCGGCTGCGGCATGACAGTGAAAGTTTGTTCGTCTGCACTACCGGCTCCGGCCTTTACCGTGACCGTTAACTCTTCCCGATCTTCCGGAGCAGGTGTGTAAGCGAAGGCCCCGTAGTCTTTATGGATTGAAATTTGTCCTTTTGGCGTGGGCGTGACGGTCATCACGAAATTGGCATTGCCAGAACGACGCTTTACCGTAAACGCTGTCCTCTCGCCTCCCCAAGCAGTGATCGGGGGAATGGTTCCAATTTCAAATGTGTCGGCCATGAGGGATCCTCCTGAGAGTCCTGAAATCCAGAGGGCGCGCATAATATGAGAAAGGCCAGCGGACTGCAAGAACAATTAGAAGGCCGCTCAAACCCTTCGCCTTCAATGTCGCTATGAACGCTGTTCGGAAGAGCTTTGGACCGAAAAGGCAGGCTTAACGTCAGCCGGCCGACTTCCTTTTCAGTCACGAAAATTTCTGCTTTACGACTTCCGGCACAACCCGGGTCAATTGTTTTTGCGGCCGAGTGCTCGGGCGATTTTCATTAGTTTCGCTCTTGACTTCCGCACCTCTCGTGAAGAGACTTAGGCGGCCGTTCCAACCGTCTGCTTTCAAAAACTGCCCGAGGAGTCCTTATGAATAGTCTTAGACGAATCTCCAGATCGAGTGTGGCTCTGGTTTGTGCGCTGGTATTGCTCGCGACCTCTGTCGCTCAAGTGCGCAGTCAGCAATCGGCACAGCCTAAACGTGCCATTACACACCAGGACTACGACACCTGGCGCTCGATTGTCTCGCCGCAGATTTCGCGTGACGGAAAATTCGTGGCGTACGCGTACATGGCGCAGGACGCTGACAGCGACATTGTCGTGCGCAATATCGCCACTGGAAAAGAGTGGCGCGCCCCGCGCGGCTACCGGCCACCAGCTCCGCCGCCCGACGTGTCGATTCCGGGCTCAGCGGAACTCATCGCCGAGCAGGCGCGTCTCGTGCGGCCTCTCTTCACCGCTGATACACGCTTTGTGGCGTTCGGCATCGAGCCGGCCAAGGCCGACCTCAACAAAGCGAAGAAAGAAAAGAAGCGACCCGAAGAAATGCCGAAGAACGCGCTCGGTCTCATGGATTTATCGAGCGGCCAGGTCGCGAAGATCGATCGGGTGAAGAACTTTCAAGTGCCGGAGGATGGCTCTGGATTCATCGCATACTTGATGGAAGCGAAGCCGAGTGGAAACGCAACCGCGAGAGACGGTGGAGATGCGGGCAAGACGGCCGCGCCCCCAGGCCCGAAGGTAGAACCGTCTCCGATAGCGGCTGCGTCTCCACCAGGCAGTAGTCCAACCGCGCGCGAGACCGCAATCGCCGGCAAGCCAGAGCCAGGCAGTAGCCCGACCGTAAGGGAGGGCTCACAAGGTTCGACGTCGAGAGCTCCGGCGAAGAAGAAAGACTACGGCACCGATCTCGTCCTGCGAAACACGACTACCGGGACGGAACGGTCGTTCAATGACGTCCTCGATTACACGTTGAGCAAAGACGCGAAGACGCTCGTCTTCACCGTGTCGTCGAAAAAAGAAGAGACGAACGGCGTCTATGTCGTGTCAACTCAAAACGAAGCAGCACCGGTCGCCGTCATTTCCGGCAAAGGAAAATATCAGAAACTGACTTGGGATGAAGAACAGACGGAACTTGCGTTTGTTAGCGACCGCGACGACGCTGACGCCAAACAACCTAAGTTTAAGGTTTATCTTTGGGAACGCGGTGGCGGCCCGCTTGCGAAGGGTTCCAACAACAACCATGCGAACACGCCGGCGATTTCTCCGGCAATCGAAGTTGTGTCCAGTTCCTCGCCCGGTTTCCGAAAGGACTTTGTCGTCAGCGATAAGGCGAACCTCAGTTTCTCGCTCGATGGCAGTCGTTTGTTTCTCGGTGCTGCGCCTTCGCCGGAGCCGGAAAAGAACGCTGACGAAGAAGTCTCTGCCGACGAAAAAGTCATCGCTGATTTGTGGCACTGGAAAGACGACTACATTCAGCCGATTCAAAGAGTGCGCGCTGAGCAGGAGCGGCAACGTTCCTATCGCGCCGTTTACCTGACCAAAGAAAAACGATTCGTGCAGCTCGCCGATGAATCGATGGAAAACATCAATCCGTCAATCGATGGCCGCTTTGCCGTGGGCAGTGACAACCGCGGGTATCGAATAGAGAGTGATCACAACCCGGGCTATTCAGACTTCTACGTCATCAATGCCTCTGACGGATCGCGCAAGCTGATTCGT
>DASUTF010000064.1:0-22532 GCA_036374695.1 Pyrinomonadaceae bacterium
GACACGAGTTGATGTTCAGGTTTGGCGAGCGGCGGACCGACGGCGCGCGCGCCACAAGCCGGACAACCAAGACAAAGTTGTCCTTCAACGGAAGATCCACATGCGGGGCAGATAATCAAGATTGCTTTTACCTTTAAGAAATTGCGCGGACTAAATTAGACCGAGACTGCAGGTTCGTCAAGAGTTATCTCACAGAAAACATTCAGACGCTAATCTATCCGGTTTTTGCCGCCAAAGTCGCCTCTGGGCGTCGCTCGCCCGGGTGTTGTTCCGCGCCATTCATAGACGACAACTCACCTGGCGCCGCTTCCCGTTTGGTGCGATTCAGTTCAATCCAGGTGTGATACATGCGGTGCGCAAACGTCCAGTACGAGCCAATTGCAAGAACCCATAAAACCGCCGGCATTCGGTTAAGAAAGGAGTTGGTTGAGCCCGGATGCGTTGTCAGCGCGCCGATGATGAACAGCACCACCCGCTCAGGCCGGCGCAGAAAGCCGACATCGCATTTCGGGATCAAACTTTCAGCGCGAGCGCTCGCGTAACTGACCATGATCGAACCCATCAACCCGGCGCCCGCGAGAAAGACATTTAGCGTTGAGTGGAACTCAGTGTCACGCGCGTAGAAAACCATCAGTCCGACAAACACCACCATGTCGGACAACCGATCAAGCGACGAATCAAGGAACCCACCAAACCGGGTGACGCGGCCGGACAAGCGCGCTACCTGGCCATCGAGCATGTCGAACAGGTTCGCGACGATCAGGATGATGCCGGCCCAGAAGAACTGACCCCATCCGAACAGCAAGCCCGACCCGACATTTATCGCTACGCCGACGAAGGTCAGAAAGTTCGGACTGATATGCCCGCGGGCAAGCCATCGCACCATCGCGTCGATAATGCGCTGACCTGCGCGCCCAATGCTGGCTCCAAACATGCTTACGCTTTCTTAGGCTGCGTTACGAAACTGTTGAAACCGGTCCGCTGCTGAAGGGAACTTCAAACAGGATGATAGAAACGCACTCTAAGTGTGTCAAGAAACGTCTATCTAATCGGGGTCACGCCCGCGGGCTGAAGTCCGCGTCTAGTAATCGAATTCCGGGTAAAGGTCCGGGTCGACCTTCCGTCTTCGAGGTTTAACCGGCACCTGAGGCTTCGTTGTTTCGGCCGGGCCAGGAGTCTTCGTCTCAGGAGTAACCTTCACTGGGGTTGATGGATCGGTCTTTGGCGTTGATTCCGGAGCCGACTTACGCGGCATCGCCCTGGGGGCGGCGCTGGGTTTGGACGTGTATGCGAGCCGATTGATAGTCGCCACATAACCTTGCGCGCCGTTCTCGTCGGGCCCCTTGGGAACCAGAAACAATTTGAAATTTCCAAGCGCCGGATGTTCGACCGTGTAAGTGGCCTGGGTAAGCTGAACGTCGCCCCCTCGGAAGTGCAGCACGAATGATTCGCGTCCACCGGTGCGCGTCTCCGTCGCGGGCAGGGTGTCCACCACTTTTTCCAACATCACCTCGACGGTTTTAAATCCGTTCAGCCGAAAGATCGAATTGATGTATTGAGTAAAGGTTGCTTGCGTGTAGTAAGAAAGTGGATCGGCGGCACCGCCCTGCGCGAGAACTGCTAAGGTTGATTTGCCGATAGTGGCGGCCGCGATTGCCGCAATGGATGCTGTTTTGATAAAGATTCGCCGGGAAATTGGCATTGTTCTTATTATTCTCCGGGCCGGGCTGGCGGGCGCAACGGCTGACTGGGAACCCCTTCGCGAGGACGCATAGTGTATTACGTTTTGCGGAAGGCTTCAATATGTAAGTGCTGGAGGTTGAATTGCTTAGGTGTTTGCCGGAGAGCGCTGCCGCCCGGCAGCTTTAGCCACTAATCGTCCTAGTCAGCCTTATTCTCATCATGCAGCGTTTTGAGGTTCTTGATCTCGAACGTGCGCGAGCCGGCGGGCGTCGTCACCGTCACTTCGTCGCCTTCCTCTTTGCCCATCAGGCTGCGACCGACGGGCGACACAGTCGATATCAAACCCGCCGTTGGGTCGGTTTCTTCCGGCGTAACCAGACGGTAAGTCACCTCTTCTTCGCGCTCACCGTCATAGAGGACCACGACCGAGCCGTAACCCACTTTGTCATGTGAAACCTTTGACAGATCAATGGAAGCGACTTCACTCAGTCTTTGGCGAAGCTCACGGATGCGAGCCTTGACCATCGTTTGCCTTTGCAGGGCAGTTTGGTATTCAGAGTTCTCACGCAGGTCGCCAAACTCGCGCGCGCGTTTGATCTCCTTCGGCAAATGCACGCGCAACTCGCTTTCCAGCTGATCGAGCTCGCCCTGAAGTCTCTGTTTGACGTCGGTACTCACGTTTTCGGGATCCTGTTCAGCTTCAAAAGCAAAACCACCTGCTGACGCAAGGTGGCTTAACGTTCCTGCTGCCCTTCTTAAGCTTTGCTCTTGTCGTTCAACGCCTCTTCTACGGCCTGCCGCATAAGCGTCGGCGTAGACAGCGGGTTGAAACCTGTAAAGTGCTTCACAATTCGGCCATCGCGCGAAATTACAAAGCTTTGAGGGATCGAGTTGCGGCCGTTCACGCTTTGCACCAGCGGACCCGCTAACGTGCCATCATCCCAAAGAATCTTGTATTTCACATTCTGCGCCTTGATGAACTGCTTGACGTGTTCGGGGTCGTCTCGCTCGTTGTAAGTGGTCGCCAGTCCCAGCACAACCAGGCCGCGTGACTTGTATTCGTCGCTGAGCTTCACCAGGTCCGGCATCTCCTGACGACAAGGTCCGCACCACGTCGCCCAAATATTCACCACGACGACTTTGTTGTCATAATCGGAAAGCTTAAGCGAACCGCCATCCAGCGTCTTCACCGTCGTGTCGCGAATTTCTTGTGACAGTGCCACCGGACCAGCCGGAACGATTCTCGACGGCGCGGTTGACCGCGCCGGATTGGTATTAGTTGCCGGACTCGACGAAGGCGCACCGCTTCCGCTTGTTTGATCGCCGGAATTACACCCAGCCAAACCAAAACCGGCAGAAGCACAGATCAAAAAGATTGCCACCGCCGGCCAAAATCCTGTCCGCGGCGCGCGATGCACGGTTGATAACTTCGACTGTTCGGGCATTTCTCCAACAACTCCTGACTCAACGGATGGCTTCGGTTGAAACTCGAAACGTCGCAATGCGCGTCAAGTCGTCGCCAATAATGGCATATTCACCGGGCACAAGCGAAGTCCGCGGCCGCAGTTCCATGAAAACTTCGTCGCCAAATTTTTCCAGCACGCGGATGGTCGGCTTAACGATTTGTCCCGAATCGATCGCGAATCCGGTCAGGCCTGATTGGGCTATGGCCGTTGCGCGACGCGCACCGCGTTTTGGGCTCAACCAGACGATAAACGGGGGATGACTGCCCTGACGCTCGGTCGTGAACAGAAAAATCCGCGGTGCTGTCGAAAGAGTCTGAGACGAATGTTCACCGGCTATTTCGATGTAGCTGGTCTTCGTGCTTTTCGCTTTCTCAGTCAATTTGAGCGGCGTTCGGGCCGTTTCGAATGCAAGTGCAGTTAAGGCGTTCCGTTCATCCAGCGTGTAAATAAGTGTCCTGTCGGGTGGGGCGGAAGGCAGAAAATCCTGGCCGCCAACTGATGTGACGAATACCAGGAAAATGGCGGTGATGGTGGCGATTACCCGCAGTGGATAACTCATACGGTCATTTAATGTTGCCGAGCCGGCAAACGCAAGCTCGGTCTCGACGAGTCTAAAACTTGTGGCCGAGGGCGGGTCACAGTAGACTTTCCCGGCAGCAGGTACCGCAAGTTGTTAACTTGCGGCGCAAGATAAGCATCTTGCCCTACGTCGCCCGGCGCACTATGAAAAAAACTTCCGGCTCAATCGGTTCCAGTTTAGCCGCGGCCTTCCTGGCGCTCGCGGTGTCAGGGTTGCCGCTTTTTACAGCCTCGCTGGCGCAGGACATCACCGGCGGCTCGAGCGCCGAACTCGCCAGCGCGGCGGAAGTTGAATCACGGTCTGGCCGCGGCGTCTTTACCGCTCCGAAAACCGTCTCGCATCATGCCAAGCGCCCTGAAAAGAAAACGGTCGCCCGCACCACGAAAGTCAGTAAGCCACAACGTGAGACCGCTTCGACATCCCGACCTGATCGCACGCGCACTGAAGGCTCGCGAACGACGGGCGGCGGCGGCAGCTCGGGCGGAAGCGAAGATACCGGACTTGGATCGCGACCTTTAGGTGACGCGGCCCGGCGTGTTGCCGGTCCCGAAGACCTCAACAATCAGGGCGACGATCTGTTCGATGCCGGTCAATACGAAAAAGCTATCGACCTCTACAAACGCGCGCTTCGTCAAAAGCCGGACTTCCCCGAGGCGCATCTGAACCTGAGCGAAGCGTATTTCAACCTCGGTCGTTACGACGAAGCTATCGCCGCCGCGAATCAAGCGATTCAACAGCGGCCGGACTGGGCCGATGCTTATGTCGCGCTTGGCAATGCTTACTTAAAACTCGATCGTGACGCGGAAGCGATCGCCCCACTCCGGAAAGCCCTCGAACTCAACTCGCAAAGCTCCCCTGCGCGCGAGTCCCTCAGCCTCATTTATTACGATCAGGGCGTGGCGGCATACAACGCGAAGAAATTCGACGAAGCAATCGCGGCGTACAAACAAGCGATTACGATCAAACCTGAATACGCCGAGGCCCACAACAACCTGGGTGACGCATATCGCGATCAGGAGAAATTCGCCGACGCCGCCGAAGCTTACAAGCAAGCCGTCCGTTACCGGGGGAACTACACCGAGGCGTACAGCAATCTTTCATGGATGTATGACAAGCTCGGCAAATATCCCGAAGCAGCCGAGGCTTACCGGCAGGTCATTCGCTTGAAGCCGGACGACGCCGAAGCGAACAACAACATGGGTTACGCGCTCGGCAAGAGCAGACGCTGGAGTGAAGCAGAAGCGCCGCTGAAGCGAGCGATTCAACTGAGGCCGGACTATGCCGAGGCGCACAGCAACCTCGGTTGGGTTTACAACAACCTGGGCCGATTTGCGGAAGCAATTCCTCCGTTGAAGAAGGCGATCGAGCTCGATCCGAAAATGCCTGAAGCGCACTTCAACCTGGGGCTCACGTTCAGCAAGTGGAAACAGACGGATTCAGCGATCGTTGAGAAGCAGAAGAATGACGCCGTGGCAGAGTTCAAACTAGCTACTGAGCTCAAGCCGGACTGGGCCGCAGCTCAGAACAATCTGGGATTCGCTTACGGACAGTTAGGCAAATGGAAAGAAGCGATCGCGGCGCACAAGGAAGCGATCCGGCTTAAGTCTGACTACGCGGGCGCGCATTTCAATCTGGGTGTGGCGTACTTCATGAGCGGCAAAAAGAAGGATGCCGAAAGCCAGTACAAGATTCTCAAGCCAATCAATCCTGGGCTGTCGGCTCAGCTTTACTTCATGATTCACAAGAAGGCGCCGCCGAAGTAACCAGCGAAAACTCACAACAACACAATATCGTCTTTCGGACGTCGCATCGGCGCAGGTTCGGGTGGGAGCGGTGCGATGTCGCGCTCAAAGTCTCGCTCGTCGATCCCGATGGGTCGGGATTCCTCTCGGACGTTGGGACAAAAGTCGCAATAGTAACCCAACTGCTGTTTGCGATCCTCGCAATGGTTACAGTCGAGCGCCTGGCCCGTCTTCATCAACGCGTCGAGCAAGGGCACAAGACGGCGGCCGCGCTCAGTGAGTTCATATTCGACTCGGCGAGGAAGGCCGCCGTAATTCACCCGCAGGATGATTTCGTCCTGCTCCATCTCTTTTAGACGGCCCATCAACGTGCGGCTGCTGATCGGGTGCAGTTCTTCCAGCAACTCGGTCGTGCGCTTGGGCCGCGCGCAAAGCTCGCGGACCACCAGCAACGTCCATTTATCGCCGATCAGTTGCAGCGCCCCCGCGATTGGACAGCCATCGATCTTGCGTCGTCGCACCGTTTTTCTCGCTTTCCGCGCAGAGCTTATCACATCGACACGCGCGCCACTCCAGACTTTTCGCAGACGCGCGTAACTCTTGAAATCACTACCGCTTTGTCCCACAATGCGAGTGTTCCTAACTCGTTCCGACCCCAACGTCACGAGTTCCGCAACTTAGCCGGCGTCATCGCGACCAACATGATCGGCCAGACCATCTCGCACTATCGCGTCATCGAAAAGATCGGCGAAGGCGGCATGGGCGTCGTGTACGTGGCGGAAGACACCGTGCTCGGGCGGCGCGTTGCGATTAAGACCCTCACGATCAAACCCGGACAAAACGAGCACCACTTTCGCACGCGATTTCTGCGCGAAGCGCGCGCCGTTTCGGCATTGTCACATCCGCATATCGCCACGATTCACGATTACGGCGAGACCAAAGAGGGCGAGCCGTACATTGTGATGGAACTGGTGAAGGGTGAAACCCTCGCGGATCTACTGAACCGCGGCTCGCTGACGATCGGTCGCGCGCTGCAAATAATTCAACAGGTTGCGGCAGCCCTGGGCGAAGCACATCGCAACAGGGTCGTGCATCGCGATATCAAGCCTTCAAACGTCGCCGTTGATCACCGCGGCGATGTGAAGGTGCTGGACTTTGGCTTAGCCAAACAACTCAACATCGATTCGCTCACTGAAACTGATCCCGAACGGCAGACGTTGCTGACGTCACAAACCCAGGAAGGTGTCATCGTCGGCACGCCGCTTTACCTGTCACCGGAACAAGCGCTTGGTTCGGACATCGACGCCCGCAGCGACATCTTCGCGCTTGGCTCTTTACTCTACGAGTGCGTCGCGGGCCGGGCGCCATTTGACGGCGCCACGCGCATGGAAATTTGCACCAAGATAATCCGCGACGATCCGGTCCCACCATCGAAAATCAACAGCGATATTTCTGAAGACGTCGATTTCATCGTTTTGAAAGCGCTCGCCAAGAAGCCGGCCGATCGCTACCAATCAGCCGACGAAATGGCCGAGGATTTGGCGGACGTTCGATCCGGCTTTGCGGCGACGGCCGAGACGCGCGTCATCCCGCGCCTGCCCTCGCACGCTCTCGGCGAACAACCCACCGGCGCGCTCGCGACATTGTCAGACATCTTTCGCCGGCCGCGGATTTCAGTGGGCTACGTCGTCGCTGGAGTAGTCGCGGTCGCACTGATCACTGTACTGGTTTGGTGGCTGACTCAGGCGAGGCCCTATGAACCGAAGCCTGAGACCAAACGTCTCTACGATTTGGCCGTGAATGCGTTGCGCGAGGGCGCGTTCTTCAAATCCAGCAAGATTCTGCAACAAGTGGTCGCGGAAGATGATCAATTCGCTCTGGCACATGCGCGGCTGGCGGAAGCCTGGATGGAACTCGACTATTCAGAGCGAGCTAAGGACGAATTAATTCGCGCGAACGGCCTGGTGCCAAACAGTTCCGTTCTGGCGGAAACGGATCGACTCAGGCTGGCCGCGATTCTTAACATGGTTCAGCGCGACTTTGCGGCGTCGGCTGAAAACTATCGAAAACTCGCCGACACGGTTCCTGAGAACGAGAAGGCATTTGCCCTTGTCGATTTGGGCCGCGCTTATGAAAAGAGCGACAAGCTGGATCGCGCGACCGAGGCGTTCCGCGAAGCCACGCAGCGCGACCCGCGGTATGCGGCGGCTTTTCTTCGTCTGGGGGTGGCGCTCCGCCGGAGTCGGAAGTTCAGCGAGGCGGACGTCGCGTTAACACAAGCGGGGCGGTTGTTCGATTTGGCGAACGAGATCGAAGGAACCACGGAAGTGCAGATCCAACGAGGATTGTTTTTAAGCCAACAGGGGAAGCACGTGGAGGCGCAAGCGCAGCTCCGACAGGCCCTCGAACGTTCGGTCGCGATGGAGAACCAGGACCAGCGAATCCGGGCGCTTCAGGAATTGAGCAACACCTCAATTATGGCCGGCGATTCCGCTAAAGCCCGGGAATATTCGCAACAGGCCACGCAGCTGGCCCAAGCCAGCGGGATGGAGAACCTGATGACGGCCGGACTGGTGGAGATCGGCAACTCACATTTCATCAAAGGCGACTTTGTTGAGGCTGAAAAAAACTTCAACGAAGCTTTGCGACTCGCGCAACTCTACAAAGGCAGATTCAACGAGGCGCGCGCGGTGCTTTCCCTGGCAAGCTTGCGCGTGCAGCAAGACAACCCGGACGCCGCCCGCGAGTATGCGCAACGCGCGCTCTCGTTTTTCCAACAGGGTAGCTATGGAAATCAAACGGCCGTCGCATATCTGATTATTGCCCGCGCCTCCGATGCGACCGGCGACTACGATAATGCCGAAAAGATATTCCAGCAGTTGCTAACTACCGCCCAACAGGTCGGCGACGCGCGGTCAGTGACGTTCGCGCACGAGGGCCTTGGATTGGTTTATCTGCACACAGATCGCATTCCCGAGGCGCTGGCGCACTTCGAAGAGCAATACAAGTCAGCTACCGCGAACAACGCGCGGCTGGCCGCCGCTTACGCCACCCATTACTGCGCGCTGGCTTTGTGGCGACTCGGAAAGTATGACGACGCGCAGGTTAGGCTTACCGAGGCACTCGCCGCCGCGCAACCCGAGGGAAGCGAGCCCTATAAAGAGTTGCTGGCCGACGTAACGTGGTCACAAGCTGCGATGGAGCTTAGTCGCAATAAGTTCCGCGAGGCCGCGGCACTCGCGAAGAAAGCTTTCGAATTGGCGGGCTCTGAATATAAAGCCATTGCCGTGCGCGCCGGCGCGACGTGGTGCCTGGCGGAAGCGCGGTCCGGCCAAGCTGGAACCGCGGAAAAACGTTGTGAGGAAGCGGCGAGCCTCGCGCGAACAATTCGAGATCCGCGTCCGCTTTCCGATGCGCTGTTGGCCTGCGCGGTAACCAAGGTTGCCGCTGGTGATGGAGCCAACGCCATTAAATATGCAATCGAAGCTGCCGACCGCTTCACGGGCGCGAAGCAACTCGAGTCGCAATGGTGGGCGGCCGCGCTGCAGGCCCGCGCGAGCGAGCTTTCCGGAGATCGAGCCAGAGCTCAAGAGATGGCGGCGCGGGCGCGGGAGCTGCTGTCGGCGCTGGAAGTGAAGTGGGGCGCCGATTACTTCAAGTCTTACTTAGCGCGTGCCGACGTGGACGAACTGCAGCGCCAGATTTCAACTCTCGCGAAGCCCTGACGCGACACGCTCACGCTAACTCGAGGTACAGGTCAAAGACAGTATTGCGGCGATTTCTCGGCGCAACTTCGAAGTGTATTGTAGCGGTCGCGACCTTACTGTTCCTGCTGACCGCCGTCGCCACCAACCGTTATCGGAGTGCCGGTAGCCGAACTACCTTCGCCACCGACGGTTATCGGTGTGCCAGGGTCCGAATGGGCTGTGACATCATCATCGCTCTCGCCACCATTTGCGGCGGAGGTTTCGTCTTCGTCAGGTGTGTTTTGGGTGGACATCTTAGTTACTCCTTTTAATCCCTGAGGCTAAAGAGTCGCTAGCCTATGCGAAAGATCCTAAAGTGTAAAGTCTATCCTTGAAGGTCGGATCCTTACGCTGCAAACGTCTCTTATGATTTTTCTTGCGGGCGATTTCCGTACCCGAGGCCAATTTCCTCGTAAGACGGGTTATAACGAATTGAATCGGGATGCCTTGACGCAGCAGGCACGTTTTAGCGCAGCGCGCTGACCAGGGGCTCCACCTGTATCGGAATGGATAGAGCCCTATCCTTTTTGCTAGTCCAAGCCGAGTTCTAAGGCCGCAGATTGATGTTATAGGTTTTGATCTTTGAGTTGAGCGTTGTGGGATTCATGCCGAGCAGGCGCGCGGCGCGAGATTGATGGCCGCCGGTTTGATCCAAAGCGCGGCGAATGAGATCGATTTCGAAGCGTCGCACTTCGTCGTAGAAGTTCACGCCACGGGTGACGTCGATTCCCGACGACGCGCCCAGAGCTTCGCGCGCGACCGCGGCGGCAGCTTGCGGATCGGCAATTTCGCGACGCAGGCATTCACGTGTGACCTCGTCTCCAGGAGCGATGACCACCGCGCGCTCGATTGCATTCTCAAGCTCGCGCACGTTACCGGGCCAGGAATAATTCTCCAGCAGTGACAACACCTCGGGGTTGAGGTGCTCCGATACCCGGCGGCCGTTTTCTTCGTTGTATTTGCGAATAAAATGTTGCGCCAGCGGCAGAATATCTTCATGCCGGTCGCGTAAAGGCGGCAGCTCAATCGGCACGACCGACAAGCGGTAGTAAAGATCCTCGCGAAACACTCCCTGACGCACCGCTTCCTTCAAATCAATGTTGGTGGCGGCGATGATGCGCACATCGACGCGACGCGGCGTCGTATCACCCAGCGGCGTGAACTCCCTCTCCTGGATGACGCGTAGCAGACGCACCTGCGTCTCAGGCGGGATATCGCCGATTTCATCGAGAAAGATTGAGCCGCCGTCAGCGACCTCGAACAAGCCTTTTTTCGCGGCAATCGCGCCGGTGAAGGCGCCGCGCGTGTGGCCGAACAACTCGGACTCGAGCAACTCAGAAGGAATGTTCGAACTATTCACCGTCACAAACGCCCGGCCGGCGCGCGGGCTGGCTTCGTGAATCGCCTTTGCGATCAGTTCTTTGCCGGTACCGCTTTCGCCGGTGATGAGAACGGTCGAGCGCGCCGGCGCGACTTGCTCCACCACGCGAAATACTTCCTGCATGATGTCTGAGCGCCCGATGATCGCACCGCGATCGACTTCGCGGCTCATCGCCTGTCGCAGCGAGCGGCGCTCTTCTTCTTTGCGGCGTCGCTTGATCCCGGCGGCCACCTGCGCCTTGATGTGTTCGTTTTGAAACGGCTTGCGAATGCAGCCGAACGCGCCCTTCTCCCACGCGGCAATCGCGGTGTCGAACGTCGCGTACGCGGTAATCATCAGCACGACGGCGTCGGCATCCAGCTTCAAAAACTCTTCCAGCGCGCGCAATCCACCAATGCCCGGCATCGACACGTCCAACAGAACGACGTCGTAAGACCGCTTCGTGTATGCGTCCAGACCTTCTTCGCCGGTCTTCGACAAATCAACGCGATAGCCTTCGGCCGAGAGCAAAGTCTCGAGCACGTCGCGCATTATTTCTTCGTCGTCAACGACGAGGATTGAGCCTCTCTTAGCCATAGCGAGTCAGACTACCGCGCCGTCCGATGGGACGCGCAAAGCCGAGATTATGACTGAAATCGATTTCAAAAGTAACTTTGGCGACGAGCTGAAGCGGTTAGTTAACGGCGACTTTCATGCGGGCCCTCGGATCAGTGGTGTGAAGGGTGATGCGGAAGGTTGAACCCTGCCCCGGAGTGCTCGAGACGGTGATGTGACCTGAGTGTTCCTGCACAATTCCGTAGGTGACGGCCAGCCCGAGGCCGGTGCCGCCGCCAACGCCCTTGGTAGTGAAGAACGGATCGTAGATCTTCGCGACGTGTTCGGGCGCGATGCCCACGCCGTTGTCGGCAACCTCGACGACGACCAGCCCGTCTTCACCGTTGCGCGTCTTTAGCGTGACCAGACCGTTACCATTCGAGATTGAGTCGCGCGCATTCAGGATTAAGTTAGTGAAGACCTGTTGCAGCTTGCCTGGATTTCCGTGAACCTCAGGCAGATCTTCGCCGTAGTCGCGCACGATTTCAATCTGGCTGCGCCGCAGTTGCGGCTCGAGCAGTTGCAGGGTGTCGTCAAGCACGCGATGAATGTTGAGTTGATAAAACTCTTCCGCGTTGCCGGTGCGTGAGAAGTTAAGCAGGTTGTTGACGATGTCGGTGGCGCGCTCTGCCTGCCGGCGAACTTTCTCCAGGAGTGCGTGCTTCGGATCGCTTTCCGGCAGCATGCCGAGCAGCATTTGCGTGTAAGAAGACACGCCGGTCAAAGGCGTGTTCACCTCGTGGGCCACACCGGCCGCCAACAAACCGATCGAAGAAAGCTTTTCGCGCTGCTGGAGTTGTTCTTCCAGTTGCAGGCGTTGAGTTACATCTTCGAGAACGACCAGGGCGCCGGTCTGCTCCTCGGTATCGGCATACAGCGGCGCCAGCGCGATGTTAAGCACCGCCGACCGGCCGGCGCGCGTAATCGTGTGCAGCTTGTAAATCTGGCGCGTCTGGCTGAGGTGCCAACCTTCCGGTCCCAGAACCTGTCGCAGAGTGTCGGCGAAATCTTCGGCAAAGAGATCCTCGACGTTCTTGCCATCCGCTTCTTCGCGTGTCATCGAGAAGATTTCTTCCATTGCGGAATTCAAACGCGTGATGTTGCCGTTCAAATCAACTGCCAATAAACCGACGTTGATCGATTCCACGATCGATTCGTTGAACTCTTTCAGCAGCTCGAGCTCGGCGGCGCGATGTTTCTGCTCCTGGTAAAGCAGGCTGTTTTCAATCGCGACCGCGATGTAGCCCGACACGGTGCGCAGAATCTCCACGTCTTCCGACGACAGCAACGCGCCATCACTGGATCTGCCTAAGCCAATCACCGCCACCATCCGGCCACGCACCACGCACGGCAGGTAATAATGCAGCGTGCGCCGGACAAAGTTGCCGCTTTCCGTCGGCAGCTCGAGGTCGTCTGCGCGCACCACGCCGGTCTCAGCCGAGCGGGCGCGAATCATCTCGCGAAAATCAGGTGGCGCGCTTACTTCCGAGAGCCCGGCGGTACGTGCAACTCGATAGCCTGACGGATCGGTCTGATCTTCGATAAAAATCGCCACGCGCTCGACGTTCATCACTTCTCGCAAGCGCGAAATCAACGAGTCGAGCAAGGGATCGAGCGCCGTGCTCGCGGAAATCGTGCGTCCAAAGTCGAGCAGGCTGTGACGCATGTCGTAACGGCGGCCGTAGAACAGCCGGTCAACACGCTCCTGAAGAAAGTTCTTAACCGGCGCCGCGATCATGACGATCGCCGCCATCAGCACGATAGACAGAACCAGCCGGAACGTAACTTCTCCTGAAGATGCCACTTCGCCGGCTAAGGCATACAAACCGGCGACATAAACGACTGCCCCGACGGCGAGCGCGATCCCCAGGGTCGTGGCGGCGTAAACAACAGCGCGGCGCACGACCAGCTCGACATCCATCAAACGATAGCGAACCACCGAATAGCCGAATGACAACGGAATCAGAATCAGCGGGAGAAGCGCGACGTCGGTCAACGGCCCGGCTGTGTCAGCGCCCACCACGTAACCGATTGCGTAAATCAGAGTGAAAGGCACAATCGCCAGCGCCGATCCCCAGACTACCCACTTCAACTGCTGGCGCGCCACCGTGTTCTTGCTGACGACGAAACGACGAATCAGGATGGCCGCGCTGATTACTAACGCGGCGACAAAATGAATAAATGAGATCCGGTAGAACCGTGCGACGAAAGCCGGCGAGTAATCCAGCGCAGCGCTCAACGGCGGAGCAAGCAGCACAATTTGATCTCGAAGAAAGAGAACCGCGCCCACGACAGCCAACAAAATGGAGGGCAGATACAGGTACACAGCCCGCCAATGCTTCTCGTCGAACAGCCGTTGACGAACCGGATAAATGGCGGCGAAGTGCAGGAACAGAGGCGCGAACAGAATGAAAGCCGTGTTGTCGAGAATGGCAATCGCCGAATCCAGATCGCGATAACTTCCGATCGAGGTGAAAGAATGAAAAACAAACGCGGTAAGACAAAGCGTCGCGAAGTGCAACACGAACGGCGCGCGCGCGCCCTGTTTGAAAATCACAAACAACCCGATGCAGAGATAGACGACTCCGATCAGGGTTATGTAGAGATCCCGCGGCGTTAATGTCTGAATCGATCCGAGATTATCGAGGTCGGCGTAATAGAAACGAGTCTCAGCGGGAAACGATGGACGCTCAATCAGGTAGTGAATCTCTCCGCCGACGCGCGCGCGATCGAGATACATCTGGACTTCCTTTGCCTGGACCAGAGGCTCGCATTTAGGGCCCTGTGGGTCGGGCGGGCAGGCCTGGCCGTTGGGGCTGATCGCGTGCAGGCGATCGCCCCGAATGATTCGCGCACGCGCCGCCGCCGAACCCGGTTCGACAGCTTTCGCCACTACGCCGTCACTAGTATCGACCCAAGTGACGCCGTCGGTCGGCGGCGCCTGATGGCTGCGACGCTGCGAAAAATTCAGTACGCCGGCGGCCACGAGCAAAGCCGTGGCGCCCAACAGAAACAGCGTTCGTCCTGTGAGTACTGAACCTTTCATGAAGCTATTCCAAACGTGCGCTCACGATTTGTGATGTGCGACACACGAAATCGTTTATTTCAAAGCAACCGATGTTCCAGCTTGCCTTTCGCCTCGCAGGAAGGGGCAGCGCCGCAACCCCTCAAGCTGACACTCGCTTTTGGCTGGGTTCCCTAACCGGGAAGCGCTGAAGCCTCAAACCTGGCTGCCTTGCGCTGTACGATTTTTCGTATGCCTCCGAGATTTTGGACAAACCGCGCGCCTCTGGGAACAGGGGCCGGACCAGGAAAGGAAACGAGGCGCGTCGTTCTCGGGTCTAGAAGCGGAGCGAAATTCCTCCGCGAACTGACCGCCCGTACGGCGCGACCAGCAACAGTGTTTCGCCGTTGCTCGTCGTAGTCTGCACGTCCAGGAGATTGCGCGCATCGAGGATCGCCTGCGCCCGCAAGGGCAGACCAAAAGTAGGAAGGTCTTGCGTGATCTGAATACTCAACGAAGGATCGTAAACCGCGAGCTGGCCGGCGAAAGGATCAATCGCAAATACCGTCGCCTCAGGCGAGAACCGAAAGACCGTCTGCACGTGAGTGCCCGTAGACCAATCACCGGCAACTTGCAGTGCGACCGTGTTGAAAAACGCTCCGTCAAAAAGTTGAGCTGGATTGCGAATGCCGGCTGACGAAAGACGCTGGCCACGGCCGAAGGAATAACCGGCGGATGCATTCCAGACGTGGTTCAACCGGTTCGAGTAAACGACGCGCACGCCGCGTGCGGATCCTTCCTGATTGGCCACCCGCATCAAGGCCGCTGCATTGTCGCCTGAAAAAGCACTTGCGGGCATTGCCAACAAACCAACGCCGCGACCTGAAGTCATGTCCACAAAGGCAGTTGCTTCAACGCTCGAGCGATTGCTGAGTTCGCGTTCCAGGCCGATTTCAAAGCGACGGCTGCGCGCCATCACGGCCCGGCCTCCGACATAAGCCACCGGTTGCGTCGTGGGCCTTTTGAAAATCGCATTGCCCGATTCAAACGTCGCGACACTTTGAGCATCGCCGCTGTCAGCCACGTTCGCGTAAGCCACTTTCACTGTGGTGCGCGCCGTAGCGTCGAATTGAACCGCCAGGCGCGGCGTGAACGACGCGTCATTTCCGGCGCCAAAAAAACGCGAATAATCCATCCCGAGCACCACAACGAAACCGTCGCGCACAATCCATTCGTCAACGGCACGAACCGACATTTGGCCGAGATTGCCCCGGGTGAACTTGTCAGCAATCGCCTCAAACGTTGGCAGTTTCGCGCCCCCGGCGGTGACGCCGAGACGATGTCGATCATTTAAACGCACACGCGCCGCCGCTTCGAAGCGCTGTGGAGCCTGGCCGGTGCCGGTCTGACCGGCAAAGACGAAATCGATACTCTCAGAAGCCTGCAGGGCAACGGCAAAGTTCAGACCCTGGTAACTTGAACCAAGCGGGTTTGATGATTCAGCGAAATAGGTTTCGACCACGCCCTGCGGACGAACGCCGCTCTTGTCGCTTTCATCGGCTGAAGCATTGACGATGCTGACTTCATCAGCCGGCGACGCCTCAGATTCCACGGCTGCAACCGTCGCATCGGTCCCTTCGTTGGCCTGAAAGATCGAGCGCTGTGTTTGGGCTGAGCGCAAACGCCACTTGGCGCTATCGCGGTCGCTGCGTTGTTCGGGATAGGTTCGGCCTGCGCCGAGCGGTTCGAGATTAAAGCGATAAGCAATTTCGGCTGAAGGAGCGACATTGACCGACGAGAAAAGAACTTCGCTGAATCCTGCCGCGACGGCCTTCAGAGAATAACGACCCGCGGGAATCTTTGCTGAAAAGCTGCCGTCACCGGCGGTGCGGGCTTCGGTGACAACCTTCTTCGCGCCTTCGCGAATGATTTGAATCAGAGCTCCGGAGAGCGGCAATCCGCGATGATCGCGAACCGTGCCGCTGACCGTTGCCAAGCCGCGGGGGCCTTTGCTGTATGCGGATGAAGCAGCGCTCATCAGCATGACGGCAATCGCCACCAGCGGCACACTAAATTGGAAGGCTTTTCTCATCGCGGCTGGACCTCCGATTCGCGCGGAACCACGTAACGATGACTGAGCAAGACACGACAACTGTCCTGCCGAATGAACTGGTTGACCGTTTGTTCGATTCTCCGCTGCGTTTGTCAGATGCCTGAGCGGCAAAAATTCACGAAACCCGCCAATGGGCAAGGGAGACCTTCACCCGCTTGAATGGGTGTAATTCTCAGCCACCGGAGGCATGACTGTCAAGCAGAGTCTTCGTTTTGTCGCACAGTTTTCGCCACAAAAACCAGCTATTTTGCCGCCCTCTGTCCGCGTGCTACGATGAAGCACCCTGGCCCGTTACCACCGAAACTTTTTCCGCCATCAATGATTGATCAAGTTAAGACAACCCGGCTGCCGAATGGTCTGACCATCCTGACAGAGCACATGCCGGGGCTCCGCTCCGTCACCTTTGGCATTTGGGTGCGGCGCGGCTCGCGACACGAATCGGCCCCGCTCAACGGCATCTGTCACTTCATCGAACATGCCTTGTTCAAGGGCACGCGCACCCGATCGGCCCACGATATAGCGACTGAGTCGGATCGGCTGGGAGGCCATCTCGACGCTTACACATCCCACGAGATCACCGGGTTTTCCATGAAAGTGGTCGATACGGCGATGCCGGCTGCCTTCGATTTGCTCGCGGACATGCTCGCCCATCCGCGGTTCGACGAAGCCGATCTCAAACGCGAACAAAGCGTGATCATCGAAGAGATGAAAATGATCGAGGACACGCCGGACGAGCTCTTGGGCGAGCTGCTGAATGCGGCGTACTTTCCCGATCACTCTCTCGGACGGCCGATCGAAGGCACGGTAGAAACAGTTTCGAACTTTGATCAAGCGAAGACTTCAGCCTTCCATGCGCAGAACTATGCGCCGTCAAATTTGGTGATCGCGGCGGCCGGCAACGTCAATCATCAACAGTTCGTGGATCTTGCGCTCGGGTTTTTCGGCGGCAGCAATGGGCATGTCGGGAACGGTTTCAGCGTCGCGGCGCCCGCCCCTTCGGCCCCGATTTTGATTGAGCGAAAGAGCGAGTTGGAGCAGGCGCACCTTATCGTAGCCGCCCCCTGGCCGTCATCTAAGAGCGAAGATCGCTACGTGGCCAGCATGCTGGGAACGATTATCGGCGGCGGCACCTCCAGTCGGCTGTGGCAATCGATCCGCGAAGACCGTGGGCTGGCCTACGCCATTGGCGCCGGCGGAAACATGTTCACAGACGTCGGCATGTTTACTATTTATGCGGGCGTTTCACCGGTGCACATCGATCAGGTTTTGGATTTGTCGCTCAAAGAGCTAAGGCGCGTCGTGCGCGAACCTGTGACTAAAGACGAACTGAAGCTCGCAAAAGAACAAGCAATTGCCTCAGTCTTGTTGGGCCTGGAGTCGTCCAGCGCGCGCGCCGGTGCTTTGGCGCGGCAGGAGATCGTTCACGGCCGAAGAATTCCGACTGACGAAATCATCAGGCGAATTGAAGCGGTTACTCAGGAAGACACCCTGCGGCTGGCGCAAGAACACTTCACGACGCCCAAGCTGGCGCTGGGCGCTTTGGGTAACTTGAATGGCTTTGTTGTCGATCGAGCGCGCCTGGAAATTTAAGCGAATAAAATTAGCCGCGGATACACGCAGATCTGCGCAGATTATGATTTGTATTCTGATCCGCGAACATCCGCGTAAATCTGCGGCTGTATTCTGATCTTTTTCCCGTATAATCCCCTCGTAATGAAACTTTCGGTTCTTGGCAGCGGCTCGACAGGTAATGCAGTGCTGCTGGTTGCTAACGGCACCCGTGTGCTGGTCGATGCCGGTCTCAGCGCGCGCGAGATCGGGCGCCGCATTAGTCAACTCGGCGAAGATCCGAACTCCCTTGACGGTATTTTGATCACTCATGAGCATGGCGACCACGCAGGCGGGCTGCGCGTGCTGATGAAGGACATCGACTGTCCCGTGTACATGTCGGCAAAGACGCGCGACGCTTACGTTTTAGATCGACGTAACGCCACGAACGAAGAACCGCGCCGCCGGGCTGACGCCTTGCGCGATCGCATGGTCGAGATCGATTCGGGTCAGGACTTTCGCATCGGCGCGATCGACTTTCATCCTTTTACCGTGCCGCACGACGCGGTCGATAACTTTGGTTTTACTGCCACGCACAACGGTGTGAAGGTCGCCACGCTGATGGATTTTGGCCATGTGACGACGTTGATTGCGCAGCAACTGCGGGGGTGCGCCGCGATCGTCATCGAATCGAACCACAGCCGCGATATGCTGAAGACGGTCGAAAACTATCCGTGGGAATTGAAGCAAAGAATCCTTTCGCGGCTCGGCCACTTGTCCAATGAAGACGTTGCGGAATGGCTGGTTGACGGCTTTGACGGACAGGCGAGTCACATCGTGCTGGCGCACATGTCGCAGCGGGCAAACAATCCTTATCTGGCGAAAATCACCGCGGAGACGGCTTTGTATGAGCGTTCGCCGCTGTTCCGAACCGACACCGAAATCATTTTATCTTTTCCGAAAGAGCCAACTGCTTGGATCGAAGTCTGAGAAGTGATCTTGCGGCTTTGCCGCCGCACAGTGCGGAAAGGCTATGCCTTTCCGGCGACGATCTCATTTTAAGAACGAGGCTACGCCTCGGGTCGTTTCGAACGGAGAGAGGTGTCAGAAGCCCGAGCGTGAGCGAGGGCAAGTCTCGCAGGTGGCCCTCCCTGACGGTCGGGCTTCTGACACTGCTTTCTGCCGCGCTGCTTCTTTCGTGCACGCGCGGCGAGCGGCGAGCCGGAATTCCCGCGGATGCGCAGGCCGTGCTGGACACGGCGATCGAAGACATCAACACCGGCCGCTACGACAAACTTTACAATGAAGCGGCCGACGAATGGCGCAGAGACACCACGCTGGAAGAGTCGAAGGCGACATTTGAAAGGCTGCAAGAGAAACTCGGCCGTGCCACCGTGCGATCACTGCAGACCGCACGCGAAGAGCAAACGGGAACGGCGCCTGTTGCCGGTCACTCATTGATTGCAATCTATCAAACGTCATTTGAGCGCGGCCCTGCGATGGAAACCTTCACCCTGGTCGAGCGCAGCGGCAAATGGTACCTGGCGAAATACTTTGTGAGTTCGACGGCGCTTGGATAAGCGCAACGCCGGTAATGAGGTCAGTACCACCCGCGTTAGCGGGTGGGTCAAAGAGACGTCCTGGTCGAGTGTCGGACCCATCCGCTTACGCAGATGGTACTGACTCCATATTCCAATGATTGAACGCTACACCTTGCCCGAGATGGGCGCGCTCTGGTCTGAGCAGACCAAGTTCCAGAAGTGGCTGGAAGTGGAGATCGCCGTGTGCGAAGTCCACGCCGAGATGGGCACGATTCCCCGTGACGCGCTGGAACAAATAAAAGCGCGCGCGAAGTTCTCGGTCGAACGCATCAACGAGATCGAGAAGACTACCGATCACGACGTCATCGCGTTCACGACGAACCTGGCCGAATCAATCGGCGAACCGGCACGGTTCGTCCACTACGGCCTGACTTCTTCGGATGTCGTCGATACGGCGAACGCGCTGCTGCTGCGCGACGCGTGCGACATCCTTTCGAAAAAGATCGATGCGCTGCTCGAAGTGCTCAAGCGCCGCGCTTTTGAATTCAAAAAGACGCCGCAGATCGGCCGCACACACGGAATTCACGCCGAACCAACCTCGTTCGGAATGACGTTCGCGCTTTGGTACGACGAGATGCGCCGCAATCGTGAACGCCTGATGCGCGCGCGCGAAGCGGTTGCCGTAGGCAAATTGAGCGGCGCCGTCGGATCGTTCGCTCACCTCGGTCCCGAAGTCGAAGAAAAGGTGTGCGAGCGGCTCGGATTGAAACCTGCACCCGTCTCGACGCAAATCGTCCAACGCGATTCTTACGCTGAGTATCTCTGCACCCTGGCCATCATCGCTTCCTCGCTCGATAAGTTCGCCCTGCAGGTTCGTCACTGGCAGCGCACCGAAGTTCGCGAAGCGCAGGAGAAATTCAAGAAAGGACAGAAGGGGTCGAGCGCGATGCCGCACAAACGCAATCCGATCCTTTCCGAAAGAATTTGTGGGATGGCGCGGGTGGTGCGCGCGAACAGTATCGTCGGGCTTGAGAACGTCGCGCTGTGGCATGAACGCGATATCTCGCACTCGTCCGCCGAACGCGTTGTGCTGCCCGATTCCAGCATCGCCACGGATTACATCCTGCAGAAAGCCGCTTCCCTGCTCGACGGTCTGGTTGTCTATCCAGAACGCATGCTGGAAAACCTCAACGCGACGCGGGGGCTGGTCTTCAGCGGCCAACTGCTGCTGGCGCTGACGCAAGCGGGCGCCGCGCGCGAAATGGCTTACGAATGGGTGCAGCGAAATGCGATGAAGTGCTGGGACGAGGGCGCAGATTTCCGCGAGCTGGTCTCAGCGGACAAAGAGATCGCCGCTCACCTCAGTCGCGAACAAATCGATGCAGTTTTTTCGCTGGACAAATACCTGAAGAACGTCGATGAGGTTTTCACCCGGGTGTTTAATACAGAACCGCGAGCGATGGCGAGCCGGACAAACACTAAAACTTGAGTCTGCCGCCTCGCGAGCGCTCGCGGTTCATTAGAGACCACCCTGCCGACTTGCTTAACGCCGGCGCATCGTTACGTAAACTAAACTCCCGCCCACTTGGCAGCCATGTTGCCGATGATCGGCAGCCTGAACATCGCTCCCTGGTAGGCCTTGACCGCCGCCAGAATCAAGCCCAAAAAGTACGCCACGATAAACACCAGCCAGAGCAGGCCAAACAACATTCCGACCAGTCCGCCGACCGCGCCGCTCTCGGTTGCGGCTGAGGCGGCGGCGCCGCCCACCAACATAATCACGCCGATAATCCAGAGCGCAATCATCAATATGATCATGCCTACGTGAAAACATAGAGATTGAATTGCGTGAAACTTCACGAACGTATTCTCTTTTTCCATGATCAGCGAGATGATCGCGATGATGCCGATCGGATAACCGAGCGCGGCGGCCACATTTCCATCAAGTCCGAGGGCAGACTTACCTGTATCCATTTTGATTTCTCCTGTTCGACTAAGTTGTTGACAGTGGTTATTTGTTCACGGTGTTCCAGGCCAGGTCGCCGATGAACGGCAGCTTGTACCATTGACCGCCGTACGCCTTTATTCCGGCCACCAGCCAAATGATCACGAAGATCAGCAGCAGGATTAGCCTGAGGCCGAGGATAACGAAAAACGAAAGGATGCTGAGGCCGGCCGCGTCAAACGCGAAATCCAACAGCAAGCCAAGCATGCTCACGATGATTCCGACGACTATTTGCGCGGCGACAAGAAACAGAGCTTGCACCGCATGGAATTTGACGAAGCGATTTTCTTTTTCAGTTACGAGGAAAACGATGCTGAGAATCACTCCCAGACAACAAAGAAAGTTCGCGATGTAACAGAGCATCGCCCCAACATTGGAATCCAGTCCGAGACTGGTTTTGCCGCCGGGAGCTCCTGACGGCGGGCCGCCCGCGTCGTATGGAGAAGACATTTAAGTATCCTTAATTCAAACGATCCCAGAATCAACGAGCGTGATCGCGGCAAATACTATGATATCGGCTACCGTTTACGCAATGTTTGCCGTATTATCGTGCGTTCTTTGGGTGGCCGGTACGCGTGCTTCCAGCATGCTATACGGGCGAGCTACCCAAGCACGCTGGAAGCGTACCAAGATGAAAGCTAAAGTTTACGTCACTTTGAAGCCGAGCGTCCTGGACCCGCAAGGCAAAGCTATTAAGCATTCAGTCGAGTTGCTCGGCTACAACGGCATCGACGACATTCGGCAAGGCAAGTATTTCGAGATCGCGCTCGACAGCGGGTTGAATGAAGATAACGCGCGCACTGAAGCGACGCGCATGGCGCGCGAGATTTTGTCGAACCCGATTATCGAAGACTTTCGCGTAGAGATTGAAATGTAGCGCAAGTTGCTAAACTTGCGCGCAAGCCCGAGGGCGACTGGAGCGCAACCGTCTCGGTTGCTAGTATAAATTTAACGATGGGCAAGCGAGGACGCTGGCGCTCCAGTCAAACGATACAGCACTTATGAAATTCGGTGTCATAGTTTTTCCCGGCTCAAATTGCGATCACGACGCTTACCACGTCATCTCGAAACACGTCGGCCAGCCCGTCGATTTCATCTGGCATCGCGAGACTGATCTTTCTTCCTACGA
>DASUTF010000065.1:0-8271 GCA_036374695.1 Pyrinomonadaceae bacterium
ACTCCTGCTCCAAAGCCGCCTCGCGCGCCTGCAGTTGCTCGATCGACAGATCGAGACCGAGGACCGAGGTCTGCCATGGTGTTGCTGGGAGCGCGGGTATCCGGCCCGCTTCCGATTCCGCTGGGGGCGGCGGCGGCGGCGTGTTGGGCTCAGCAGCGACGGCCGGTGGTGAAGGTCCTGCCGGGGGCGGCGCCGTGTTCGGCTCGGGCGCTGCGGGCGTATTCAGCCCCAGGGACACAAACTCGTCTTTCTTTCTTCTCCAAAAAGGCATCGTGATTAATTATGAGACGCTTTCAATTATGCGTGGCGATTATACGTGGCGCGCGGACACACGTCAGCCGACGAGGAGGTCAGACATCAAAATGAGACACGTGAGACGCTTCAGACGCTAGCTGACTGCCAGAATCGAGTCGGACGTCGGCGCAATCGGAAATTGCGGAATAGTAGTGTTCGTGTAGTCGCTTTGATTTCGTTTTAGCCGCGTTACCCCAGGGCGAATCTTTCCTGCTTCGCACGCCGCGATAAAGGCAGCGACAACGCGCGCATCGTAACGCGTGCCGACGAAGCTCTTCAGGCGCGTCAGCGCGGCTTCCAGTTCCATTGCCGCTTGATAGGGCCGTTCGGTGGTCATTGCGTCGAACGTGTCGGCCACCGAAACGATCCGCGCCTGCACCGGGATCTCTTCGCCTTTTAAACCTTGCGGGTAACCCTGGCCGTTGATCATCTCATGATGCATGTACATACCCGGCAGGAATTCATGCATGGCCGGGATCTGCGACATGATCTTGTAGCCCTTCTGCGGGTGCGTCTTCATGATCTCGAATTCCTCATCGTCCAGCGCGGCGGGCTTTTTCAAAATGCGATCGTCGATGCCGATCTTGCCGACATCATGAAGCAGCGCGCTGATCCGAATCTTCTCGACTTCTTCTTCGTCGAGCCCGAGCCCCACGGCCGTCGCCACGGAAAAACGCGACACGCGTTCTGAGTGGCCTCGCGTGTAAGGGTCCTTCCCGTCGATGGCCGCCGCGAGCGCTTTGACCGTCCCCAGAAACAGCTCTTTGTTTTCGTCAGCCGAGCGTTGCAAATCAAGCACGAAACGCTCGAGCCGATCCGTCATCTGATTGAACGACGATCCGAGCTCACCTAATTCCGTTCGACCCAAAACTTTGACCCGCTGCGAAAAGTCGCCGCCCGCGATTCGCGTGGCACCGGCCGCCAGTTCACGCACGGGCCGGGTCAGCTTTTCAGCGAAATAGAACCCGCAAACAAGTGCGAGCATCGCCGCCAGCAAACTCACGAAGAAAACCTGGTTGCGCATGTCGCGCACCGATGCCAGCGCCGCCGACTCGTCCTGAATCGCGATAACCGCCAGCAGGGAATTCGGGTCGAGCTCCGCCGTCGCGTATGAACCCAGCATCCAAACAGACTCGCCATCGCGCTCGAGCACAAACGGCGAAAGCGCGGACTGCACTTGCGAGCCTGACTCAAGCCAATCCTGGACGACTTTAAGATCCGTCATCGGTCGTTCGGCGAAGGCGATGGCGACATCTGGATGAGCGACCGCTTTTCCGTTTTGATCGACGACAAAGACGATCGGCAATCCGGCATCAAGCAATTCACGACCGCTCTTCGACGATTGAACTGTTTTGAAGGCCTCCTGAAACGAAACGACGGCGACGACGGCGGCGACTATCTGATCGCCATCCATCACCGGAGCCGCAATCGTCAAACCCATCTCCTGGCCGGATCTAATTATCTGCGGACGGCCGACGATGACGCCGCGCCCGTTCATGCGCGCGAGAACTTCGCTCACGCGTTGATCGACTTCTTCTTTGCGAATGACGTCGGGTTGAAAGGCGCGATGAATCTCACCTTTGACGGGACAGATTGCCAGCGCGATCAAATTCGGATCGTCCTGAAGCGTGCGCTGCAAACGGACGCGCGAGCCCGCATCAGTCAGCGAATGAACTCCGCCGGCAAACTCGAAACCTCTGGCCAGGCCGCTGACGACGTCTCGATAGCGCTGGCCGTACAACTCAATCTGTCGCGCTTTGCCCTGTACCAGTTGCGCCTGGTAGCGACCTTCGATCGCGCGCAACTCTTCCGCGCTGCGGCGCGATACCATGGTACCGGCGACCACCAGCGGTAAGAGGCCGACCAGCAGCAGTACTGCCAGGACGACATAGAGCAAGCGAATTCGGCGTAAACGTTCGAACACAGTTCGGGTATGGGACGTGGAAATCGGGCGAGGAGCAGACGACAAGGGCAAAAGGACAAGCGCTAAGCGCCGTTCCAAGTTAGAGATTAGAGGTTCGCTGACCGACCTGTCAATGGTTTGACAATCTTTAACTGCTGAAATATTTCGATTTACGTTCCAATTCCGGCCTACCCACACCATTTAACGGCTGGTTGACCGCGTCCGTGCGATACTTTCCCAACTGCCGCGGACGGCGCCGCGTCTAAAACACTGAGCGCACGGCTGTTTGGTGCGCGCATTTGGACGGCTTCGCTCCGGGTGACGCGAACCGAATGGAAACGGTCACGACTGACGAACAGATGGTTGAACGTGCCTTGTCGGGCGACCCGGAGGCCTTCGGCGAAATTGTGCGCCGCTGGGAGCGTCGCATCTTCGCGCTGTCGTTCGGCATGCTGGGCCGTGAAGAGGACGCGCGCGACGCCACGCAGGAAACTTTTCTGTCAGCGTTTCGAAACCTGCGCGGCTTTCGTGGCGAAGCGAAGGTTTCTTCCTGGCTGCATCGCATCGCGGTGAATCAGTGCATTACTCGCCAGCGGCGCGCCAAGGTGCGCAGCGAAACGGCGCTGGAGGATGAAGCTGAGAAGAACGCCGCGGTCTTCGCTCTGCCGGCCGAAGTTTCACCGGCGCGTGCGGCCGAACACGGAGAGATTAGCGTCGCAGTTCGCAAGGCGGTCATTGCTCTGCCACCGGACTTGCGCCAGGTAGTGGTAATGAAGGAATTCGAGGATCTAACGTTTCAGGAAATCTCAGACGTGCTGGGTGTACCGCTGAGCACGGTTAAGAGCCGCCTTTACACGGCGCTCAGACAGTTGCAGATGCGACTACAAAAGTTTGGCCAGGCGAACCCGAGTTGATGTTTAGAAGCCGGACCTATCCGGCGATGGTTTAGAGGCGGGCATTGCCCGCCATCAAGGGAAGTTGTCATGCAGAACATACACGAGCGACCAGTTTGTCATCGCGCCGAAGACCTGGTGACATATGTGTACGACGAGGCGACCGCTGAAGAAGCGCGTGACTTTTCCGCGCACATGCAGCAGTGCGACGCATGCCGCGCCGAGTTCAGGGTTTTCCATCAGGTGCACGATTCGATCATCGCGTGGCGGAATGAAACGATTGGCGCAACCCCTCCAGTTTCTGCCGGCGCAACGAATCCTGTCGTTGTAACGGGTGCGTTTGTGCAGCATGAACGTAAGCTTTCGGCGCTGGCTGCCCTGCGCGAGTTTTTCTCAGTGGCACCGCTGTGGTTGCGCGGCGCGACAGCATTCGCTGGCCTGCTTCTCTGCGCGCTGATTGTGTTTGCGGTTTCCCGCGCCTGGCAGCCACCAGTTATGACCGCGACGGACGAAAGGAAGTACACTGAAGAACAACTGCAGCAGGAAGTTCGGAAACAAGTTGAACAAATCGCCCAATCAAGGAAAGAAAAACGTGAAGAGGTAATCACGCCGGCGAACGATGAGGTTCAACCGCAAACACAATTTGCGACGCGTCGCTCGCGCCCGAGAACTCAGCCGTCTAACAGACTGACGCGTGAGGAACGCGAGCAATTAGCGGCGGACCTCGGATTGATTCCGCGTCGCGAGGAAGAACTGCCTTTCGTGTTGCCCGAAGGAGAAGAACCGAACCCGTAGGACGTTCAGATCGAAGGAAGATATGACTATGAGAAATGCCCCATTCGCGTGGTTGACCCTCGCTGCTGCGAGCGTGCTGCTCGCTGGCGGTTCACTACGCGCCCAGACGCCTCAACCACAACCGACATCGACGGAACCTCTTCCTCAACAACAACAAGTGAACAACGTCGACCAGATGCTCGGGCCGCTGAACCTAACTTCTGATCAAGCGCAACAGATCCGGAGGATTTACGCCGATCTGCGTGAGGAACGGCAGGCCGCGCACTTCAGAATGCGTGCGGCGCAACGTGCTTTGACGGAAGCGATTCAGGCGCCGGCCCCTGACGAGGCCCTGATCGAGAAACGTTCGAAGGAACTTGCCGACGCACAGTCGAATACGATCCGTCTACGTTCGCTGACCGAAGCGCGCATCCTGCAAGTTCTAACGCAGGATCAGCGTGTGAAGTTGCGGCAGTTGCGCGCCCAGGCGATGACACAACGCCGGAACCAGAACCAGCAGAATCCGCGTATCCTGCGTCGCGGCGGAAATGCCCTTCGGCAAAATCAGAATCGAAATGCGCCGACTCCACAGCAGCGCAGGTTAATGCGCCAACAGCGACAGCAAAGACCTCAGTAAGACCTGACCCCGCGCTGTGAAGGCCGACCTGATGCTTTCGGGTCGGCCTTTCTTGTTTCCAGACGATCCAAAGTGAAAACGCGATGGTGTGTCACTTTCAGAGCTAAGTGACCCGCCACTGAAAGCCGGTAGTCTCCTAATTGGAAATTTCTCTGTGGCTGCTCCGCGTTCTCGGCGTCTCGGCGGTGAGTTTTTGGCAGACCTATTCACTGCGGGGTCGCAGAGATCGCAGAGTCTGCGCAGAGAGAAATGAAACCAAGGCACTCCCCGGCAGCCAACATCCTTGACGCAAGCCGTTTCGTTTGCGCATTATAGGCGCTCTGTAAATCAGGGTGTGGGGGATAGGGTGTCGGGTGTAGCAGAGTGCGGAAGAGACTCCGCAAGTAGGAACCGCGCGAGTTAATCAGGACCGCGTCGGAGTTCAGATCAATATGCGAATGGTTGCTACACCCAACACCCTATCCTCTACAACCTAAACTGATGTCCTGCCTTTGCGGCTAACTGAAACTGACCTAACCGACCGGCGGTTCTGACTAACGCATGAACATTTTCACGCGCCTGCTGCTCGAACTACAGGAAATGGCGTTGCTGGTTGCGCGGGCCGCCGCCGGAGTTTTTCGCAAGCCGCGCTACTGGCCCGAAACGTTCGCGCAGATGGACAGCATTGGGGTTGGCTCGCTAACCATCATCATGCTGACCGGGTTCTTTACCGGCGGCGTTCTGACCCTGCAGACATACCAGACGCTCGCGTCGTACGGAGCCGTTAGTCAGCTGGGCTACCTGGTCAGTGTGGCTCTGATCCGCGAGTTGGGACCGACGCTGACGGCGTTGATGGTCACGGGCCGGGTTGTCTCTGCGATCTCAGCCGAACTCGGCTCGATGGTCGTGTCGGAACAAATTGACGCCATGCGCGCGCTCGGAACCGATCCGATTCGCAAGCTCGTAACACCACGAATTGTCGCGCTCGTCATCACGCTGCCGCTTTTGACTTTGATTGCCGATGCGGTGGGAATCATCGGGGGCTGGACGGTTTCCACCTGGCTCTACGGATTGCCATCTTCGATGTTCATAAGCTCAGTGCGGAACGGAATTAATACTGACGACATCGTCGGCGGCGTGGTAAAGCCACTTGTCTTCGCTTTCCTGATGGGCACTATCGCCTGTCACAAAGGTCTGCGGACTGAGGGCGGCACGGTGGGTGTGGGACGTTCAACCACTTCCGCGGTCGTCACGGCTTCGATTATAGTTATCTTCGCCGATTTTGTTCTCGCCAGAGCGCTGCAACTGGTGCTGGGTACTGCGCCATGATCACGGAATCCGAAATTCATCACTCGGGGATTAGCGACGACGCTGCCGACTCGACCTTTCGCGAGGTTGACGACTCGCAGCGCGTGATCCCGGCCATCGAATTTCGCAACGTGACAATCGAATTCGATGATCGCAAGGTGCTGGATAACCTGAGCTTCAAAGTGAACCGGGGCGAGACAAAGATCATTCTGGGCGGCTCAGGTTGTGGAAAATCGACGACGATTAAGCTCGTGCTCGGGCTGTTGAAGCCGGACAGCGGCCAGGTGTTGGTCGATGGCGAAGACATCACCCACTATTCGGAAGTTGACATGATGCGCGTGCGCAAGAAAATCGGGATGATCTTCCAGGAAGGCGCGCTGTTTGATTCACTTTCGGTTTACGACAACGTCGCCTTTAAACTGCACGAGCACCGTGTGCCCGAAGAAGAAGTCGAAAGCGAAGTGCGCCGCATGCTCCAGTTCGTCAATCTCGAACAAGCTATCGACAAGATGCCCTCAGAGCTGTCGGGCGGCATGCGCCGTCGCGTCGGCATCGCGCGGGCGCTGGTCGGTGATCCAAAGATTGTGATGTTCGACGAGCCGACGGCCGGTTTGGATCCGCCGACGGCGCGCACGATTTGCGAATTGGCGATGAAGTTGCGGGACCTGGAAGACGTCTCTTCCATCTTCGTGACGCACGAAATGAACAATCTCGGCTATCTCTGTTCCGAATACGCCGTCGTGAACGAAGCCGGTGAAGTCGTTTTCGAACGAGAAGGCGAAAAACTTTGCTTAATCAACAGCAAGGTGATCATGATGCGTGACGGAAAAATTATCTTCAGCGGCACCGACGAAAGCTTGCGGCGCGCTGACGATCCGTACATTCAAAAGTTTCTGCGCGGACACTGACTGAAAGGAAAAAGGAAAAAGGAAAAGGGACAGGGTAAGACTAACCGAATCGCGACAAATCGTTTTGCCTTTCGCCTTTTTACTTTTGACTTGTTTTTAAAATGCCACCACCAACCCGGAAAAAAATCGGTCTCGCTGAGCTGCGCGTCGGCTTGCTCGTATTGATTGCGCTCGTGGTTCTGATCGTTCTAATCCTGAACGCCTCAGGATCGCTGAACCCGTTTGCCCGGAGCCTGCAACTCCGCGCGCGCTTCACCGACGCGAATGGCCTGCGCGACGGATCGGAAGTGCGTCTCGCGGGCGTCCGCATCGGCAAAGTCAATCGCATCCGGCTGATGACCGCTTCGGAGGTTGGGCCAGGGCCAAATCCGCAGAAGATTGAAGTCTACATGACTATCAACGCGACCATTGATGGCGTGCCGGCAAGCGATCGCATCCGCAACGACTCGACGGCGCAACAGGCCTCGCCGAGCCTTTTGGGGAGCGAAATGATGGTGAACATTACGCCCGGAACGGCGCTCGGGGCGCCCGTGAAAGACGGGGATCTGTTGCCCTCAACATCCGGCAACACGATGAGTGACCTCGCGACCCGCGGCACCGAGCTGGCCGACCGGCTCGGCAAACTTTCCGATCAGCTGAACGAAGTAGTGAAGGACGTGCGCGAAGGCAAAGGCACCGTCGGCCGGCTCTTCAACGACGAGTCGCTCTACAACAACTTGAACGCAACGGTGCGCGATATCGAAGAACTGGCGCAGCAAATCAAGAGCGGCAAAGGTTCAGCCGGCAAGCTCATCTATGACGATGCGCTTTATAACAACGCGAACTCGATTGCGGCCAATCTCAAGTTAATCTCCGACGACATTCGCGCCGGCCGCGGTTCGGCGGGAAAATTTCTTACCAGTGACGAGCTCTACAACAAAGTCAATCGCATTACCGATCGCGTAAACAGCTCGATGAGCCAGATCGATGCGATCGTGGCCGACGTTAATGCCGGCCGTGGCACGCTGGGCAAGCTGGTGAAAGACGAAGCGATCTACAACGACGCAAGGACGGCGATTGCCCGCTTCAACACGACCGCCGAGCGAATTGACAATGTGGTTGCCGGAGCGCAGCGCGGCGAAGGCACGCTGGGCAAACTGATTACCGACGAAGCGCTTTACAACAACGTCAACAACCTTTCCTCGGAAGGCGTCAAATTGCTTTACGACTTCCGGCAAAATCCGAAGAAGTATCTGACGATCAAATTCCAATTGTTCTAGGAATCTCTGAGATCAAATTCGGTACCGAGGAGTCCGGTGTAAAGCAGGCCAGCGAAGTCCGCGCCAAACTCGCTTACTTAAACTTCAACGTCCGGGTAGTCAGATCCACATCGAACCGGTCCTGCATTTCGCTCCAACCACTGCTGCCGCTGCGCTTGCGCATCCCCGAAAAGTCCCCCTGGGCCTTGAAAAATGCGGCGTAGTGAACATCATCGACATCCCAGCCGAACGTAATTTCTGACCCTGGTCCGTCGGTAACATTGGGATTCGTGCAAACCGAGATCTTGGCCGACTCACCGTCTGCCAACATCAGACT
>DASUTF010000066.1:0-6372 GCA_036374695.1 Pyrinomonadaceae bacterium
GTTGAAACCGGCTTCATCTCCGGCCGTCTGCACAAAGACCCCTGGGGTGGCACGTCGTGGCCGGGCCAGCCTTCAATCAAAGATAATCGCGTTTACTTTCCTTCGGCCGACGGCAACGTTTACTGCCTCGATAAAGATGACGGCAGCGTCATCTGGAAGTTCAAAGGTAAAGACAGTTTCAAAGCGACTCCCGCCATCTTTGGCGACAAGATCATTGCCAGCGGTCTGGATCACAGTATCTATTGCATCAACGCGAACGACGGCACGCTGATCTGGGAATACAAGACCGGCTTCGAAATCGATGGCTCGACCGTGCTGGTTGGTGATCGGCTTTACTTCGGAGCCGAAGATCGAAACTTCTATTGTCTGAATTTCACGGACGGTTCGCTCATCTACAAAGTGCCGGTCGGCTCGGTCGAAGGCAACATTACCATGAAAGACGGCCGCGCTTACTTCAGCACCGAGCAGGGCGATCTCTACTGCGTCGATCCGGCCGACGGACGAACGATTTGGAAGACGAGAATTGGGGCTGATTCCGATTCAACACCGGCAGTCGTGCACGGCCTGGTTTACACGGCGGCTGAAGACGGCGTGGTGCGCGCATACAAACAGGAGACGGGCGAGCTGGTTTGGCAGTACGTGACGGAAGGCGGCCGCGTTGGTTACGCCAGCGAGAGAAACGGAATTTGGGCGAGCCCGATTTACTACAAAGACCGCATCTACATCGGCGCGGGCAATCACTATCTTTATTCCCTGACGGCTGATAAGGGTGAACTGGTTTGGAAGTACAAAGCGCGCGCCAGCATCTGGGGCACCTCGCCGGTGGTCGAAGGCCGCGTGATCTTTGGCGACAAAGCGGGCTGGATGCACATGGTCGATGCCGACAACGGCGAGCTGATTTCGGAATTGAAGATAGGCGACAACATCAACTCAACGCCGGCTATCCTGGATGGCCGCATCTACATCGGTGCGTTCAATGGGAAGCTGCATTGTTTGGGAATGGAACCGGGCGAGGTTAGAGATCAGAGATCAGAGGTCAGCAATCAGAAATCAGACGTCACGAATGAGAAGTCAGTCACCATACGTCCGAAGTCAGCGGTCAGACGTCAGAAGTTACCTGTCAGAGATCAGACATCAGAAGGCATCATTCAGAACTCAAGTGTCGCTGCGCCCACCCCGTAATAATGTAGACGACTAGACCGACCTCTGGCCTCTGATCTCTAACCTCTGCTCTTATGCTGCTCATCATCGACAACACCATCGAGGGCGTCGGCTCAAGCCCGCGTGAGATCCGTTCGGCGCTCGAACGGGTTGAACCGGGAGTGCGCATCGTTACTGAGCGCTTCGAAAACATTTCGCCGGAGCACGTTAAAGTCCTGAACCCTTCGCATATCTTTCTGAGCGGCCAGAGCCATCCGTGGCATCGTTACCAACCGTCTGAACTCGCCGGAGTATTTCACGTCATTCACAACGCGCCGCAACCGATCCTCGGAGTTTGTGGCGGCCAACAACAAATCGCGCTCGCGTACGGCGCGCGCGTTGATTTAATCGAACGTATTGCGCCCGGCGAAGGCTACGAAGGTGCTGTGCGCGAACGTGGTTATTGTTCGGTTGATCTGCAAACGTCTAACGGAATCTTCGGAGGGTTGCCCGAAACAATCACCGTTTGGGAATCACATTGTGATGAAGTGAAAGATCTTCCGGCTGGTTTCATACAGACCGCCACGAACGAAACGTCACGAATTCAGGCCATGCAACACACCTCGCGCCCACTCTTCGGCGTACAGTTCCATCCCGAACTCTTTGATGAAGAGCATCCGCACGGTCGGACTATCCTGGAAAATTTCCTGAAGTTGTAAGGCGGCACAGACTTCAGTCTGTGTTATTCCGCGCTTATTTGTCTTAGTGTCGGGCTGCCTTCCATTGATCGTTTTGGGAACCCATTTGAGGAGTTGTGCACGGTGCCTTCGGCGCAGCACCAGTGCGGTGAGCCTTGGCTCACCGGACAACCGGAAGAAATAGTTTGAGGCTACGCCTCGGCAATCTAACGGTGAGGCGCAGCCTCTTTCTCATGTCCGATCGACACGGTAAGCCAAAGGCTTACCGCACTGTGTGGCGCCGAAGGCGCTTTAACTCTGAGCGAAGAAGCATTACACCCGCACCGGATATTCTTTCGCGTACGAGTAGGCGGTCCAGGCCGAAATGATGTGACAGATCCAGCCCAGCGTCCCGCCCGATCCAATCCAGAAGCCCGGTGTGACAATGAGCCAGAGAATTCCGGCGAGAATTCGGCCGTTGTAGAGTTGGCCTATCCCGGGAACGATAAAACTAAGAATGCCGGCGAGCATTGGATCGCGCATGACTGAATACCTCCGCGCGAAAATATACGTCGCGTTGCCGGCGTTTGTTCTGGAAACTTATGAGATCGTCTTACTGGAATATGTGGACCGGATTTCCGCTGGGCACCTTCGCGGGTACCAATTTGCGCAAGTCGCGTGGGTTCGCCTTCGGATCCAAAAGGCCGTTTCTCAAAAACGCCATCAGTTGCCGGAATTCCTCGTTTGACAGCGAAACCGGCGACGATAATGCGGGGTCAAGCCGAGCCAGCACCGGAGCCATTGGCCCGCGCGGTCCTCGCAGGTCGCGAGCGATGCCTGCCCGCGCCGGATCGTATGTCGCAGCGGCCCCTGGCGCGTTCAAGTGATATCGCACAGCCTCTTCCAATTTCGTAAACGCGCCGTTATGAAAGAAGGCTGGTTGGAGGACCAGGTTTCGCAAAGGTGAAGTCCTGAACGCATATCGATCAGTTGAATTGCCGGTGACCTGTTCGAGCCCGAAGTCTTCATTGGCGCCCGGCCCATCGAAAACCACGTTGCTCACCGCCGGCGAAATTTGGGGAATGCCCGCAACGTGCATTTTAAAGTCGCTGAACATTTCGTTTGAACTGCCTGAGACAGCATGGCAGCTCACGCAATTCGCTGAACCAAAGAAGAGCAGAGCACCCTGCTTTTCATCGTCAGTCATCGCGTTCTTTTGCCCGCGCGCGAACTTGTCGAGCGGTGCATCCGCAAACACCAGGGTGAACTCGAACTCCGCCATCGCCCGCGCCAGCATTTCATAAGTGATCGGCGCGCCCCGCTTTACTTCGGGAAAACTCTTGCCGAACAGCTTCCGATACTCTGCGTTCGCGTTAAGTCGATCTACCACAGCCTGCCGAACGCCATCGTTCGTGGCTGGCACGTTGTGACCAAACCCCGCCATCTCAACCCTCTCAGTTACGGGGATGAATGCTTGCGCAGTGAGCAGATGCGGAAGAAACGACAGGCTGAAACTCTCGGGGGCCGGAAAAGCAAAACCGGAGCTGTTGTCGAACGGGTTACCTGAGATGGCTGCGAAACGTGAGTTCCACATCAGCGCCGGATAGAAAACATTATTGAGAATTGTGGGCGTGCGACGCTGATTGCGAGGGCCGGTGCGCCCAGGCCCGACGATGTTGTTGTTCTCAATTCCGATGGCGATGGATTGGGAATCACCAAACCCTTTGGGAGCCGCATGGCAACCCGCACACGAGTTGTCGTTATTCAACCCAAGCAAGGTGTCGTGAAACGCCAGGCGACCGAGGTTGGCGAGCTGTAGGTCAATCTTTCTTCCGAGTCTTCGCTCGACAGACGAGCCAACGCGGCCAGTGAAGCCGTGGTAATTCAAGTAGGCATACAGTTGATCATCCAGGGGCTTGCTGCCCGCCTCTGTCTTTGGCACCAGCACCATTGCGATCGCGATCATTGCGAGCACGATGATGGCGATTGTTAACTTGCTTTGCTCGGCAGTCATTTCCGAGTTCTCCTTCCGCCCCAGCGTCGGATTAAGAAAATAGTAAGAAAGGAAGAAACTCTGATTGGGTGTGATATTCCGGGATTGTGCGGATGAAGTCGGTACGGTGGTACGCAGGCGCCTCTGGCCTGCTGAAGAAAAAATGAAGCAGGCGGGACGCCTGCGTACCCGGCTACTTCATTTCTTCTCGATATACGAATTCTGAATTTTGGGAGCGATCTCATCCAGCTCGCGGTTGAGCTCTGCCTGTGTGTACCATTTGCCCTTGAGCATTACTCCCGCACGGTCCTTGGTCGCCTCAATACTGTCGAGCGGATTGCCATTCAACAGGATTAGATCGGCCCGTTTGCCTTTCTCGATGGTTCCGACGCGGGCAAGCGTCCCCAAAAACTCTTGGGGGTTCCGTGTTCCGGCCGCGAGCACGGCATAGTTAGACAGGCCGGCATCTTTCAAAGCCCGCAGCTCGTGATGCAGGCCGAAGCCGTAAAGGAACAAAAACTCGGGCGTGTCGGATCCGGTCATGATCTTTCCACCGGCGTCGTGAATGGCTTTTATCAACTTCTCGCGGAGTTCGATCCAGCGCGCGCGCCTCTCGATCGGCACCGTGTTGAGCATCCGGTTCCGCTTGTAAAAATCGAGCCATTGTTGCTGGACCTTCGCCGGATAGAATTTGAAGTCCGGCTGGGCGCGGATCGATTCCTCGCTCCGGGCTCGTCCGAATGAGTTCTTCATGAAATGATGAGTCGGATCGACGAATGGATTTGACGCGACGGTCTTACGCGCGATCTCAGGGATCCTGCTTTCGTCCATGTAGTCGAAACTCTTCCAGTTATCGGGATTGTAGATGTAGAGGTCCGACACGGAGCCCTTCATCGGGGCATCGGGCTTGAGCAGCAGCTCCATGTAACCGTCGAGATGCTCGATCTGCTGGCGCGCTTTCCACGCCCGCTCGACGCCGACAAACCTGCTGTCCGCGTGCCCGACGACACGAATGTTCTGCTTCGCCGCTTCATCGACCGCTGCTTCGTAAACTTCCGCTTTGATAAACGTCGTAATCTTGATGAAGTCGTAACCTGCGGCTTTCGATTTTCTGACGGCCTCGCGACCTTCTTCCGGAGTATTAACGACAAAGTTGTTGCCTTGCTCGCGGCCGGTCAAATGCGGCGATGCGACAAAGATCGCCGGGGCATCGATCTCGCCTTTGGCTGAGCGGGTTCGCAACGCGAGCAGCTCAGGCGTTCCAATCATGAACCGGACCGTCGTCACTCCGTTGGCGACCATCACGCGCAATTCGTTTTCGCCGATAGCATCGGGATATTCGTCGCTGTCCGAAAGCAGGTGCGCGTGCATATCTACGAGGCCGGGGATCAAGTACTTTCCCGCCGCATCCACCCGAAGCGCGTCCTTCGGTATCTTCACCTTCTTTTCGTCGCCGATCTCGGCGATCACGCCCTTTCGGACGATGACCGTTTGATTCGCTAACACGCGCTCGCGATCCATGGGGATCACATTAACGCCCACAAACGCTGTGGTTTGCGCAGTGGTCACAACCACGGACGCGGCCAGAATCACGACCAGGAGTAATAATTTGTTCATTTCACGGGGCTCGCTATTTTGATTGTCTTTCAATTTCCTCAGCTTTGATTTTGTATTCTTCGGCCTTCGATTTGTTACCCATTAAAGAGTAGACCTCGCCAATACTCTTGTATTCTCGGGCCAAGTCCCGATGACCTTGTCCAAGTTGGACAGTTTTATTTCTCAATACTCTCTCAAAGAAGTCCAGAGACTTTTTGTAGCTCTTTTTCTCTCTATATGCATTCCCCAGACCTCTGTACGAGTCAACCACCTGGACACTATTCTTGCCGAAAACTTTCTCTCTTATTTGTTTTGCGATCAGGTGAGTTTCAATCGCCCGGTCATAATCTTTCTTGCGAAAATAAACGTTTCCTATATTTCCATAACTGGTTGCGACTTGCGCGTCGTATTTTCCTAATTTCAAAAGTCGAATCTTCAGTGCCTTGTTATGAACCTCCAGGGATTGATCGAACTTATTTTCCGCAGCGTACACTACACCTAAAGCGAGGTACGTCGTTGCAACTACCAGATGGTTTGGGCCAAGTGTGGAAAGTCCGGTCGATAGAGCCTTGTCTAAATAAGTTCTCGCTCGTTCATACTTGTCCTGTCTCGTGAGAATAATCCCTATTTGATTGTATGAATTAATGAATTGTTCAGTGTTCCCGGCTGCCTGAAATTCGACAGACGCTTTTTCGTAATAACTTATCGCATCGTCCCGTTTCAGGTTTTTGTTGGACTCCTCAGCTAGCCGCATGTATTCATCGGCGCGCGGACCACCTTGCCCTGCTACGCCGCTAACTGAAGCCAATAGAAATAACGTGCAAGCAATAGTGTTTTTGAGCATTTTCATTTCCTCTGGATCGATCCGGTGTTTTCGGCGAATCCAGCCGTAATGCGCGTTCGATGCCTGAGCGCCGGCAGCGTGGTATTTTCTTTTAACTAACGGTTTTCGAACGGGAAGGCTGA
>DASUTF010000067.1:0-45232 GCA_036374695.1 Pyrinomonadaceae bacterium
GTTTGCGTTCGCCTTTGACCTGACACGCAGCTTCGAAAATAGCGCGAATCTGCATGCGCGTAACTTCAGGAAACAGCAGACCCAGACGACAGCCGCGGAAGCCGAGCATCGGGTTGGATTCGCGAATCTTGTTGACGTGATGCAGCAACTGCCGCTTCTCGTCAATATCGTCGAGCAGGTGATCCATGTCCGCGAGCGTCTTCGCTTGCTGCAAAGCCATCTTCAGCTCCGACAGTTCACCGAGCAGTTCATCGACGTTCGGCAGAAACTCGTGCAGCGGCGGATCCAATAAACGAATGGTTACCGGGAAGCCGGCCATCTCGCGAAAGATGCCGACGAAATCTCCGCGTTGCAGCGGCAGAAGTTGTTCGAGCGCTTTCTCGCGCGCCCCGACACCGTCAGCGAGAATCATCTCGCGCATCGCCGCCAGTCGCTGATCGCCAAAAAACATATGTTCGGTGCGACAGAGCCCGATGCCCTCCGCGCCAAAACCGCGCGCGGTTTTCGCATCAAGCGGCGTGTCCGCGTTAGCGCGCACCACCAGGCGGCGGAACTTGTCCGCCCACTTCATCAACTCGTGGAAGTCAGAACCGAGTTGCGGCTGAATCGTCGGCACCTTGCCAAGAAACACTCGACCGGTGGATCCATCAACGGTGATCCATTCGCCTTTGGTGACCACTTCGCCGTTTACGCTGAACTGGTGCTGGCCGTAATCGATGTCAAGATCCGACGCGCCGCTCACGCAAGTCTTGCCCATGCCGCGCGCGACGACGGCGGCGTGACTGGTCATGCCTCCGCGCGCAGTCACGATCGCTTGTGCGGCGACCATCCCGTGAAAATCGTCGGGGCTGGTTTCGATGCGAACCAACACAACTTTCTCGCCCTCGCGCGCCATCTCTTCCGCTTCGTCAGGGCTGAAAACGACCTTGCCTTGCGCCGCGCCAGGGCTGGCCGGCAGACCGGTGGCGAGCGCCTGCTTGGTAGTTTTCGGATCGACCGTCGGATGCAGCAGTTGATCAAGTTGCTCCGGACTAACGCGTCGGACGGCGGTGGCGCGGTCGATCAATTTTTCGGTTGCCATGTCCACCGCGATGCGCACGGCGGCGGCGCCCGTGCGTTTGCCGGTGCGTGTCTGCAGCATCCAGAGCTTCCCGCGCTCGATCGTGAATTCGCAGTCCTGCATGTCCCGGTAATGCTTCTCGAGCAACTGAGTGATCTCGGCAAATTCCTGGTAAACCTTCGGAAGTTCTTTCTTCAGTTGACTGATCGGATGCGGAGTGCGCGTGCCGGCGACGACGTCTTCGCCCTGAGCGTTTAGAAGATACTCGCCGTAAAGTTCTTTCTTGCCGGTCGAGGGATTGCGCGTGAACGCGACGCCCGTGCCGCTGTCCTTGCCCATGTTTCCAAAAACCATCGCCTGCACGTTTACGGCCGTGCCGAGATCGTCCGGAATACGATTGATGCGGCGATAGTCAACGGCCCGCTTACCCATCCATGAATCAAAGACGGCCGCAATCGCGACGCGAAGTTGTTCATAAGGGTCGTCAGGAATCGCGTGTTGCTCGGCGAGAATGATTCTTTTTTCGGCGGCGATTATCTCGCGTAGTTCCTTCGGTTTGAGATCGGTGTCTTTTCCGCCTTTGGTTTGAGCTTTGAAACGATCCATCACGCGCTCGAACTTTTCGTGCGCGACGTCGAGCACAATCTCTCCGAACAACGAGGCGAAGCGACGATAAGCATCAAGCGCGAAGCGCAGATCTCCGGTTTGCTCCGCCAGCCCATGGACCGTTTGCTCGTTTAGTCCGAGATTCAGAACCGTGTCCATCATCCCCGGCATCGAGAACGCCGCACCCGAACGCACAGACACCAGCAGCGGATTGTCCGCGTCGCCGAATCCCTTGCCGACTTTCTTTTCGATTTTGTGGAGCGCTTCGACAACCTGTTCCCACATTCCTTCAGGGAACTGTTTGTTGTTGTGAAGGTAGGCGTTGCAGGCTTCAGTGGTGACGATCAGGCCCGGGGGCACCGGCAACCCCGCGCGCGTCATTTCGCACAGGCCGGCGCCTTTGCCGCCGAACAGCGATTTGTTTTCGCCGTTGCCTTCTTCAAACAGATAGACCCACTTGCGCTCTTGGGATTCGGTTGCGTCAGTTTCTACGGGTGCTTCCAGGATGGCTTCAGTCACGTTTGGGGTTACCTCAACAGGGTCGTTGGCGGGCCTAATCATACACTGAGAATGCGGCCCGGCGCAGCCGCGGATTGGTCAACAGTAGTTTCCTATTTTGCCTTTGCGATCCTTTGCGACTTTGCGTCTTGGCGTGAAATCGCCCCCTCTCACGAGCGGGTCGGTTCACGCAAAGGCGCTAAGCCGCAACGACACGCAAAGTAGGCACTATCGGGGCTGAACTGCTGAGCCGGGTGATGCGTATCACAAAGGGCAACTTGGTTTTTGCCGTACGACGTGCGAAATTTTCAATTGACGCAAATCATGCCGGAATTCAACAACAACGCCGACGCCTCATCGCTTCTCAATCGCATACTTAGCTCGGGCTGGATACCGAATCTGAAGGTCCTGAAGCGCATTGTGGTCGCCATCGTGGGCTTTACGGTGCTGCTTATCGGAGTCGCGATGATGATCCTGCCCGGGCCCGCATTTATCGTGATTCCACTGGGACTCGCAATCCTGGCGACCGAGTTTGTGTGGGCCCAGCGCCTGCTGACGAAAGCAAAAGCCTATTTCGACAAACAGCGCCAGCGCGTTGCCGACAAGATGAGAGGGAAGAAGTAAAGGTCGGTGGCCTCTGGCGTGCCGGTTGTCGTTCTTAAGAAGCACGCCAGAAGCTTGCGTACCGATAGTTAAAAAGCACGCCAGAGAGGCGTGTTGTGCCTATCAGTCAAAAAGCACGCCAGAGGCGTGCGTACCAATCCTAGTACTTCGGCACGGTCGGATCGACTTCATTCGACCAGGCCGTAATCCCGCCTTTCAAATTCATCAGCCGGCCGTTGAATCCCGAACGTTGCAGGGCTTCAATCGCCCTGGCGCTGCGGCCGCCCATCTTGCAGTGTACGACCGTCTCGCGGTTCGGATCGATCTCATCCATTCGATTCAGTACCTGTCCGAGTGGAATCAAGTTGGAGTTTGGGATGCGTCCGATTTCAAATTCGTGCTGCTCGCGCACGTCGATGATTTGCAGATCGTCGCCTTGATCGATGCGTTGTTTAAGTTCAGTTGCGGTGATTTCTTCCATGATTCTGTCGGAACCACCTGCGGTAGCGGGTGGTTGAATTTTCAAATTTAAGATTTCATGCTCTTGCAGGATCAACCGCCCGCTACCGCAGGCGGTTCTGACTCTATGATCCCGTCGCTACTGCTCCGGGTACTGACACAGCATTCAAAGCCTGTTCGATGTCAGCGATAATATCGTTGACGTTTTCAATCCCGACCGACATGCGGATGAGCCCTTCCGTGATTCCGAGCGCGTCGCGGCGCGGTGGATCCAGGTCTCTGTGAGAAGCGGTTGCCGGATGCAGCACACTGGTGAAGACGTCGCCGAGACTCGTTGATCGAACACAGAGTCTCAGCGCGTCCATGAATCGAAAAGCTGCTTCACGGCTGTTGTCCTTCAATTCAATCGAGACCAGCGCGCCGAAATAGGGGGACCGTAGAATGCGGTTTGCGACTTCCCCGGACGCATGCCTCCCGGCATGCTGCACGCCAGAGGCGTGCGTACCCTCCGTCCCGGCATGCTGCACGCCAGAGACGTCCGTACCTTCCATTCCGGGATAGTGAACGCGAGCAACGCGTGCGTCTTTGCTGAACCACGCTACGACCGCCGACGCATTCTCGCAGTGCCGTTCCATCCGCACGGCTAAAGTCTTGATGCCGCGGAGAATCTCGTGCGCGTCCCAAGGGCTCAAGACGCCGCCAACGTATTTCATGACTCGCACCAATGAATCACCGTCGACTTCGTGTTGTGAAATTGCCACGCCGCCCATCGCGTCGGCGTGTCCGCCGAGGAATTTTGTCGCGCTGTGAACGACGATGTCGGCGCCGTGCTTCAGAGGCTGACATAGACACGGCGAAGCAAACGTGTTGTCGATGATCAATCGCGCGCCGGCTTCACGCGCAATCTCAGCACAGGCACCGATGTCGCAAACTTTAAGGAGCGGATTCGAGATCGTTTCGGCCAGGAGTACGCGCGGCTTGGTTTCTTTCGCCAGGGCGCGAACCTGTCCGAGATCCGAGAAGTCAGCGGTGACGGTCTTAACGCCTAAGTTGCCAAAGATCGAGTGAAGCAGATTCGTCGTCGCTCCGTACAAATCCTGCGACGCCAGTACAGTTGTGCCCGCCGACACGCCGCACGTGAGCAGAGCCGCATGCAGCGCGGCCATTCCGGACGCATAGACACAGGCGGTCGCACCGCTTTCAATCTCGCACAAGACGTCGGCCAATGCATCAGTCGTCGGATTGCCGTGACGCGTGTAAACGTAGCCAGGCGCTTGTCCCGCGAATACGCGATCCATTTCCGCCATCGAGTCATACGCGTACGTGACGCTGGAGTAAACCGGCATCGACGTTGGTTGCCCAGGGGGCATAGTTTTGCGCTCGCCCGCATGCACCACCTGGGTGTCGATGTCTGTCTCGGGTTTCTTCTCAGGCATGATCGTGACCGGCGCAGATTCTATAACGTCTTGGCTGGAAGCTACCAACCAGTGAGATACGCGAGCCCGTGCCGTAATTCGAGAATCTCTGCGCGTTCTCCGCGTACTCGCCGTTTTTGCGGTGAGTTTCTTAGAGTGCTTTCACCGCCAAGGCGCAGAGAACGCCGAGAATACGCAAAGGAAGACTGAAATCAGGCCGATACCAGATAGTCTCGCAGTTGCTCGTGCATCGCGGCGAACGAATCCGCGCAAAACAGCACCGGCTGAAAGTGCGTCGGGTCGTAATTCTGCCGGGTGATTGCGAGTAGATCCAGTGGTCGCAACTCAGCCTGGCGCATCTCTTCAAGTTCACCGGCGGAAGACAAAAGGCCGGTGCCGTAAGCCTTTAATTGTCCGTCTTCGCGCAGCACGCCAAACTCGATCGTGAACCAGTAGACGCGCGACAAAGTTTCCAGCGCTTCCGCGGAAGACGCGCGCTTCACCGCGTGTCCGAATAAACGGTTGAGTTCCGCGAGTTCCGGGCACGCCAGCGTCACGCCGTGGCCGACGATCTCGTGCACGACGTCCGGCTCAGGCGTGTACAGCGGCGTCGAGTGATGACGAATGTATTGGGTACAGAGAAAGACACCATCGGCGAGGTTCTCGAGAAACACTCGCGGCTGCACAAGTCCGGCGACCGGCTCCAGCCGGAAGCCGCTGATGGACTGGACTTTCTCGTTGACTTCGCGCAACTGCGGAATGCGATCGTCGAGAAAACTCATACGCTGTAATGCTTCGAGGTAGTGAGAGCAGGCGTACTGCTGATGGGCCGGACGCAGCGCTTTCCAAATCGCCTGCCAAACGCGATGCTCGTCATCGGTATATGGCGCATCGGGAATCGGATCACCGGGCCGGTAATTCATGGCGAGCTGCGCGATCTGATTTCGGCGCGCGCGATACTGCGCATCGCGAAAGCCCGGGTGATCCGGATTGAGCTGCACGATGTCATTGCGGCCGGCCGTGACTTCGTCAGTTGCCGTGACCGGACGCGCGTCAACGTGATCGGAAAGCAGCGATGATTGATCGTTCGTAAGCATATCCTGCTCCTTGCACAAGGGCGCTTGCCGTCAATTACTTTGCGCTTCGCGCTCATGCGGACAAGATGTTCCGCGCTCCCTGAAAAAATAAACCGGCCAGTGATCCTTCGCTCGGAAGGATCGTTGGCCGGCTCGGAAACTTTGTCTTCGAGTTACGTCGTCAACTCGCGACCGCCCATCGCCTGACCGTCCCTCCCGTGGAGAGCGGGCGGTAATAATAGCGATGGATGCGACGCTGACTACTCATTGACCGCTTGCTGGTTAAAAAGCAACGACAGCTTAGGCTCGGCTTAACCTCCGGTCAAGTCCCGTCAGGCAAAACACCCAGCGAAAACCCACGTTCACGACTATTTCTGAACGCGTTCAAAAAAGTTCTTGACAGCCCAAATTTAGAGGCGTATTGTGCAGAACTGAACGTGTTCAAAAAAAGAAAATGGAGGCAAAAACGATGACCATAGACATAGCCACTTACCTTGTTTACCTCTCAGTGAGCATCGCCCTGACCATCTGGGTGGCGCACACACTGCACAAGAACGGTCGCATCTTTCTGGTGGACGTGTTCCACGGCAATGAATCGCTGGCCGACTCTGTTAACCATCTGCTGGTCGTAGGGTTCTATCTCATCAATCTGGGCTGGGTTTGCTTGATGTTGAAGCTTGGCTACGACATCGCGTCGCCAAAAGAGGGAATTGAGGCGCTGTCAGTGAAAATCGGCACCGTGTTGCTGGTTCTTGGCGGCATGCACTTCTTCAACCTCTTCATCTTCAGCCGGATGCGACGTCGCGCCACGATGCGGAACGCTCCGCCGCCGGTTTACCCGGACGCGTTTACGCCCGTTCAGGAGGTTTAACCATGGCGCCGCTCACGATTCTTTACGATCCAGCATGCGGATTGTGCCGGAGAGTTCATGGCTGGTTGGCGGATCAGCCCAAATTTTTCGAACTCAATCTGCTGCCGATAAAGTCGGATGCAGCGCGTCGCCGGTTTCCCCAGTTAAATCACGACCTGACGGCTGAGGACTTGACGGTAATCAGCGACAAAGGCGCGGTGTATTTTGGCCCCAAAGCCTGGCTTATGGTGCTGTGGGCGCTCCAACGTTATCGCGAGTGGTCATATCGCCTGGCCTCGCCCGAGCTGTTGCCGACGACGAAACGGGTCGTGTCCCTGATTTCTCAAAACCGTTACCAGATTAGCCGCACAGCAGGACTTGCGAGGTGAATGCATGAGCAAGCAAAAAAAGGACACGAAGACACCAAAAGGCGAGCAGACGCGAACGCTGATTCTCAACACTGCGCTCGATCTGCTCGCCGAGCGTGGTTACGAGAAGACAACGATGCGCGCAATTGCTGAGAAGGCCGGTGTCTCTTTGGGCAATGCGTATCACTACTTCAAATCCAAAGAACATCTGATCCAGGCCTTCTATCACCGAACGCACCAAGAACATTTAGCGGCGTCTGTGCCGATCTTTGAAAAGGAAGGCAGCCTGAAAGGACGTTTGCTGCAGGTGCTGCGGCTCAAGATTAAAACTCTGGAACCGTATCACGAGTTCGCCGGCGTGCTCTTCAAGACGGCGGCCGATCCACACAGCCCACTAAATCCATTCGGACAGGATGCGGCTCCGATACGACGCGACAGCATTCAACTTTTCGAAACTCTGGTGTCCGACGTTAAGGCCCGCCTGCCGGCGGAGTTGAAAGCGGAATTGCCTTACCTGCTGTGGCTTTACCACATGGGAATAATTCTGTTTTGGATTCACGACAGATCGCCTAAACACGCGCGCACATACTACGTGATCGATCGCACCGTGGATCTCCTCGATCGATTGATCACGCTGGCGAGTAATCCCTTGATGCGACCGTTGCGAAAGAGGTCTTTGCAGTTTGTTGCCGACTTGCGCGCACTCGAGTTGGCGGAAGGTTGAGAACTACGATGAGGGACTTCCTCAGTTTTGTTCTCCGCGGCGCATGGGCTGGGACCGCTTTTGTGTTGGCGCTTTGTATTCTGTTGTTCGGCTCAATGGGAGCACTCCTTCTGCTTGACCCTGAGTTTCTCCTCTATTCAGTTCCACCGGGAGCGCTCGTCGGGCTGGTTCTCTGGCTCATTGCAGGCAAAACGACAGAACCGCTAAGTCAGGGCGCGCGATTCGGAATCGGAACCGGGATGGCCGCGGCCATTCTCCTGCTGATGAGCTTCTATCAAACATGGATCAGCGTCGCTCTCCGAGGCGTTTACGGCTTCGATATGCCTTCCATGCTGATGCGGATAGCCGTGTACTCAGCCGGCATTGGCGGACTAGCGGGATTGGCGTGTCCCGCCTCGCGTGAGCAAGTCAGTCAGGAGTCGAAATTAACATACCGGGAAAGACTCCAGCTATATGACGCGGCCGAGCGAGAAGCAAAGGAAGCACGCGAGAGAATCGCGTCAGGCAGCCTCTCGAGAAATCAATCTTAGCCGACAGCCGCGGGATTTCGCAGATGATGACGAAGCAGCAAGGGATCGGGACGTATCTGGCTCAAGGGTGGGCGGCGAATGCGATGCTTACTTACTTGTTGCTGTTTGTGTTGGCTCTTCTTTTTGCGGAGCCCGGAGAGTGGGCCGGGCTGCTCACCGCCATGCCGATTTACGTTTCGACCATCGGAACGTTAGGCGCGGCGGTAGGATTATTCATTTGGCTTGCCGAATCTGTATGCGGCCGCAAGATCAACATCCTGTTTCGCGGTACGGCTGCGATTCTTCTTCCTGTCCTACTGACCACAACTATTGCGGCATTGTGCGGCTTCCTGCACGACGTGATTGTCCTGTTGTGGCTTACAACTCCCTTGATTGTGCTTGCGCTTCCGCCTGCGGTGCTTTCGGGGTCACGGTTGAATCCTTTGAAAATTATTGTCATGGATTTGGGCGAAAGCCTGCCCAAATATGGTTGGACCCGAGCTCTTTCCATAATTGCCGTCCCACTTTTGCGGTTCGCGAGTTTACTGGGCATGTTGGAGGCGCTGTTGTTTCTTGCTTGTCAGCGGCCTGACTTCAGCGCGTGGAATCTAATTGAAAAGGAATTCGTTGGAGCGTTGGTCGCCTTCGTGTGTTTCGCCATTACCCTAACCGCGGCTCTTTGCCTTCCTCATAAGCTCATCACTTTGGGAATCGGACTAATTACAAACGTCCCGGTCGCTGGCTTTGTGCTGATGGCGCCGCTGCGCACTAATTCGGACTATGAAATTCTTGCGGTCGGCGGTTGGATCTTTGTGTTGCTGTGGGGCGTATTTATCGTCAGCCAACTTTTACCTCCAGCCAGTCGCCGCCTCATTCCGGTAACGATGTGCGAAATTCGAGTTCGTCTCGCCCTTAACTATTGGTAGGTGCTTATGAAGATCGTAATTCCAGGAGGCTCAGGCCAGTTGGGAACGTTGCTGGCGCAATCGCTGCTCACAGCCGGTCACGACGTCATTGTTCTCAGCCGCCGAACCGTAAACACGTCTTGGCGAACGATTGAGTGGGACGGAGAAACTCTCGACAAGTGGGCGGAAGAATTCGAGGGAGCCGACGCCGTCATCAATCTGGCGGGCCAGAGTGTTAACTGCCGGTACACGTCAGAGAACCGCAAGATCATTACAGAATCCCGCGTCAAATCCACGAAAGTAGTGGGCGATGCGATCGCGCGCGCGTGGCAACCTCCGCGCGTTTGGCTGCAAGCGAGTACCGCGACAATTTACGCGCACACGTACGGCACGCCACATGACGAAACAAATGGCATCATCGGCGGCTCGGAGCCGAATGCGCCCGACACGTGGCGCTTCAGTATCGACGTGGCGACTTCCTGGGAACGCGCGCTGCAAGACTCAGCGACGCCGAACACCCGCCGAGTCGCGATGCGCACGGCGATCGTCATGCATCCCACGCCCGGTTCACCATTCGACCTTCTGTCGCGGCTAGCGCGATTTGGGCTCGGCGGTCAGGCGGGCGACGGCCGGCAGTTCATGTCCTGGATTCATGAACGCGACTTTATAAACGCGGTCATGTGGCTTATCGAACACGAGGAGTTCGAAGGGCCCGTTAACATTGCCGCCCCGAATCCGCTGACGAATGCTGAATTCATGCGCGTCCTGCGCGCCGCGTGTGGTATGCCCGTCGGACTTCCAGCAAGTAATTGGATGTTGGAAGTCGGCGCGTTTTTAATGAACAGCGAGACCGAACTTATTTTAAAAAGCCGCCGTGTTGTTCCGGCGAAACTTTTGCAGTCTGGATTCACGTTTGAGTTTCCCGTATGGCCGGACGCGGCCCGGGATTTGTGTAGTCGCTACCGCAACCATGGCGCGGGTTGAACTACACATTCGTCGCGCGCCATCGCTCTCAGGTCAGAGCCGCGCTTTGAAACGCACCACCTTCTCCTCTATCATGACACGCACCCACGTAGCGCCGGTGACATGCCGGCGGAACTCAATGCGGGGCCGTAGCTCAGCTGGGAGAGCGCATGACTGGCAGTCATGAGGTCAGGGGTTCGATCCCCCTCGGCTCCACCAAACCAAATTATTAAGTAAAAACCGGCTATTCAGCGAGCGGCGAGCTGAGCTGCTCAACCTGATCCGATCTGCCATGGCGTCAGCACACCGGATTCGCCTTTCCGCGGTTGATCCACCTTTTTTTGTTCAGCAGAATTGGAATCTATCTCAGATTGACTCTTTCTTTGCTCTGAAAACCCAAAGAAGTGCCGAAAAGACAGCTTTCGCGGTCTGAGAGAAGCGTTTGCCCCCGCTCTCTCCTCCGTTGCCAGTCTGCAAAAGTAGTTCACAGTTTCAGGGAGCGGTTATGACAACAACTTTTCACCGAATTTTTCGAGGCACCGCGCTCGCGTTTGCGCTCTTGGTAATCCTGGGGGCTAGTCACTCCGCGGCGCGCGCCGATGAAGTTACGATTAGCGGATCGACGACCGGGATAGTCACGGGCGTGACGCAGTTGACCTTTTCGGGCAACGCCGCTTTCACCGGCACAACCGCCTTGAACGTTGGCTCGCTGAGCGGCAGCAACAGCTTGGGCTCGTTCTTTTTGAGCACGGCCCCCACACAAGGCTTGGGCGGTTCATTCACACTGAATATCGCGTTTACTGCTCCGACAGGTATTACCGGTGGCCAGGGGGCGACATATACGGCAGTTGTGGTCGGGACCGTATCGCCGAATCTTGACCAGGGCGGCGTGAACATCTTTTTCGATAATCCCACGCAGTCTTTCACGTTTAACAACAGCACGGGCACGGGTGTGTTCAGCCTCACAATGGCTAATCTGTTTGTGCAAACGGGCCGGTCAGCGCAATTGACGGCCGGGATCAGGGGTCAGCAAAACGCCCCGGTTCCAGAGCCTGCGACGCTATTGCTGCTGGGAACGGGCGTCGCTGGAGTCGCGGCCAAACTCCGCAGTCGCAGAAAAGCGAAGCTCGCTGCTGAGACAGCCGAAGTTTGATTTTGATCCCACGAGAGCGGAGACACGAGGAGCCGGCAGTTTATCTGCCGGCTTTTTTCGTTGATGTTTATACTTCAATTATGAACTTCAGCAGGCCCCGGGCCGCAGAAAATCCACTTAGCTGGTCCTCGTCCGAATAAGAAAACGCGCGCGCCTCAGTGCGACTGGCCACAAACTGCTCTCGTTGAAGTTGCTCACGCTCAAAAGCGATTTCACGTTTTTCCTTTTCACGTGAAAGACCCAACCCTCCGCCGCGAATGAATTCGATGACGGCGCGCAGTTCCGACGCGTCAAACCAGATGCCATGTCCCCGGCAGACATCAACGATCACCCCTGAACAGCGCGCGAAGTTCATCCGGTTCATCAACTGCCCGCATTGAGGGCAGGGAAAATAACGGACTTTGATCTCGCCCGAACCTGCATCCAGTTGATGTCGGGTTACCGGAGATGCCAAGCCGAGCACGGCCGCTTGATGCTCGCGATCGGCGCAGATCTTTTCGAAGGCCGCGACCTCGAGCCACAACCCGCCACATCTTTCGCATTCGCGCATTGCTGAGCCGCCGAGCGTAATCGGCTGCATGTCGCTCTTGCATTTGGGACACTTCAAAGTAGAGAGCGGCGCAGCCCTCGTTTCGGCGGCCGCCGCGCCGCAATGCGGACAATGACGGCTGCCGATGAACATCATGGCAAAGCATGAGGGGCAAGCCACGGTCGCGAGCTTTGATTCGCAGAACTGACAACGCGGCGACTCAGAGGAAACGGCGGCGCCACAGTTTGGACAATTGAGAGTTTCAGCTTTCATCGGATCTGAGGGCCGAGGTTGCGGCCCGCCGTGCCAGCTTAACATCGCTGCGACGTCTTTACGGAAAAATTCTGGCCCACGAACAGCCTTTGAAATGAACCAAATCGGCGCTGACATGAACGAATTTGAAGCATAGTCAGCGGGGTGCGAAACTGTTAATCTCAGGCCGATGAGGCAACCCTGACGAATTGCCGCGGAACCCGTAAGTGAAAGGTGAAACGCAAGATATTCGTAAGAATCACAATCAAGGCCGGCGGCCGCGATTTAGAGTGGCATCATAATTGATGGTGAAAGCGTGGGAAAAACGTCTCCGTCTAATCTCTCTCCAATCCGGGGCGTTGGATCTCTAATCGAGAGGAGTTTTCAAATGAATCGAAGAACGCAACGCATCACAGCAAAAGTTTCAGCCTGGTTGCTGGCTGTGGCAATAGTGGCAACGCCGATCGCGGCTCTGGGGCAAACCCAGATAAAGTTACATAGCAACAAGTACAGTCTTGCCGACGACGTGAAAGTGGGCCGCCAGGCCGCCGCGGAAGTCGAGCAAAAGTTTCCACTGTTGCGCGACGCGGAAGTGCAGCGCTACGTCGAAACGATTGGTCAGGATCTGGTCGCCGCAATTCCAGCTGAATTTCAGCATGCCGAGTTTCGTTACTTCTTTAAGGTGGTAAACGCGCGCGACATCAACGCGTTTGCGTTGCCCGGCGGTCCCATGTACGTGAACCGCGGAATGATCCAGGCGGCCCGCACTGAAGGCCAGATGGCCGGCGTGATGGCCCACGAAATCAGCCACGTGGCGTTGCGGCATGGAACGGCGCAGGCGACCAAGGCCCAGAAGTACGCGCTTGGTGCAGGCATCGCAGGAATTTTGGGGAGCATCCTCGGTGGCCCGGCGATCGGACAGATTGCGCAAGGTACGATTGGGGTTTACTTCCTGAAGTTTAGTCGCGAATACGAAACTGAAGCGGACATTCTCGGCGCGCGAATTCTCGCGAACGCCGGATACGATCCGCGTGAACTCGCTGCCATGTTCCAGACGATCGAACGCGCAGGTGGCGGCAGCAGCGGTGGGTTTTTTAGCAGCCACCCGAGTCCAGCGAACCGCTACGCCCGCATCAATCAGGAAGCGCAGTACCTGCAAGTAAGGAACGTGCGGCGCGACAACCGCGACTTTCTGGCCATTAACCAGCGACTGCGGGCCTTTGGATCTGCACCGACACTGGCTGAGATTGAGCGGAGTGGTCAACGCTATCCGAACCAGGGCGAGGGTTATCCCACCGGCGAGAGCACGGGTTATCCCAACGCACCGACTGGCCGGGTTGAATATCCATCATCGCGTTATCGCAGCTACTCGATCGGCGTTGCGCAGGTCAGTGTGCCTGAGAACTGGCGGCAGGTTTCTGACAGCAGTTCGTCAGTCTGGTTCGCGCCCAACGGCGCAGTCGGGTCGGTAAACGGCCAGCCCGTCTTTACCCACGGCGTGAACATTGGCGTCGCACAAACCAACCGTCGCAACCTGCAGCAGGCGACAAATGAATTTCTCAGAAGCCTACAGCAGGGGAATCCGAATCTCCGTTCACGCAGCGGTCTACAGCGCAGCTCGATTGATGGTCGAACGGCCCTGACGATCAGCTTAAGCAATGTTAACGAGGCGACTGGCCGTCCGGAGGTCGTGAATGTGATTACAACGCAACTGCGCAGCGGTGAGCTGCTATTCTTAATCGCAGTCGCGCCCAACCACGAGTATTCCAATTACCAGGGCGTCTTTCAGAATGTTCTGCGGTCGTTGCGGTTAAGTGACTAACGACTAGCCAAGAAACTAATCACGCAAGAAGAGCGCTCGCGGCCGAGGGTCGTGAGCGCTTCTTTTTTGCCTCCTTGACACTCCCGCCGTCGCTCCCCATAATCTCTAGTTTCGCGTTGAGGCCAAATCGCCGTCCTTGGCGCCGCAGTTCAGGAATTTGGAGAGTCTTAATGCCCAATCATAAATCAGCAGAGAAACGCGTGCGCCAGAGCGAGCGTCGTCGCGTCATTAATAAAAGCAATCGCACGAGGTTGCGCAACGCGGTGAAGAACCTCCGCAATGCGTTAGCGAAAGACGCCGGCAAAGACGCCGCCGGGCTTTTGCCGAAGACAGTCTCAGAAATCGACAAGGCTGTGCAGAAGGGCGTGCTACATCGTAACGCCGCCGCGCGCCATAAGTCGCGCTTGACGGTCCGGGTCACCCAGGCCGGCAAGTGAAATAGGTCAGAGCCGCCTGCGATAGCGGGCGGGCAATCAGTTAAGTTGAGGCGGATCGTTAATCGGTCCGCCTCAATTTTTTTGGTAAGCGCAGGTGTCTTTCGGCTGTGCCGCCTGATGTGCGGAAGCGCTCTGCGCTTCCGTTCGGATCATAATCAAATTTTGGGGCTCCGCCCGGAACAATTGGGCGTGGCCCAAAATCGAGAGACAGTCTTGCCCGAAGGCCAAAGGCCTTCCGCACATCAGCCGGCATAGCCGGAGACTTTTTGGGCAAAGCTGAGGATGATCATGGAAATCTATTACCAGACCGACGACGAGATTCGCGCGCTCGTCTCAGCGTTCGAGGCTTGCAGTTTTCATCCTTCAGAGTTTCGCCACTACCAGCATCTGACGGTGGCGCTGTGGTACGTGTGGCACCTTTCACCGGACGAGGCGAGCGCGAAAATGACAAAAGGGATTCGCCGGCTGGCGGAAACGTACGGCAAGATGGGCTATCACGAAACCATTACTTTGTTTTGGTTACGCATCGTCGCGAACTTTGTCGCCCGGCATCGAGCAAAAGGGGCGCTTAGCGAAACGGCGAACGCGTTAATCGATCGCTGCAACGACAAGGATTTAATTGGTCAGTTCTACTCAGCTGAGCTGCTGGCAACAGACAAAGCTAAAGCCGAATGGGTCGAGCCGGATTTGAAAGCTCTGCCGGAATCGCTGGCTGCAGTTTAGGCGCGGTCTACCTAATCTCGTCCAGCTTTTCCTTTGCCTGCACGATCATCCAACGCAGCCTGGTGAAATCATCAAGCGTGAGTAACACGCGGGTGCGCTCGAAATAGCCGCCTTCGATTGCGGCCGCTATGCCGCCGCTCACTTGCTTAAAAACAATGATTTCGAAGTCAGCTCGCGTACGGTAGTGCAGCTCAAAGTGGGTCAACTTCGTGGTCGAGTCGCCGGCCTTCGCCATTGCATCGAAAGCTTTAACCAGGTCGTCGATCTCTTCGTAATCAACCATACAGCGAACGTCACCGGGATCCGGACTATTGATCGTGATCGTCACTCCGGTTGCGCGCGCTGAGTTCCCCGCCTCACGAATCTCCGTTGCCTCTACTCGGGCCGACCCGTTTTGAGCCCTCAGCGTGGCCACCCAGGTGCGGCCTTTGATCAGCACTGCTGATTGCCGGGATTCGAACTCTTCCAGCTTGTTGCGCGGTGCGTAAAAATTAGCGTCACGCTGAGGGGGTAAACGCCGCCAACGCTCCTGCGCGACTACACAGGTTGCACCGCCGGCGAACAGGATCGCGGCCATGGTTAGTAACCGAGTCAACTTCATCGTTCCGGACTCCTTGTAGCTAGAGATTAACTGAAACGTTCGAGCCAGTTTTAGGAGAGATAGGACCTGCTGATTGTACCTCCGAAAGCCTCCGACGTTCCAAAAAGTCCGCGACTCGGGTAGCGGCTGGGTTGGGATTGCGGCACCCGAAAGCAACGTAGTAACGTATGGCCGCGTTCATTCCAGACGCGGGTCATAAACTCAACATGAGGGCGCGACCCGCTCGCTAGCGCTCGCGGTCTGTAAACCCACCATGATGAAAGCCGTCATCTTCGATCAACACGGTGGGCCTGAGGTGCTCAGGCTCGCTGACGTTCCCGATCCGCAAATAAAAGCGAACGAAGTCCTGGTCGAAGTCCGCGCGTGCGCGCTTAATCATCTCGACGTCTGGGTGCGGAACGGCTTGCCGGGAATAAAGATTCCGCTGCCGCACATCCTGGGCAACGACGTCGCGGGCGTCGTGCGCGAAGTGGGCGAGCTCGTCACGTGGGTGAACGCCGGCGATGAAGTCATGTTGCAGCCCGGCGTTTCCTGTGGCCATTGCGCCGAATGTCTCGCCGGTCGCGACAACATGTGCGACGAATACGACATCATCGGCTCTCGACGCGACGGTGGTTACGCGGAGTTGATTGCCGTTCCGGGGATCAACGTGATTCCCAAACCGAAGAACCTGTCATGGGAGGAAGCCGCTGCGCTTCCGCTGGTGACTTTGACGGCGTGGCACATGCTCGTGGCGCGCGCTGATGTCCAGCCGGGCGAAGATGTTCTGGTGCACGCCGCGGGCAGCGGTGTCGGCTCTTTGGGAATTCAGATTGCCAAACTCCGTGGCGCGCGCGTGATCACGACGGCCAGTTCAGTCGAGAAACTTGCGAAAGCACGCGAGCTCGGCGCTGACGTGGGCGTCGACTACACACGCGAAGACTGGCACAAAGAGGTGCGGCGACTGACCAACGGCCGCGGCGTCGATGTTGTGTTTGAGCATACCGGTGCGGCCACGTGGCCGGGCTCGATTCTGTCTTTGAAGAAAGGCGGCCGGCTGGTGACCTGCGGCGCAACCAGTGGCTTCGACGCGAAGACGGATCTGCGCCACGTGTTCTATCGCCACTTAACGATTCTCGGATCGATGATGGGTTCGAAGGCTGACCTGCTGGCGGCGATGAAATTTATTGAGTCAGGACAAATTCGCGCGGTTGTCGATCAGATTTTGCCTTTGTCCGAAGCGCGTAAGGCTCACGAGTTGATGGAAGACCGGGCGCAGTTTGGCAAGTTGGTGTTGACCCATTGATTCATTGAATCAATGGATCATTGGATCAATAAATCACTTCTGTGAGTAGTCTTCAATCTTATATCGCTTCTGTAGCGCCGCGAGATTCTGTGGCGCGATCGGAAAATTCGATCCGGCGATGTAAGTCTTCTTGTCGTCCAGGCCGATCCAATCGACAACCCTTGGCGCGTTCGTCCGCAGTATCGCGCTGTCCTCAGAGGTGAATTCTTTCCCGTCCAATCGCCTAAACACCCACACGAATTGAAAGTGAGCGTCGGTGACGTCTTTCAGCTTCTGCTCGAATTCCGTGGCCGGAGTTGGGAGCGGACGGTATGTTGAAGTGTCGGGCGGCCCTTCAACGTCAGGACTGTTGCGACGGCAGCCACTTGCGCCGATGCTGATGGCGCCAATGACTGTTCCGATCGTGATTAGTGGGAATAGCTTGCTCATAAATAACATGCACGGCTTTGCCGCAGCACAGTGCGTAAGCCTCTGGCTTACCGGCATCGCTCGTTACCGTCCTCTCTCGCTGAGGCTCAGCCTCAGCGAGAAAACTTAGTTGGCCATATCGGAAAGGCAAAACCTTTCCGCACTGTGCTGCGCCGGAGGCGCAAACGCCGCTCCCGGCTAGGGCGGCGAATTATCATTCACGTTGCCGCCGCCGCTGCCGCTGTCAGTGTTCGCATCGGACGGGGGCTCGCCTTTTTGATCGCGTATCCATAAGACGCTGCATTCATCATCTTCATAGACGCGATCGAACCAACCGCTTTGCAGCGCATTATCGATGAAGGAAACGTGATCTTTGTTGTCTGTAAAAACCCAGCGTGAGCCGAAGCGATCGCGGATCAGCGGCCCCGGATCCTCTTCTTCACCGAGGGTTATTCTGTCATAAAGCTTCGACAGCTCGGGATTTCGATTGTGCAGGTAGGCCGGATCCAGGCCCGAAACATACGCATGGCTCGAGTCGAAGTAAAACAATCTGGGAAAGTCGTCCCAGTCAGTGTTGAAGACGACCTGGCCCGCCGGAATATTCGTGCGCATCCACGCCGCGCCTTGCGCGTAATAGTTGCGCGGCTCGCTCTCGCTGATGTCGCGTGATGTCCGAATTACATTGGCGAAGAACACGATTATCAGGGCCAGCGCCGCCAGACCGACCTTCAGCGTTCGCCAGACTTCATCATGCTTGCGTTCTTTGGCGAGCATAGACGGTTCCTGACGATCGAGAAACGGCTGTAGGTCTTCCATCACAGCGTCCGGCAAGCGCGTGAAGACTGCGCGGCCGCGCCACAACTGTTCGAGCGCGAATGCGGCGAACAGAATCGCGAACGGTGGAAAGTATTCCGCGAAGCGCTTCCAACGCAGATTCATCAACAGCAACACGCTCGCCAGCACCAGAAAGTACAGAGGCTTCTGCGATCGCTTCCGATCGTTGCCGTCAAAAGCCAGATAGCCCGTCACCATCGCCACGAGCGCGACGAAGCAATTGATCAGGAACTGCCAGGTGTCGTACGGGTACCATTCGTTGCCGACTTTCGTCGCAAAGTCATCGGCGGTGATCTTGACGCGCGCATGCTCCCAGAAGAGATAGAGGTTATGGGGGAAATACGGATTGATGACCAGGCCCAGCACACAGCCGGCCGTGACGTACACCAGCGGCCGCCACTCGAAGCGGCCTTCGGTCCAGGCGATCACACCTGTCCAAATCATCACCGCTACGCCCAGCAGCACGACCATGTCGTACGTCCAGGTAAAAATCAGCGCGAGCGGCAACAACTGCCAGTGCTTGCGTTCGAACAGCAGATACGTGCCGATGATCAGGAACAGAATTGCCAGCGGCGGCGCCTTCGTCATGTTCATCCGGTAGAGAAACGGCGCGGATGACGCCAGCAAGGCCAGCAACCAAAGCAGCCGGTACCTGACTTCGTAGCGGACGATCAGCCAATAACAGGAAAAGAGCGCGATGCTGGCTAACAAAATCGCGGCAATCTTCCCGCCGGTTTGCACGTCACGAAACCAGGTGAACGGAATCAGCAGGATGTGATACAGGAGATGATGATCGACATAATCGTTCGGGTTCAGCGTCGTCAGCGGCAGCCAGGTAAACGTGGGCGGAAAGAAATGCTTCGCCTTGAGGTTCTCCCACAGCAGCCGCGCCCACTTCATGTGGTAATAGCCGTCAAAGTCGCCGCAACAAATTGCTGAGGTGGAATACTGAAGCTGCCGGAACAAAATGACGATCGCGAAACCACCGATGGCTAACTCGCCAAAGCGGACGGCCGCTTCGGACTCGAGCCAATCCTGAAAGCGACGTTTTGGTTTTTTGGTGACCGGTGCTTCGGCTGGCGTGATCTCATCCATTGCGCAAGAGAATGCCGGAAGCAAAAAAACAAATCAACAGGGAATCATGCTAAGAGAAGTTTAACCACAGAGGACACAGAGGAATACAAAACAAACAAACAAACAAACAAAACCGGCGGTGAGTAATCAACCCACATAAGATTCAATCTCAGTTCCTGTTTCCTGTTTGAGGTTTCTTCTCTGTGTCCTCTGTGGTTCGATCTCTCTGGAACATACACTCGAGGCAAGAATCAGTGAGTGGTGCCCGGTTCGGATTGAGACAGAAGTTCCCGCATCAATGTCAGCAGCTGCGTCGGTTCGATTGGTTTGGTGAGGTGAACATTAAAGCCGGCGCGCACGGCGCGACCGCGATCGTCGTACTCAGAATAGCCGGTGACGGCAATCAGTGGAGTTTTGTTGTAAGCCGCGAGTTCGCGCAGCGCCGCCGCCAATTCGTACCCGTTCATCTCAGGCATTCCGATGTCCGAGATCACGAGGTCATAATGATTAAGGCGGGCGAGGTGCAAAGCACCCTGCGCCGAATCAGCCGTCGAGACATCGTATCCGGCATGCTTTAGCAGCAGCTCGATCATCTCGGTGACGTCGGGCACGTCATCAACAACGAGCACGGTGCCGCGCGGCTTGTTCCCGGTCTCTTTAGCTTTTCGTTTGCGCGAAGTCCTGGATTGGGCTGGAGGTTTTTTCGAGGCGAGCACCTCGTAAGCATCGACTGACATGGTGAGGTGTTCAGCTACTTGCGTTGGTGCACCAATGGCCCGTGGGTCAGCGATATTCATATCGAACGACTCAACCGCGTCCGCAAGCAGAAACGGGAGCGGCTGCCGAAAAACGGCGTCAGCACAGGGGGCGTTCATGGTCGGGCTACGTTCGCGCGCTCAACTACGCGCTCACTTCAAATTGTTGGGGGAGTGCTTAATCTAGCTCAGAAGCTCTATTGCTGTCCAGAGAGGTTATTGAGCGGACACCGGTTCAGTCTGAACGTGGCACGCGCATCCTGTGCGTGGTTCACGGGCGGGACGCCCGTGCCACCTCTTCAAACTCACCCATTGACTTGAGCGAGTGAACCTCAACAGAGCTCTCGACCCTTTGCGACTTTTGCGTGATATTCTTGCGCCGCATGAGTGAGCCGCTTGAGACACGTTACCGGTTGATGGGTCTGCTGCCGCTCGCGTTCTTTGCCGTGCAGGCGATTCACTACTGGCGCTTCGGCGGCTTGGGCCATCTGCTGTGGATGTGCAATGCGGGAAATGTTCTACTCGGCATCGGCTTGCTGCTGAGTCATCGCGAATTGATTCGCGCGGCAGCGATCTGGACGATACCCGGACTGGTCGTCTGGATCATCTACGTGTTGCTGCCCAGCGGCTTCTACTTCTCAACCACGCAGGCGCACGTGGGCGGGTTCGTCGTCGGACTGATCGCGTTGCGTCGCGTCGGGATGGATCGCACGGCCTGGATTTACGCGCTCGCCTGGTATCTGTTCACCCAGCTCGCGGCGCGCCTGCTGACACCGGCGGAGTTAAATGTGAACGTGTCGCATCGGGTTCAGGATGGATGGGGCAACGCGTTCACGAGCTATTGGAAGTTTTGGGTGGTAGTTACGCTTGTCACCGGCGCAGTGTTATGGGTGATTGCAAAAGCGTTGTCGCTTATTTGGCCCGCGCGATCTGTGCCAGAACCCGAAGCGGTAGCGACGGGAGTGGTGAAGTCAGTACCGCCCGCGTGAGCGGGTGGAAAAAAGACTCAATTGGTGCGTTAGATAACCTTCTGATCCATCCGCTGACGCGGATGGTACTGACTTCGGCTAGCGGGCAGGAGCCCGAGCTCCGTCATCTCAACACCACCGCCTGCGGGCTTAACGTCAATGCGTGCCAGCGCGAAAACGTCTTGATCAAATCGCTGCGAATACTCACGTAGGCAGTTTCAAAAAACATCTTCTCAGGCATGGGCCATTCGATGCGCACGATCGGGTTGAATGAAACCGGATCTCCCGCGGTCACTGCCGGCGAGTTGCCGCCGCCTGGCTTCGATTGATCTGAACTCTTGCTCGCATCGAAAGCGAGTGACGAGCTAAATAGACGATCACGCAGAACGATGCGTGCCTGGCTCGGCGCTTTACCGCCGTCGTCGTAAATGCCCACGTCTACGCCGTAGGCGGTGGCAACCTTCGAAGAATCGGGTGACCAGACCGGTGGCGCCTGCGCCAGCTCATCATCCAACAGCCGCTCTTTTCCCTCGGGGGTGACCGTGCGTGGACGCCCGGCCGGAGTTTTAAATGCGCGTTCGCGCTCGTTCCACTCGGATTCTTTGCAGGCCAACGCCGCCAACGCATGCCCGTCCGGGGCCCACGACAGCGCGAAATAAATCAGCCCGTCGCGCGTCGTCACCGGTCTGAGGTTATAGCCGTCACTATCCGCCACATAGATCTGCTCAGTCGCGAACATCGCAAGCGGTGCAAACACCGGCATCACCGTTGTGGGCGAAGGGACAGGCGTATCGAGCGCCAGCGGCAAGCCGGGCGGCTCATTCGGTTCTAACGGCGTCGGGCTCGGCGTCGGCTGGGCCGCTGCTTTCCGGGCGACAAATGCCATCTGACTGCTGTCGGCGGACCAAACGACTGAGTCCTGAAACACAACCGCTAATTCGGGCGGCGTGACGTTGCGAATAAACGAGCCGCTGGCCGCGTACAAATCGATGTGAAAAGTTGTCGAAGGTTCGTCCTGCTTGCTGTAGAGTGCGAGCGCCCGCTGGCCATCAGGCGAAAGCACGGTCCGCAACAGGACGAGTGCTTCATCCTTGCGCCGTTCATCAAAATCCTGCTGGATTGCCTGAACTTGCTTTGGCTCGTCCGCGGACACGTACTGAGGCGGCTCAACGTCCGCCGCGAACGTGAACGCCAGTTTCTGCGCGGGCACATCACGCAACTGTCTCGGCCGCAGGCTTTGCGATTCGCTTTCATTGCGACATCCGGACAGCAGGGCCAGCGTGGACAAACAAAGAACTGCTGAAAGTATGAAAGCGGCGAGTCGAAGGACTCTGCTATCGATTAGTTGAGACAGAGTCCTGGCGTGAGGGAACTGAAGGTAACGAAACTGACTCATCTGCCGCCGATCTTAGAAAGCGCGCGCGCGAACTGTCAACGGCGCGGGTTTCTTAGTAGTGGGTCAGTTTGAAAGAGTGGCACGGGCGTCCCGCCCGTGAAATCACGCGCAAGATGCGCGTGCCACCTCAAACCGACCCACTACCGGTTTTTTCAAGAACGCCTGGGAATTGCCGTTGCCCAGAAGTTCCCGGGCGAAGTTGAGGTCGAGACTGAACAGTGCGCGAATTGTGTTGCGCGGCGAAAGGTGGTCTTCGTCTGAGCTGTCATCATCGACGCAGTTGTGCGCGACGGCGCGCGCCAGGCGTCGCGGCAACGGTTCCCAACTCGCCGTCTGGCGAATGAACGCGCGGGCGGCGTCCACGCCCACTAAATCACACGCCAGCTCTTCCACGCGCTGACCCTGAATTCGCAACCCGGTGCGCGCGGCCGCGCGTCGTCCAATCGCGCGAAACAATGGCCGCAGCGAATCGGTTTGTCCGCTGGCCACGTGAGTCAGTTCGTGAGCGAGCACGCTAATCATGGCTTCGTCGGAACGCAGCCCGGCCAGAAAGATTGTGCCGAACTCGATCGCGCGCGGGTCGCGCAACAACACCGATGCGTTGTCGCGCGCATCGACGTTGGGCCGCACTTGTTTTACAGCGTGCACGCGCGCGGCGGCCGCATTCACCCGCGCCCGGGCGAGGCCGCTGTACATGCCGTATTCTTTCGCGAGTTGCACAATCTCGTTCGCGACCAGCTTCTTTGTTACCGGCAACAGACGATTGGCGCGTTTCGCTCCCGCGACGGCGTCGGCATGGGTTACCGACATCGAAGGCCGCGACTGCATCACGTCAATCGGCGTGCTGCCCAAAGGATCGCGAATGCGTTCCGCACAGGCGCTGCCGATCGCGCGCTCGACAGTAGTGCGATCGGCGGCGGTAAAAGTTTCAGGCGCCGTTGCGTGTGCGCCGCTGCGGCGACGTGTTTGGGCACTGGAAGAGAAATTAATTGTGAGGGAGAGCAGGAGAAAAGCAAGGATGAAGGATGAAGGATGAAGGATGAAACCGGAAAGCCGCCGAACGCATTGTTCTTGACGACCGAAGGCAGAGAGCCTGACCGGGCTTTCTTTCATCCTTCCGCCTTCATCCTTCATCCTTGCTTTCACTTGTTTTTCCACTTTGGCTTTCGCTTTTCCATGAACGCCCGGAGGCCTTCCTCAGCGTCTTCCGTCTTCAGCAGCTCATGCAGGTACAGATTCTCCACGTTTATGAGTGCGGATTCAAAGCTTTGGCGCGTCCCAAGATCAAGAGCCATGCGCGTCATTGAGAGCGCCGAAGCGGAAAGCTCGCGCAGCTTTCCGAGCACTTCCTGGGTTTTTGATGCAATTTCGTCGGACGGCACCACGTAATTTACCAGTCCCAGTCGTAAAGCTTCTTCAGCGTCAATCAATTCGCCCGTCAGAATTAACTCGCGCGCGCGGCGCTCGCCGATGATGGCGGGCAAGAGAATCGCGGCGACCGGCGGAAAAACCCCGAGCTTGATTTCAGGCTGTCCGAATTTGGCGCGATCGCTGGCAATGACAATGTCGCACGCCGCGACGAGTTCACAGCCGCCGCCGAGGGCCGGCCCATCGACGGCGGCAATCGTGGGTCTCGCAATCTGCTGCAGCGTGCGAAAGATCGCATGAAAACTATCCAACATCTGGAACACGGTCGCCGGCACGTGCTCTTCAACCGCGACGCCCGCGCTAAAGGCGCGCGTGCCTTCCACGGCGTCGAAGACGATCGCCGCCAGGCCTCTCTGCTGCGCGCAATCATTCAAGGCCGCGTTGATCTCGCGCATCATGGCAATGTTCAGGACGTTCAGCGGCGGAAGATTGAACGTGACGCGCGCAACGCGATCGTGAACTTCAAATTTGATGTTTGCGAAATCTGGCATGTGTATCTAATCCCATTCTTCCGGCCGCGGTCCCGCATCCATGCCTTCGGTGCTCACCTGTTTCAAGACTTTTACATGCATGTCGCCCGCGACTACGATTTGGCACGACAGACGAAAGCCTTCTTCGAGCGCCCCGCGCGCAGTCAGGCATTCGAGTTCGGTCTGACCCATTGGTGGCGCGCTACCATCGAGTACCTCCACGCGGCACGTGGTGCAGCGCGCGTTTCCGCCACAGCGGTGAAGGATATCCACGCCGCCGTCTTCCAGCACCAGCACCAGACGGCGTCCGGTCGTTGCTTCGATGGTTTTAGTACCCTGAGCGGTGTCTGCGTTGATTGTCGGCATTAAAGAAACTCCTGCGATCTGAATTTAATAACTTGAATCTGCCATCAGTTTCGAATCTTGCTATTGGCCCGCCGGCTCTGTCACGACTGGCGCGTTTAGATACCTGGCAAAGAACCGCACGTAACGGCGCACGCGATCCAGGTTGTGACGCGGCTCATTGAACCCGTGACCCTCGCGTGGATAGACGACGAACTCGACGGGCACCTTCATCTCCTTCAGCGCCATGTAAAACTCCTGCGCCTGCGCGAGCGGCACGCGCGTGTCCACTTGTCCATGCATGATCATGGTGGGCGTCTTCACGTTCTTGACGTACTTCATCGGCGACCGGTCCCAGTAAAGATCGGTCGCGTCCCAGGGCGCTTTGTCCGAATAGAACCAGCGCAGGTAACGCTGAATGTCGTTCTGCGAATACATTGAGTAAATGTTCGTCAGGCCGGCGCCCGGCGAAACGGCTTTGAAGCGATCGGTCTGCGTCAGAATCCAGAATGTCATGTAACCGCCGTACGACCAACCAAACGCGCCCAGCCGATCGGGATCCGCGACACCGGCGGCGATCATCGCATCGACACCCGTCATGCAATCTTCAAAGTCGCCTTTGCCCCAGGTGTTCTTGTTCGCCTGCGCGAACGCCAGGCCACGGCCGGTCGAGCCGCGAAAGTTTGGTTGCAGCACCGCGAAGCCATTTGCCGCCAGCACCTGGACCGTTCCGTTCCAACCGTTCAGCGAAGCGCCGGTCGGACCCCCATGCGGATTGAGGAGGAAGGGCACTTTGCCCGAGGTGTGACCCACGGGTTTAGTGAGCACGCCTTCGATTTCGGTGCCGTCCTTGCTCTTCCACTTAACGACTTCGGATTGCGCGAGCGAATAGTTTTTAAGCCACGAATTATGCTCGGTGAGAGGTTTTACTGTGCTAAAGGCGACGTTCGATGTGTAAATCTCGGCCGGCTGTTGCGACGAGGTTGTTGTGCCCACAATAGTTTTGCCGTCGCGGCTGATTTCCGTAACGCCAGTCGATCCGCCGCGGTTGGTCAATTGTTTGACGGCGCCGGTGCTGACATCCACGGCGAAGACCTCGTTCGCCTCGAGCACGTTCGTGCTGAAGTAGATCGTCTTGCCGTCGCGCGACCAAATCGGCGTGCCGGCATTCAAATCGAACTTTCCGGTAAGTTGTTTTGGCGCGCCGCCGGCCGCGGGGACTAAATAGAGGTAAGTCGCGGAAACGCCGGACCCGCCATCTGGATTGCCGCCATAAGCGATCCATTCACCATTCGGTGACCAGCGCGCTGAGTCGCTCGAGCCTTCATCCCCGACGATCTTTTTCTTTTCACCGCTCGCGATGGTGACCATCCAGATGTCGCTGAGACCCCCGTCGTCAGCTTTCGGTGTTGGCCTGGTCACGTAAGTGATCCGAGTTCCATCTGGCGACCACTGCGGATCGCTGACCGTGAAAGCGCCTTCCGTCAGACGCTTCTCTTCTTTCTTATCGACATCGAACAGCCAGAGGTGCGACATTTTGATGTCGCGATCCATGACGATCGGGTCGTCTTTGACCTTCTTTCGATCCTCTTCGTCTTTATTCGGCTGATCGACGGCGGTGAGAACCAGGCGCTTGCCATCCGGCGAAAAACGAAAGCCGCTGACGCCGCCTTTGTGCGCAGTCACCGCCCAGGCCTCGCCGCCGTCCGCCATCATCATCCAAACCTGGCGCTCGCCATCTTTTTCCCGGTCAGTGAGAAAAGCGATCATCGTGCCGTCGGGCGACCATTCCGGCGCCGTCGCGCTCTTTTCCCCGCGTGTGTACTGTCGCGCCTTTCCGCCGGCTGCCGGAACCACCCAAATCTGCGTCACACTCTTCCATTCCTTGTCCTTCTCCATCTTGATCTCGCTGACGGTGTAGAGCACGCGCGAACCGTCGGGCGAGATTCGCGGTGCGCCGACGCCGTTGAGCTTCAGCAGGTCAACGGCCGTCAGAAGTTTCTTTCCGTCTTTGGCGCGTGGCTCGGGATCGGCCTTTGGTTTTGAGCTTTCCTGAGCCGTAACAGCACCGGCTCCGATTATGACCACGGCGAATAGAAGTGCGAAGAAGCGTTTGGGGTTCATGTGATTCTCTCCGTAGCGCAAGTTGTTAACTTGCGGCTCGTTGGGTTTGAGACACCCACGGTCCGAACAAAACAGCAAGTTAGCAACTTGCGCTACATTTACTCTTTCCAATAAACCGTCGCAGAGTACTGTGGATCAAAGAGCCTCAGATCCAAGGCTATCGTGGGTTTATCTTCAACCAATTAACAAGCAAATAACCCTATTAAGGACAGTGTTTCTATCGTCGAGACTTCAAGGTCTGAAGGGCTGCGATTACTCTGGCTTTCATAGGGTGGTCTGGCGATGCTTCGTCGACGAATTTTTGCAGATAAGCGCCAGCTTCGGAAGCCTTGCCAAGGTTACCTGTTTCAAAAAGAGCAAGTCCGAAACCCGCAACTGCATCCAGATTGTTTTGATCCTGAACGAGCATTCGACGAAAGTGTTCTGTCGCCAGGTTAATGTTTTTCGACTGAAGCAACATTAGCCCGATGTCGTTTTGCGCTTTTACCTTCCGCCATGGGTCGTCCTCCGCCGCCAGGTAATCGTCCAACGCCGCTAAGGCCTTTGTCGCGACTGAAGCATCAACAAATGAAACGACCAAGCGCAATGCTTCCAAGCGGCCGGTTAACACGTTGAGCTTCGTCGAATGCAGTCGATTCCGCTCCCCTTCGTTTTCAGGGATCGGTTCAAGCTTGATGGCGTCGGTGGCGCGCGTCGCAGACTCCGCGGCTTTTTGAAAATCGTTTTTCGCAGCGGCCATCAATTGTTCGCGCGCATCGTCATTCCGAGCATTGAGGGCTGAGTTGTACCTCTCTAGACCCCGGAAACGCAGAGCAAACGAAAGGTTTGCCAGAAAAGCAACCTCCTGAGGAAACAGGGACACACCCTCCTCAAAAAGCTTGATTGCCTGATCGTAGTTTTTCTCAACGATGGCTGAATTCCCGGCGCGAAAAATGCGGTTCTTTAGTTGATCTAAAGTTTCAGCCCCATTAACTGGTGAGGTGTTCCGAGCATCGGCTGCGGCCGCTTTTGCTTCTTCTGATGTAATACGACGGCCGTCACCAGGTTCCAGGACCAAATGAAATTGCTCTTCGCGACCAGCCTTTACGTTTGCACGCATGGCAGGTTTTGTTCCTGGCGCGCTTACTGCAATGACATATGTCCCAACGTATGGCAGACCCGCATAAACGAACTCGCCCTGCGCGTTGGTCTTTGTTTTGTAGAGTCCGGGCAAATCAATTCTAAAAGCGTCGACCGCGGCATCTGCGAGGGCCACTTCCTTCCCATCGGGTTGTCTTAGTCCTACCGTGCCGCGCAGCGATCCTACCTGCGCCCTGGCTGTAACGGTGAAGACCGCTAGCGCAATCAGAGAAAAAACAAACCGGTGTTGTTTAAGCGACATCGACGAACATTTGGATTCGTTTGCACAGTATGCGGTTTACTTGAGCATCGGAACCTTGACACCTTTTTTCTGGGCAGTCGAGACGGCTTCATCATATCCCGCATCGACGTGACGGGCGACCCCGAGCCCGGGATCGTTGGTGAGCACGCGGTTCAAACGTTTGGCGGCTTCGTCGGTGCCGTCCGCGACTGAAACCTGGCCGGCGTGAAGGGAATAGCCTATGCCGACGCCACCGCCGTGATGAAATGAAACCCAGCTGGCGCCGCTCGCCGTGTTCAGCAGCGCATTCAGAATCGGCCAATCAGCGACCGCATCCGAGCCGTCTTTCATTCCTTCTGTTTCGCGGAACGGCGACGCCACCGATCCGGTATCAAGATGATCACGGCCAATGGCGATCGGTGCTTTCAAATCGCCGCGCTTCACCAGTTCGTTAATCGCTTCTCCCATCTCAGCGCGTTCGCCGTATCCAAGCCAGCAGATCCGCGAAGGGAGGCCCTGAAACTTCACTTTATCCCGCGAGAGCCGCAGCCAGCGATTCAAAGTTTGATCGTCGGGGAAGAGTTCGAGCGCAAGATCGTCTGTCTTGCGGATGTCTTCAGCTTCGCCTGAGAGCGCGACCCAGCGGAAAGGCCCTTTGCCTTCGCAGAACAGCGGGCGAATGTATTCAGGCACGAAGCCGGGAATCTCGAATGCGTCTTGCGCGCCGGCTTCGAACGCCATCTTGCGAATGTTGTTGCCGTAATCGAAGGCGACCGCGCCCGCGCGTTTCAAAGCCAGCATCGCTTCGACATGACGCGCCATCGATTCCATGGAACGGCGAACGTACTCGGCCGCGTCCGTGCGTCGAAGTTCGCTTGCGTCTTCCAGCGACAGGCCCGCCGGAACGTAACCGTTCAAAGGATCATGCGCGCTGGTTTGATCTGTCACCGCGTCGATCTTTACGCCACGACGAACAATCTCAGGTAAAAGTTCTGCACAGTTACCAACAAGGCCAACGGACACAGCGTGCTTCTGTTCGCGCGCGTCCTCGCAAATGTCGAGCGCCTCGTCCAAATCCAGCGCCATGCGATCGCAATAGCCGCTGAGCACGCGCCGCTCAATGCGTGCCGGATCGACTTCAATACCCAGAAAGACCGCGCCATTCAGAGTCGCAGCGAGCGGCTGCGCGCCACCCATGCCGCCTAATCCACCTGACAACAGAAGCTTGCCGCGCAAGTCACCGCCGAAATGTTTGTCGGCCATCGATGCGAACGTCTCGAAGGTGCCCTGCACGATGCCCTGGGTGCCGATGTAGATCCAACTGCCTGCGGTCATCTGGCCATACATCATCAGGCCCTTGCGCTCGAGTTCGTGAAAGTGATCCCAGTTCGCCCAGGCGCCGACCCGGTTGGAATTCGCAATCAAAACTCGCGGCGCGTGTTCGTGTGTGCGAAAGACGCCCACGGGTTTGCCTGATTGCACGAGCAGCGTCTCGTCGTTCTCCAAATCATGAAGCGAGCGCACAATCGCGTCGAAGGATGCCCAGTTGCGCGCGGCCTTGCCGGTGCCGCCGTAAACGATCAACTCGTCCGGCTTCTCGGCGACTTCGCGGTCCAGATTGTTCATCAGGCAGCGCAGGGCTGCTTCCTGATGCCAGCCTTTACAATTGAGTTGGGCGCCGCGCGGCGCGCGAATGTTTCTGCTTGTCATGGCTTCTTCACCGTGGGACTCTCGGGCGGCGCCGGCGGGGGGAGCAGCTTCTTGAATTCGGGCAGGCGCGACAGAGACTTCAGATCGTCTTCTTCTGCCAACGCCTCCTTCAAATCTTCATCAAGCTCAACTGCGCGTTTCAGTGCAGCAAGTGCTCCGCGCGCGCGCCACAATCGTGCCAATGCGCACGCGCGTTCGTAATGACCATAAGCGTCTTCGGGGTCGATTCGAATCGCCGTGTCGGCCGCGGCCAATGCCGAAGCCCAGTCGCGCATGCCGCGGTACGCTTCGGCCAGCATTTCGTAGGCCTCGGACGATTTCGGGTTCAGCGCCGCCGCTTTTTTCAGCAGAGGTATAGCTTCGCGTGTGCGCTCGTGATTGAGTCTGATTCGCGCCAGCGAGACATTGGCTCGCGCGCTTTGAGCCATGCGTTGGGGCTGACTGGCGGCCAATGCTTCAGGTACATCAGCCTCCTGGGTGAACCAGTACCGCGACAGGAGTTCAGCAAACAAATCTTCTTTGTCGCCGGTGCGTTTTCCGGCTTCATCGATGACGGCGACTGCTTCACTGAAGCGGCGGCGCGTGGTATAGAACTCGGCCAGATCCAGAAAAACGATCGAGTTTGAGCTGTCCCTTTCAACGGCCGCGCGGTACTCACTCTCGGCGCGCGCCAAGTCACCGGCGAGCTCATGGAGATTGCCCAGACTCGTGCGTGCCCTCGGATCGTCGGGTTCGAACACAATATAGCGCTGATAGAGATCGCCGGCCTTCTTACGATCGCTTTCGGTTTCCGATGCCTCATAGTGCTCAGCCAGCTTCCGCAATGCCTGCGCGAACGGCGGGTCCTCTTCGCTTAGCTCAATCCAAATCTTCGCAGCCTCTTCGTCTTTTTCCAGGGCGGCGAGCGCCACTGACTTCAGGTATCGCAAAGGGGCGTCCTTTGGTTTCTGTTTCAGCAAGCGGTCCGCCAGGTCCAAACTTGCCTGCGCATTCTGTTCAATGAGGACCATCACCCGCGCGAAATCGGTTTGGAACATCGCGCGTTGCTGCTGGCCGCTGCGCCGGCCACGCAATTCGTAAATCGCCGGTTCCAGATTCTCAGCGATCGTCCGCAGCCCGGTGTCGACGTCCAGGATCTCGCGTAGCATCCAGCCGTCCTCTTGTCGCACCATCAGGAATTTAAGCAGAGACTCCTGGAAATTTGCCGAATGCATCACCAGCGCCTCGGCTCGATTGCCGTCGCGATTGACCTTCAGCAAGCGCAGTCCGACGCCGAAAGGCTGACTCTTTCGGAAGTTCGACGCGAAGCCGCTGACCACACGGCGAAAAGGACCTGAGATTTGATCGCGCTCTGACTCCGTTAACGTCGCCCAGGTGCCGGGGCCCATCAGATCGTCGGTTACCAGCGCGACGTCCAGCGCACTCTCGAGAGCTTCAGATGTGCCGTCAGGCAATTCTTCGCAAAGTTTCTTCGCCAGTGTCTGTGGATCTGCTTGATACTCCGCCGCGCCGCGCCGTGCGTCCAACACGTCAACCTTAATTAGGTCCAGCGCCGCGTAGCTGACCAGCGCGCCATTTGACGTCTTGATGTGAGTGGCATCGACGAAGTTCGTTCCCCAGGTGGGGTCGAGTTCGATCCAACGGCCGATGTAGACCTCGACCCAGGCGTGCCCACCGAATGAGCTGCCGCTGTACGCCAGCCCCGAGACGATGCGCGCCGGCAATCCCAGGCTGCGCGCCATGGCCACGTAAAGCTTGCTGAACTCGTAACAATCTGCTTCGCGTGTGGCCAAAGTCTGCGCCGCGTTGGCGGCATCGACGACTTTCCACGTGATGTTTGCGTGCGTCCAGTCAGAGAGTTTCCGAGCGACACTCCACGCGTCGCGATCGCTCCCGGCGATCTCTTTAGCTTTGTCGATGATTGTCTGGTCGTCAGCGCGAATGTCGGCCGTCGGTTTCAGGTACGTCGCGAACTCGCTCGCGGTTATCGGCAACTGGATTCTTTGGGTGGTATCAGCGGAGCGGGGAAGGACCTTCAGGACCAACTCCTCGCCGGCGCGGCGTTCGATCATTTGGGAATTATTGACGACGTCTTCGGCAATACGTTCTGCGCCGCCTGCGGCTTTCACCTGAATCCGTAAAGTAAGATGCCTAAGTCTTTTTTGATTCGAGATCGGAATGCCGCCCGGCTGGATCGCCGCGTAAGCGGGTTCGGATTTCGCGGCGAGCGCCTGTAACTCTGCGACTGAATAGCGGCCTTCGCGGTCCAGCGAGACCGACGAGTGCGCCTCAATGTTTCCCGCATTCACCTTCGCGTAGAAACTTGGACTGTGAAACGCGCGGGCGAGCAACAGAATCATGTTTGCCTGCTGCGTCTGAACCGAATCGGAACCGCCGGTTGTCGACGGGATCGTGACGTCCAGGTTGTAGCCTCCGAACGCGACGACGTCCGTGGGCGTGCGCTTAACCGCTTTAGTGAAATCGGGAGAAGTGGCCAGTTTCTCTGGTTGCTTCAGTTGATCAAGAGTTCCGGGCGAATCCGCGAAAACCAGAAAACCGTTGGTGATGATAATGTTCAGCTCGGTCGTTCCGAATTTGATTTTCGACACGCCCTTGCTCGCAGTTGTTTCCTTGAACAGTCGTCCTTCGTTCAGCGCTTGCTGCAACCGATCGCTCTTTAACTTGAAAAAAACGATCCAGGGAGCAGAACCTTCGTCCGCCATTAGATCGGGCCAGCCCAGCACCGCGGCGCCGCACTCTCCCTCGATCTCAGGGAGCACTTCCTTCTCAAAGTTTAGCGACCAAATGCCGGCCGGGTCCCGCTTACTGTCAGTCATTTTATTCCACGCCCGAAGCGCGTCGGGTGGGCTGATCTTCATGAAGTAATAAAATAACGTCGAACGAGGCAACAGTTCGCGCGGGCCCGCGAGCTGGTCCGGACTTAAACCCAGGAGAAGTTTTGCGTCGCTCTTATCGTCCGAGGTCAGGTAATACGAACTCTCCCACGACGAGTTGGAAATCCTGAGGGCACCGTGCTCGCGAGTTTGAGATTCGGACGTGACACCCGCCTCGACGACTAATTCCGTGAGGTTGCTGAAGTAGATCGCATCGCCGCCACCGGCCAATGCTGCCGTGTATTGAGGATTTTTTTCAATCGTCGGGCCGCCGGTGTTCACGCGCCTCAGCACGTCACGCAGCGATGCCAAATCCGGCGCCAGCAGCGCAACGTTGCCGGCATAGATTGCGTAAACGCCATTGTCCGTAAATTCGCCGTTCTCAAGCACGTACCGCTGCGCCAGGTATTTTACGGGATAGCCCGCAACTTCGGTCTGTCCGGACAGTGTGTACTCCAGAATCGGAATGTTTTTTTCTTTGCGCGGCCTGTCCTGGAGCAGTTGGTCGGCAGACATCGGCAGAATCGCCGGTAGCGCGCCCAGAAACCGCGCGCCAATTGCCAGGCCTTCCGGCAGTGAAGCAAAGCTTCCAAAGGCGTCTTGATATAACGTCAGAGAGCGCTCAAAACGATCGCGGTCTCTCACCCGCACAAGGACCGCTTTACGCTGAGCGCTGGGAATACTTAATGGGACGCCGGCGAGATTCCAACTCCCCAAAGAGATAGGCGCGATGGTGTTCAGCCCGGCGTATTCAGTGATCGTGCCATCGACCGGCGCGCCGAACTCGGTCGCCAACAGCCGGTGCAGCGCGTTAATCACCAGCACCAGGTTTGCCTGCGAGCGGGCGGAATCCATTTTGATGCTGTTTAGCGACTCGCCCAGTTTGTTTAGCAAATCGCCCGGCTTTTGTACCGAGACGTAGTGCGTCAACTTGTCAGGAAACGTATTCTCCTCGCGCAGCGAAAGTTGGGGCGCTTTCGAGCTGTCCGTGCCCGCACTCGCAGCAGTCGCCTGATTCGCATATCTGAACCAAGCCCAATTGGCGAGCTGCGGATCAGCAAGCGCGACTTTAATCGCTGCTGTTCGCTGCTCGTCACTGAGGGCGGATAATTGCTCGCGGAGGCGAATCTTTTTAATGGTTGCTTGCAGCTCTGATGCGACGGCGCTGTTTTTCGCGGCTACGTTACTGTCGGCGAGGATGGTGCCGGAATCTGGCGTGGCGATTTTCTTCTGCGCGGCTTCAATCTGCGGGACATGGGCCATTGTGGCTGAATCCCCGAGATTCACCGCCGCCAATCGACGCACTTCGGTGCTGCCCGCGGAAAGAAGCTTCAAAAGTTCGTGGGCATCAAGCTTCTCGTCTCGCGCGATCGCGACGTGCAGGGCCACGGCCGTGAGTACGTCGTAGCGCGCGGTCAGCACGGCTGCGAGAGGTAGTCGAAAGTCCTGGACCGGTACATCAATCAGCAAGGTCAACAAGCCTAATCGCGTTCTGGAGTCCTGCGCATAATCACCCGCGAGCCGAAGTGTTGCACGGGATTTTGTGGGTCGCGGGCCTGGGCGAGTTTGGCGGCCAAACACCTCGTTCAGAATATGTAACTTTGTTTGTTTTTCGACGAAGGGCCAGGCTCTGGCGAGCAATGCGGTATTCATCCAGCTCACCGTTTCGTCCCGAAGCAGTGTGAGGGCATTTGGCGCGGCGGCGAGCGCTCGCCCCGCACGCTCCGCAACGATTGCTTCCGAATCGTTCAGGGCTTTCAGCAGGAACGGATCCAGCAATCGGTTTTTGGATCGCGCGAGCGCGTCGATGGCAGCGGCTCGCACTATCGGACGGCGATCCAACAACAGATCGATCCCGACGTCGGGCGATGCAATGAACAGTTGAGTCAGATTTGTGACCGCCGTTTCGCGTTCATCTGCGTTGAGACCGTCGATCGTCCCGACCAGGGCTTGAAGCTGATCAACGCGGGCCGGCTTGGTGTCCTTGATCGCGTTAGCACGCAGCAGCTCAAATACTTCCAGCTTTTCTTTGCCCGGAATCGCGACCGACCGGATCACCGTGCGCAGGTAAGGTTCGATCTCGGCGCTGGATTGTCCTGGCCCAATTAGCAGGACTGCAACCGCAACGGGACCAGTGGCCGTGCACCAGATGACGCGCCGTGACAGTTCGCCGTTTTCATCCGGCACTTCAAACATGATTTCCCGCGCTTCAAGCCCCGACATCTCGGTGCGCCGCACCGCCAGCGGTGCGGTAGCGCCGGGAACGTTACGCAATTGCTGGAGGATGGCCGCTACGTAACTCGTCAGGGGCAAGCCGTCGGGAATCTTCTCGATTGAAACTTGCAGCATCGAGGCGTGTGGTCCGTTGAAGCGAAAGACGGGGCGCGCCTCGGCGGCCGGAGCGGTCTCGACTCTTGCCCAGTCGGCGGGGGCACGGAATACGACGCCGTTCGCCACATCTTTAACTCGCACGAACGCCGACGCCGGCGTCTGGTACTTGTTCCATTCGGCCGCGCGGTCGGAGACAGATGCGGGTTGAGCGCGGCCGGTGAGCACTGCGAGAAAACAAAGCAGAATTACGCACAAGAACCGGCGAAGGAACGGTGAGCGATCGAGGACGTTGGGCGGCTCAGGACATACGTTTTGCCCGGCGTATTTCTTGATGTGGGACATCTGTAAAGGTTTGGCCTGTCGCTTTGGACGCGGGATCGGGCGAGTTACCCGCGGCAGTTATTGATCAACCGGTGCCTGCCGTCAAGCTGATTCATCAATCAGACCGTCGCGGACGGCCTGGGCGATTGTTTCAATCTCCGCATGCATGGGCCGGTCGGCCGTCAAAGGCATGACGTAACGGCGTATGACTTCGTAGGCTTCGTGGGCGCCACGGCCAGGCTTCAGAGGCTTGCGATATTCCAGGCCTTCAGCCGCAGTGATTAGTTCGAGCGCCAACATTTTCTCTGCCAGTTCAACGATCGCCCGCAGCTTGGTCGCACCGGTCATGCCCATCGAAACGTGATCTTCTTTGCCCCCGTCGGTCGGGACGTTGTCGATACTGGCGGGATGAGCGAGCACCCTGGCTTCGCTCAAGAGCGACGCGGCGACGATTTGCAGCATCATGAAACCTGAGCCGACGCCCGGCTGAGTTGTCAGAAACGGAGGCAGATCTTCGTTCGTCAAAGGATTCACCAGGTGATCTATGCGTCGTTCGGCAATGCTCATTAAATCCGTCAGCGCCATGGCCGCGTAATCAAGCGCCAGGGCGAGGGGCGCGCCGTGAAAATTACCGCCGGAAAGAACTTCGCCCGTATCGGTGAACACAAGCGGGTTGTCCGTCGCGCTGCCGGTTTCAGTTTCGATAATGTCGCGCACGTGCGCGAGCGCATCGCGGACCGCGCCGTGTACCTGAGGCATGCAGCGCAGTGAATAGGCATCCTGCACGCGCGGATCATTTTCCACGTGCGACTCGCGAATCTCGCTGTCGCGCAGCAGTTGGCGCAGGTGCGCTGCAACTTCCGTTTGCCCGCGGTGCGGACGCGCCGCATGGATTCGTTCATCGAATGCGACCGGCGTTCCTTTTAAGGCCTCAAGAGACATCGCGCCCGCGACATCCGCAAGGCGCGTCAACCGCGCGGCTCGATGGAGGGCGAGTCCGCCCACCGCCGCCATCGCTTGCGTCCCATTCAGCAAAGCGAGTCCTTCCTTCGCCTCCAGTTGCAGCGGTTCGATAGCTGCGCGTTTCAAAGCATCGGAGCTTCCCATTCGCTGACCTTCGTGAAACGCTTCGCCCTCCCCGATGGTGGTCAATGCGAGGTGAGCCAGCGGCGCTAGATCGCCGCTCGCTCCGACTGATCCTTTTTCGGGAATCACCGGCGTGACGCCGCGATTCAACATCTCGATGAGCGTCTCTACCACGATCGGGCGACAGCCGCTGTAGCCGAGCGCCAGGACATTCGCCCGCAGCAGCAACATCGCGCGCGCTTCTTCAAGCGAGAGGGGATTGCCGAGACCGCATGAATGGCTGCGCACGAGATTCAGTTGCAGTTCGCGAATCTGCGACGGGTTGATGCGAATGTCGGACAACTTTCCAAAGCCCGTGTTGATGCCATAGACCGTGCGATTTGCGGCAATGATTCTTTCGACTACGAGGCGGGACTGTTCGATTCGCTGACGGGCTTTCGAGGCGAGCGCCACCCTTTCCTCAGCTCGCGCCACCGCCGACACTTCAGCGAGCGACAGTCTCTGGCCGTCAAGTTCGATCATATTGGTGCGAAGTAAACAGTGAGCGGCGAGCAGTGCGCGACTGCTGACGGCTCGCGGTTTACGGCTTGGGTTTCACTCGGTCAGGAGTGTCTGTGTCGTGAATACGGCGATCGGGCGTACGCGTAATATCAATCTTCTTGTGCTCGCCGGTGACCCCGGCGCGCAGGCGTTGGCGCGCGCGCTTAGCGCGGCGCACGGTAGCTTTAGGGACTGAAGTTGCGGCGCGCGTCCAGCTGCTCATGCGTTGCAATGGATGCAGCGAAAACTCGTGACGCGGCAAAACTTCGCCGGTCGCTTCGCGCAGCTTGAGGGTGCCTACCGCGCCAACAAATAACGCTGCGTTGAAAATGAACCCAATGATGAAAACGAGCCACCCGGGAATCAAACCGACCTGGGCGCGCACCAGGAACTCATCGAATGTTCGTGCCGAAACCGGATGCAGATAAACCTTCAGGTTCCAGCTCAACGCCAACAGCGCGAACAGCCAGATATAATTTCGGCGCAAGCGCCGTCCGATGGCTTCCCAAACGCTGATCGTGAAGTGCGGCGTCAGCAAATCCGCCGCCAGGTGTGAAGCCCATTCCTGATCGCGCGGCACGTTGTCGGGCGCCAGCATCGGCGCGTAGTACCCGGTTTCCAGGACGCGGACGCGGCTGGCCCAAATTTCGTAATAACGATAGCGACGCGCTTCCATCAAAAGAAAGATAGCCACCAGGATCGAAATGATCGGAATGATGAAATGCGGATTGTTCGGCGAGCTGAACGCGAACGAGAGTGCGCCGCCGGCCGTCAACACTGCCCAATTCGTTGTGGTATCCAGCCGGTTGCGCCAGGTGTTCGACCGCTGAATCTCTCCCCGATAGAAGTGCGCCATCGCGGTGGTAATTTCCACCGACGACATTCGCTTGGCCGGATCTACTGGATTTACTTTCTGGCGATCCGGCGTCACAGTTTCATGCGATGAATCGACCGACACCGGCCGCAGGCGACCCGCAGGCCGTTCGCCCGGCACGGCCAGCGACGGATCACGGACAACGCCCGACGATCGGGACGGGATTCGCGAAGTAATCTGCGATTCGTGAATGCTGTCTGTACGCGCGCCGGTCGTTCGTTGGGTTGGCTCAGTAGTCGTCGGCATCTTAGGCTGAGAACTTGCGGTTTGGGAGCATCCGCGGAAGCCTTGGTGATAATAACATGAAATGAGTATAGTTGAGCTTTGCTGTTTGAAGCGATGTTTTCAGCCGCAGCAGGTGAAGTGAGTGATGACGCGCGAGCCGCGCATGAGCGCTGGATGAGCGAAGCGATTCGCGCCGCGCGCAAAGCCGAAGCCGCGGGCGAGGTGCCGATTGGAACCTGCATCGTCATCGATGGAGAACTGCACGCCGTGGCCGGGAACCGCACGCGCACGGATTGCGATCCGACGGCCCATGCTGAGGTGGTCGCATTGCGAGAAGCCGCGCGGAAATTCGGCAACTACCGGCTGGCGCATGCGGCGGTTTACTCGACGATCGAACCGTGCGCGATGTGCGCCGGCGCTTTGATTCAGGCGCGCGTCCAGCTGCTGGTTTACGGCGCGCCGGACGAAAAGGCTGGCGCAGTCGATTCTCATTTTCACATCTGCGACTCAGATCATTTGAATCATCGGGTCGAAGTGATCCGCGGTGTTTTGGAAGCAGAGTGCCGCGCGCTGATGCAAGGGTTCTTTAAAGGAAGAAGGCAAAAGTAGAAAGGCAAAAGGAAAAAAGTGGGCGCGTGTTGCCTTTTTACTTTTTTCTTTTGCCTTGACTGTGGAGAGGTCGCATAGTGGATTAGTGCACCGGTCTCGAAAACCGGAGTGGGTTAACGCCCACCGTGGGTTCGAATCCCACCCTCTCCGCCATTTTTGAAAAAGGAAAAAGGTAAAAGGCAAAAGGCAAAACAATCGCGAAGGACTTTTTGCCTTTTTACTTTTACCTTTTTCCTTGGCTCGGAAAGGTGCAGGAGTGGCTTAACTGGCAGCACTGGAAATGCTGTGTGCGGCAACGCACCGTGGGTTCGAATCCCACCCTTTCCGCCATAACAACAGATATCAGAGGTCAGATGTCAGAGGTCAGACGAAAAACAGACGTCAGAAGTCGGACATCAGAGATCAGACGCCAGACCTCAGGTTTCGGACAACTGAGCTTCATTGGCTGAGACTGACGTCTGAAATCTGATATCTGACCTCTGACATCTGATCTTTGTGGTGAATCTCATGATCAAATCTAAAGTATTCCTGACGGTCACCACCGCGGCGACTGCGTTCTTAATTTTCGCTTCTGCCGCAGACGCGCAGCGGAAAACCACAAGGCGTCTGACGGTCTGCGGCAATCCAAACGCCGCGTGTCCGTCCCAGGCCACTTTCGAACCGCACGACTTGCCCTTTCGGGTGCCGCGCAACGCAGTCATTTGGGAAACTGAGTTGTTCTACGCAGTCGTGCTTAAAAGTATGAACGCGTCCGACGAAAACTGTGACGCCCACATCTCCGAATCGGAACGTCTCGCCGCGCAGGCGTTGTTTCCTGAGCGTAAAGTTTTCGCTTCGCGCTGCGTTGAACCGGGAACTCTTTATTACACCAACACGCGCGCCAATACGCGTCTGATGGCCGTATACGCCGGACCGACTTTGGCGGAAGCGAATCGGGTGCTGGCCGCCGTCAAAGCGACGGGCAAATTCCCTGGAGCCTATGTAAAACGGATGCGTGCGGGATTCAACGGCACCTAGTCGAGCAGTGGGCTACTGCCTCGAGATGCACCTGCGCACCAAACCATGCGATCGATAAAACTTCTAGTACTGCTGATGTTCCTTGCGGGCGTCTCCGCGCACGCCCAATCGCCCGCCGCCGTCAACTTTAACGAAAGCGGCAAGTCGCGTTACGCCAAAGGCGATCGCGCGGGAGCTATCGCCGACTTTACCAAAGCCATTGAAATCGATCCGCAGTACGCGATGGCTTACAACAATCGCGGCGCCACTCGCAACGACACTGGTGATTTCGATGGCGCGCTGGCGGACCTTAACCGTGCTCTTGAAATCGATCCGCGGCTCGCCAAGGCTTTCTACAATCGCGCCATCGCCAAAAAGGCCAAGGGCGATCTTGACGGAGCCATCGCCGATTACAGCAAAGCGATTGAGATCGATCCGCAATACTCGTCGGCTTACAACAACCGCGGACACCTCTGGCTCGATAAACGAGAGTTTGAAAAGGCCATCGGCGATTTCGACAAAGCCGTCGAGATCGATCCGCGGTTTACCACGGCCTTTCTTAACCGCGGGATCGCGCGTGGCCAGAGCGGCAACTACGACGGCGCAATTGCGGATTTCGACAAGGCACTGCAACTTGGTTCCCGCGAGTCCTCGGCGCATTTCAACCGGGGTCAGGCCAAATACCTGAAAGGCGATTCCGGCGGCGCGGTTCCCGATTATCAGAAAGCGATCGAAATCGACCCAAAGAACGCAGATGCGCACAACTCACTCGCCTGGATCATGGCGACCTCACCGGATGCGAAATTGCGGAACGGAAGAACGGCGATCGAACACGCGCTCAAGGCAGTCGAGTTAACCGAACGAAAGCGGCCTGGGTTCCTCGAGACGTTGGCCGCGGCGTATGCCGAAAACCGCAACTTTCCTGCCGCAATCAAGTGGCAAACGCAGGCGCTGGCCGCTCCCGAATATGCCGGAACAGACGGTGAGCAGGCGCGCGAGCGACTGAAACTCTACCAACAGCATCGCCCCTTTAGAGACCAATAGCCCTCTTTGATTTTTTCGTTGATTTACCGGGAGGAGATTTATGAACGACGACAAACTGGCAGTTGAAGAGGCTCGCCGTGCGGGGCAACACGGCTCAGTTAAAGCGCAGGTTGAAGGCGAGGTGGAAGCCGAGATTGCTGAGCACGCGACGCGCACCGCTCCGCCGGACGAAGCGAGAGTCGAACAGGTGGCCCAGGACTTTCGCGCCAAAGCCGTTGATGAAGTTGTCGAGCACGAACACGAAGTGGGGCGCGCCCGCGGGCTGGCGCGAGTCTCGCAGATCGTCGATTACCTCTTTTATGTGGTCTACGCGCTGCTGGGATTACGCTTCCTGCTGGCGCTGATGGCGGCTCGAAGCACTTCGGGCTTCGTTCGATTTATTGTGGCGGTGACGGATCCGCTCTACGAACCGTTTCGCGGGATCGTCGCCAGTCCGCGCACAGATGGCGGGCACACGGTGATGATGCCGTTGGTGATAGCGATCATCGCGTATGTGCTATTGCATCTCGGTATCAATGGTTTGCTGCGGTTGATTGCTCATCGCAAGACCGCGATCTGAGTGCTGGAAAACGCGGACGTCCTCACCCGTATCGCGCGAACGTGGCCAACTGCAAAACCGGCGTACAAGAATGCGGACGGCGACGTCCGCGTTCCCAGGGCATGCGTGACGCATTGGATCGACAATCGCCAATCCGCAATCTAGAATGCACTTATCAGACTTCGGGCTCCGCACAACGCTAGTCTTGTGAACCCCGCCAGGCCGGGAACGGAGCAACGGTAGCAACGACAGCGTGTGTTGCGGGTAAGTCCGGAGTCTGACTTTGATCTTTTTTCGCGCTCTCCGCAGTTTAGCCAAAGGAGAATCTCATGCGAAAGATTTCTACTGCCCGTCTAATCGTTGCGATGGTTTCCATTTTTTTCCTCAACCTTGTTGCCCAGGGTCAATCCCGGCAGGAGTTGCTTGGACAAATCGAAAACAAGCGGGCCGAATTGCAAACGCTTCAGGAGAAATTCCTGGCGCCTTCGGACGGTGACCGATCCGCATTTTCGGAGTTTCTGAAACAGCCGAACACGGGGCTAGTTCGATTGTTGCCACGTGAGAGCTTCGGCGAGGTTCCTGACAAGCCCAGCAAGCTGACCATTCGCGGCGGCGGCGCCTATTACTCGTTCGTTCGCCTCACGCACGAGTATGGGTACGGATCAGACATTGAGTTGGAACAGAACCATTTGCGCGCAGGCTTTGCTGGTGCCGATTACGGAATCATGACGATGATCGACGAAGTGCCACTTGAAAACGTGACGTCGGATCTTTCGCCGGTAGCATTTCTCCTCGGCTACACCCCTCCGACCGAGGAACCTGAGGTGCGCCAAGAGCAGCGATTGTTTCTGTACGCAGGAAAGATGATTGACGGTCTGACTTATCGTGGGCGGCTGCCGGTAAAAGTTAATGGTACTTACCTGCTGCGTTCGATTTCCTTCTACAATTCCGATGTACTCGTGGCGATCCGCATCGTCCGAAAGGATAGTGACGACAGCCTCATCATTGCCTGGAAGCTTTTGCAGAAATTTCCTAAACCCGAGCTGATTAGAAGCACCGCATCCAGATAAGCATTCATGTCTTCTGAGGTCATCTCCTGTAAATGGCGCCCGCAAACCTTTGAACAGGTGTCGGGTCAGGGAGTCCTGACGCCTAAGTTCCAGGACGCGTTGATTTTCATGTCCCATCAAGCAAACTTCCGTCGCCATAACGACTTCCTCCTGAGAGTCGTTCTCGCATTGGTAGTCGTGGCCGTCAGCGGTTTGGCGTTTGTCCCGAGCGCTAGCGGGCAATCTCCAGCCGCGGCGCCTCCGTATGGCCCGGCTCACGTGGGTGGTTATGATCCGATCAAAGAGGAACTCGACCGTCGCCAACCCCGGACTTTTTTTCCGCGGCGCAACTATGGCCCCGCCAAAGAAGATCGAGTAGTGAAGAAAGGACTGCTCGCGCCGTCGCTTCAGGATCGAGCTGATTATGCGGATTTCCTCAAACAGAGCGGTACCGGCCTGATCAAACTGTTGCCGCGCGAAGTTTATGATTGGCGCGCGTACGGAACTGAGAAACACCTGAACCTAAAGGGCGGCGGCGCCTATTATTCCTTTTTTTATCGAACGCACGAGCCCGGTTACGGTTCAGATCTCGAACTTGATCACAACAAGTTTACAGTTGGAGGGGCGGGTGGCTACGGAATGTTGGTCAAACTTGGAGATGTCTCGCTGCATGACGTCTCTCTGCGGGGCCCAGGTGTTGATTTCATCGCCCAGTATCGTCCAGTCCGCGCCATGCCTGACCTTCGCTGTGAGTTGAAACGTTTTCAAGATGGCGTAGAGCTAGGCGGATTGGTTTATCGGAGTTCGCTTCCCGTCGAAGTGAATTCCACCTATCTGCTCAGGTCAATCAGCTATGGACGATCTGATCTGCTCGTAGCGTATCGCGTCACGCGGCAGGACCGCGATGGCAGCGTCATTCTTGCCTGGAAGCTCTTGAAACAATATTCGGAACCACGGTTTGAGAAAGTTCTTTACTTAAGTTCACCAGACAAATGTCCTATCAAGTAATCGCCCGCAAGTGGCGTCCGCAAACATTTGGAGATGTCACCGGTCAGGAAGTTCTGACGCGCACGCTCCAGAACGCTCTGGAGCACGATCGTCTGCATCACGCGTATCTTTTTTCCGGCGCCCGCGGGGTGGGAAAGACGACCACTGCGCGACTGGTCGCCAAGGGTCTCAACTGTCACAAAGCAAAAGGCCCAACCGCGACGCCGTGTGCGACGATTGACGAGCAGGCGTGTCCGTCGTGTCGCGAGATTTCCGAGGGCCGTTCCATGGACGTGCTGGAGATCGATGCCGCGTCGAACACGGGCGTGGGCGAAGTTCGTGACGTGATCATCACCGGCATAAACATCAATCCCGCGCGCGATCGTTATAAGGTCTTCATCATTGACGAAGTCCACATGCTTTCGACTTCAGCGTTCAATGCATTGCTGAAAACGGTCGAAGAGCCGCCGCCGCGCGTTGTCTTTATCATGGCGACGACCGACGCGCACAAGGTGCCTGAGACAATTTCGTCGCGCTGCCAGATTTTCGAATTCCGCACCATCGCCACCGTGAAGATTGCCGAACGGCTGCGATTGATCGCCAACGCGGAAGAGGTCTCGATTTCTGATGAAGCGCTTCGCGAAATCGCCCGCGCCGGTGATGGCTCGATGCGCGACGCGCAGTCGGCTTTCGATCAGGTGATCAGCTTCGCCGGCAAAAAGATCGCCGCGGAAGATGTCGAGAAGGCTTTGGGACTCGCCGGCGCCGACGTGCTCGCGCGCGTGATGTGCGGCATCGCTGAAAATAAACCGGCTGAAGCCCTGGCGATTGTGGACGATATCGTGATGCGTGGCCACAACCTGCGCAATTTCTGCCGCGAAGTGCTGGCCCACCTGCGCGATCTGCTGGTGGTGAAAGTCTCAGCCGATCCCAGGATTCTCGATTCAGCTTCGACGCATGCGGCCGCGCTGAAACAGCAGACGGAACAGTTTTCCGAATCGGATCTGGTGAGGTTTTTCCATTCGCTGGCGGAAACGGAAAGCACTTTGAAGGACGCGGCGAACCCGCGTTACCAGGTCGAAGTCGGCCTGGTGAAGCTGATGGAGATGCGACGGCTCGCGCCGCTGGGCGATCTCGTGGAACGCATCGCGGCGCTTGAAGCAGCACTGCGAACGGGCCAGGCGCCAACGGGAAAAGCGAGTCTGCGCCCGGAGACGGCAACGCCAACTATCAATCGCCCGTCGCCGTCCGCGAGCAACGTACCTTTCGAGTCTGCCGCAACGGCCGAGACGGCATCAGCTGAACCGTCAGCGGCGAAAACGAACACCTTCTGCGACGACGTGAAAGCGAAGCTCAAGCAAAAGCGCCGGCCGTTGCTCGTGGCCGCGCTCGACGGCGCGGTGCGCGCTGAGATGGAAGGCGACGAATTCGTGGTTGAGTTCACTCAGGAAAACAAACACTACCGCAACACCTTGGCGCGCGCCGATAACGCGAAAGCTTTGCGCGAAGCGTGCGCCGACTCGTGCGGCCGCGAAGTCGGCATCCGTTACATCATCAAGTCTGATGACGACGCTGCCACCGCAACCAACGTCACTCCGGACGCGCACGAGGCCAAACAGAAAGCTCGCAGCGCCGCTGCCGCAGATCCAACCGTCAAGCAGGTCCAGCGCACGTTCGGCGCCGAGATTGTTGACGTCAAACTATTGTAGTCACGAACCAAAAAGGAGCACCGTCTCTCGCGCATGAACCCATCGCGACAATCTCTCCTCGGGATGTTGTGTCTGTTACCGCTCGTCTTGCTGACGGCCATTCCTGCCGGCGCACAACCAACGACCGCAAAACCGACCCCCACGGCGTACCTGCTCAGGCCGGCAAGGATCTTTGACGGCGAGTCCGCGCAACTTCACACCGATTGGGTGGTGCTCGTGCGCGGCGAAAAGATCGAGGCGGTTGGTCCCGCACGTGAAATCAAAGCTCCCGCGGGCGCGAAGATCATTGAGCTACGCGGGCTGACTTTGATGCCCGGAATGA
>DASUTF010000068.1:0-4142 GCA_036374695.1 Pyrinomonadaceae bacterium
CACCTGTTGCTCTCTTCCGTCGCGCTTGACGGTGAGCGTTACCTCCGACCCTGGAGCGGTGCCGGCGATTATGTTTCGAAACGAGTTGGGATCGTTAACAGCCGTTCCATTGAGCGCAGTGATAATGTCCCCCCTGCGAAGTCCAGCCCGATCAGCGGCACTTCCAGGTTGAACCTGATAAACCACCACTCCAGGGCCCTGATCGACACCCAACTTCGACGCTTCTTCCGAAGGGATCGTGAGCACGATGATCCCAAGTTGCCCACGCCTTACTTTGCCTGTATTGATCAATTGCTCCATCACGCTGCGGGCCATGTTTGAGGGAATCGCAAATCCCAACCCGATGCTGCCTCCCGACGGTGAAAGGATTTGCGAGTTGATTCCGACCAGCTCGTTGTTGGTACTGACTAAGGCCCCGCCTGAATTACCTTGATTGATCGGTGCGTCGGTCTGCAGAAAATCTTCAAAGCTGCCATTGCTCAGCCCTGTCTGCCGGCCCTTCGCGCTGATGATCCCCATGGTAACGGTCTGACCTACACCCAGAGGGTTTCCTATGGCAAGCACTACATCGCCGACTCGAGTGCGATCTGAATCGCCCAGCGCCAACACCGGCAAGCCACTAGCCTCGATTTTCAGTACTGCCAGATCGCTTGGGGGATCGGAGCCGACAACTTTAGCCTCGAGTGTGCGATTGTCATTCAAATCCACCTTGATTCGATCGGCCCCATCAATGACATGATGGTTTGTCAAAACATAACCGTCCTGACCGACGATCACGCCCGAACCTAATCCTTCTCGCCGCCGTTCAGGCGCTTGCTGTGGAATACGATCGCCGAAGAACTCCCGAAAGAACGGATCGTTCCCAAATGGATATTGCTGCGGCTGCCGAACTCGCATTTGCGAATGAATCGTTACCACCGCCGGCGCCGCTTTGCTCACCACGTCGGCGTAGGACATGGCTGGCCCGGCAGAAGGGCTGGTTGAAGCCGGTGTCCCCGTGCCGGCCGGGTTGTTGACTGCCGGGTCCGAAGTTGAAGTTAGGCGAACGGTGCGACCATCCTGCCGATTGCACGCCCACAATAAGCAACTTAGGATTGTCACACTCAACAAAATCCCGACGCGCGTTCCGTGGTTAGTTATGAACTTCATCGCTCTCATCATTTCCCCTTTTCCGATCATGAGTCGCTGATCACCGGCAACCTTACACCGCGTGCGGTGACATCCGATCAGCGGATCTCACCATACTGTGCAGTCTCACACCCAGGACTATCATCAGAACGCCAAACACGATCGCGTACGCTCCGATGAGCCAGACCAACGCGAGCGCCCCAGCGGCGGGATTGAAAAGCAAGGCGAGACCAAACAATATGGAAGCCACGCCGGCCAACGCCAGCAGCCACTCTCCCTTAATGTATTTGCGCAACTGGATCGCCGCTGCGATTTCGAAAGCGCCGGTTACGATTGCCCACGCGGCGATCACAATCAGGAGGACCAGCGCGGTAATCCCCGGTGTGAAAAAGGCGACTAGCCCCGCGGCCACACCGAGGATTCCTTCAAGTAACAGAACCCACCAACGTTTGCTCTCGCCGTGAGATTTAATGCCTGCAGCAATTGCGAACGCGCCGTCTACCAACGCGTACGCACCCCAAAGGAACACGAGGGCGGTCAGGGTGATCTGTGGCCAAACAAATGCCAAAACCCCAAATGCGATCGCCGCGAGGCCTCGCAATACCAAAGCCCACCAACTACTTGTGTACACGATTAACATGGATTTCCTCCTTGGTTCAGATTCAGAATTGCGACCCGGCGCTACCGCGCTCGGTTCTGTTTTTGGCCAGGCTCACTACCGACCAGCGCCAACTGCTTGCCTCGGTTCTTCCCGCTGCTGATTGCCCTTGTTCTTTGCCATGATTCCCTCCTTTGGCTTCTGGATGTAAATAAGAAAATCTCACTTAGTGGTGCACGAGGACCGGTGCAGGACTGTTGCGCAACAAATAATCCGTAGTTGTCCCAAGCGCCAGGCTGTCCGCCAGCCGATTGTCGTAGGCGCCCATCACCATCAGATCGCAGCCGCTCTCTTTCGCATGCTCGATAATCACTGCGTGGCTGTCGCCGGTCAGGTAATGAGTGCTCAAGCGAACCGGATAATTCTTGAAGTAAGAAACGACCTCTTTCAACGCCGTCGTCGACTCGCCTTCCTCGACCATTTGCACTGCATCCACGTCCATTTCCAGTGCGGCTGTCAAACGTGCCAGCATTTTCATTGCCTCACGCGCGGCGTCGCTGCCGTCGTAAGCCAGCAAAGCCCGTCGAAATTCTCGAAACTGCAAACCGGTCAACAGCACCGGACGGTTGACCTTTCGCACTAGTTTCTCGGCTACTGATCCGAGAAACCCGGTTTCGAACTCTTCATCCTCGCCCCGCGCACCTATAACCAACAGATCCGCGTCGACCGATGCGTCGGCAACAATCTTCACGACATTTCCTGTTTGAAGATCGGTCTGGCAGGTCACGCGATAGCGTTCACAGATACTGGCTGCGCGCTTGAGAGCTTCATTCCCTTGCTTGCGGTAATAGTCGCGCACTCGGTCGGCGATTCCTTCGGAAGGAAAACTCTCGAGAATCTCCGAAATGTTTCTAATGAAATGGCCGGCGAGGCGGCGCGCATCGATCACGTAAAGCACGGTTATCCGGGCGCGCAACCGAGCTGCGAGCCAGGCGCCACACTCGGTTGCAACATCGGCATAGACGGAACCATCAGTCGCGATTAGCAGCGAAGAAATTCCGGAATGCTCGCCATTGCTATTCATCACTTACCTTTCAACCGACCCCAGATACTGATGAATGAACTGCACCGCCGTGGCGCCTTCGCCAACGCCGGCTGCCACACGTTTGACTGAACCGTGCCGCACGTCTCCGGCCACGAAGATTCCTGGCTGGCTGGATTCAAGCCAGTAGGGGTCGCGATTGAGCTGCCATTCTTTGGGGAAATGACCATTACCATCGACTTGCGAAAGATCAGGACCCGTGAGAATGAATCCGTGATCATCGCGCCGGACGACGTTTTCAAGCCAGTCGGTGTGCGGAAGCGCGCCAATAAAAATGAATAGCGCGTTAGTCGGCAGCGTTTCTTTCTGATTCTTCTCTGCATCGAAAATCGCGATCGCTTCGAGCCGGTCTTCACCGTGCACTTCGACGACGGTGGTTCGCAGACGCACCTTGATGTTCGGCGTGTTTTTGATCTGATCGATCAGGTAGCGCGACATACTTTCGTCGAGGGTCTCGCCGCGCACAAGCATCGTCACGGTGCGCGCATAACGCGAGAAGTAAACTGCGGCCTGGCCCGCTGAGTTTGCGCCGCCAACGAGGTAGATGTCTTCGTTGCGACAGAAAAACGCCTCAGCTAAAGTTCCGCCGTAATAAACTCCGGCGCCGACCAATCGATCGATCCCCGGCACATCAAGACGTCGCCATTGAACCCCCGTAGCGAGCAAAACAACATGGCTCCTCAGCTGGTTACCATCACTCAACGTGACGATCGGAGTCGATCCTTCAACTCGCAGACTTGTAACGATCTGCGGACTAATTATTTCGACCTCGAACTTCTTCGCCTGGGCAACGGCACGACGAGCCAAATCAGCGCCGCTCAGTCCCGCGGGAAAGCCGAGATAGTTTTCGATCATCGAACTCAATCCCGCCTGGCCGCCCGGTGCGGCACGTTCGACCATCACGGTACGCAGGCCCTCACTCGCTCCATAAACCGATGCGGCCAGGCCGGATGGACCACCACCGACGATCACGAGGTCGTAAAAGTCGCCTTCCGGACGCACCTTCAGTCCAATCCTTTTTGCGATCTCGGCGTTTGTAGGCTGCGTAAGTTTGGTGCCGTCGGGAAAGATGACCACTGGCAAGGTTGAAGGCTTCGCTTCAGAATCGCCCAACAGGCGCCGGGCTTCCTCATCACGATCAACTTCAAGCCACTCGAATGGAACACAATTGCGAGCCAGAAAATCGCGAACCTGGTGCGCTTCCGGTGAGAAGCGTGACCCGATTACTCGCAGGTTCTCGATGTCAAAACGTGATTCCCAATCCGCGATCAGGTCGTCAAATACAGGATAGAGCTTATGATCCGGAGGCCGACA
>DASUTF010000069.1:0-3391 GCA_036374695.1 Pyrinomonadaceae bacterium
TGTTGCCACTAAGCGGCGGCTTCGGACTTCTCGGCGGCTGGAGCAAGCTTCGGCGGCTCAATTTCGTCGAACGTTCGGCGCCGGCGGACGCTGCCGTCTGATTCGAAGATGTAGGCGGAAGGTGCTTCGCGCATGATGATGTCCTGCAGGCGCATCAAGCCGTAGAGCAGGGCTTCAGGCCTTGGCGGGCAGCCGGGAATGTAAACGTCCACCGGAATCGTTCGATCGACGCCCTGCATCGTCGAGTACGAGTCGAACGGCCCACCGGTTGACGCGCACGCGCCCATCGCGATCGCCCACTTCGGTTCCGGCATCTGGTCATAGACACGACGCACGACCGGTCCCATCTTCAGAGTCACCGTGCCGGCAATGATGATCAAATCGCTTTGCCTGGGGCTGGGTCGGAACACGCCGGCGCCGAACCGATCGATATCGAAGCGACCTGCGCCGGTGGCCATCATCTCGATCGCGCAGCAGGCGAGCCCAAACGTCATCGGCCACAGCGCAGACTTCCGCGCCCAGTTCACGACCGGCGCGCCGATATCGATGGCCTTCGCCGCGATTGAGCGTCGGACGTAATTCGTTATCGAATCGACCGTGGTAAGGACGAATCCTTCGTCGTGTTCAGCCATTGCTTTCAGCAGTTCCGAGTTTCGCCTTTGGCAGTTCCGAGTTTCGAGTTCAGAGTTTCGTTGGTTCTTAGTTATTAGTCTTTAACTCTAAACCGGAAACTCGGAACTCGAAACTTTCCTAAGCCCATTCGAGGGCGCCTTTACGCCAGGCGTAGTAATAACCGACTACCAGAATTCCAATGAAGACGAACATTTCGATTAACGCAAACTTGGTAAACGAGAAATCGTCCCCCATGAAGATAATCGCCCAAGGCAGCAAAAAGATCGTTTCGACGTCGAAAATCAAAAACAGCATCGCGATGATATAGAACCGCACGGTAAAACGATCGTGCGCCCCGGTTGCCGGGTCGATGCCGCATTCGTACGGCCGCATCTTGTTCTTTTCGTACTTAAAGGGACGCAGGAATCGGCCGAGGATGATGGGCAGCACCGGAAAGATGATCGCAATCACGAAAAAGACCATCACCGGCAGATACGCCGTCGATGGCCCGCCAATGGTTTTCGTTGTCGTCGCTGCCTGTAGAAGGATGTGGCTGATCATATTCAGCTTTGCTTCCGCTGCCGAGCGATCCTGCTAAGTTAGTTCGCCGCGATTCTAAGTTGCCCATTCATTTACTGTCAACGAGTAAAGTTCCCCGGTAGTGGGTCAGTTTGAAAGAGTGACACGGGGCGTCCCGCCCGTGAATCACGCGCAAGATGCGCGTGCCACCTCAAATTCCCCGGCTCATTGCAGCACAAAGTTGTACGTAATCACGCCTGTCACTTTCACGGGCTGGCCGCTGAGAAGAGTCGGCGAGAACTTTGCCTGCCGGGCGGCGGCAACCGCCGAAGGTCGCAGCAACGGGTGCCCACTGACGGCATTCGCCGAGATCACATTGCCTCTCTCGTCGACCAGGACCTGAACGGTAACGGTGCCGGAAGCTCTTGCCGCCTTCGCGATTGGCGGGTAAGCAGGCTGCGGCTTACTGATGGCTTTGCCGTTGAGCACGCCGCCAGAAACTACTTTAGGAACGGGCGGCTTCGGGGGCGGCGGTGCGCTCGCGTTGGAATTGTGATTCGCGGCGGGGAACGATCCAGGTACGCCGGTTCGAGGCGCGCCTTGTGTGATTGGGGGCGGCGCATCAGTGCTTTGGCTGGGCCTTGCATCAGCCGGGCTCGCCGCGGGTGATGCTTCAGCGATCTCACCCGAATTGCGCGAGTTGGCATTCGTATTTGTGTTGGTACGTCTGCCTATCAAATTGCAGAGTGACAGCGCGAGGGCGAACAGAACGAGGGCAAGCGTGGTTTTCATTTCAGTTCCTCCGCTTAATGACAGCAGGCTGGAAGCCTGCGTACCGCAGGCAGGATGCCCGAGCTCCCAGCAGCGGTCAGATCCAAAGCGCCGGCGTCGCTACGCTTTGCCGGCGCACTCCAAATTGCGGGCTTTGCGCCTACCACCTTCGCGTCAATGACTCGTGAAGAAGGACTCTCACGCAAAGGCATTTAGACGCGAAGCAACGCAAAATCAAGACTCACCAGCATTGTGACCGTCGCGCTCTCCAGCGAGCAGGGCAACGGCATGTGACAGCACAGGCTTGATGACTTCAAAACTTTCTCGGACAGCTTTGGGCGAGCCGGGAAGATTCACAATGAGTGCGCCTGAGCGAATGCCACTGACGCCACGCGAGATCATCGCCATCGGCGTTTTCTGCAGAGTCTGGATGCGCATCGCTTCCGATAGCCCGGCGGCTTCACGCTCCAACACGCGCAGGGTTGCTTCCGGGGTGTTGTCGCGCGGACCGAACCCTGTGCCGCCCGTGGTGACAACCAGATTCACATCGGGACGATCGGCGTACCCGCGCAGTTTGTCGGCGAGCGGCTCAAGATTATCTGAAAGAATCTCCTTGGCGACGATGCGCGCGCCAATCCCCGTCAGCAGTTCAACCAGCAACTCGCCGGATTTGTCCTCACGCTCGCCGCGCGAGCAGGCATCACTGGCGGTGATTACGACCGCGTGGATTTCGACTGACATAACAAGGTCAGTACCTGCGTCAGCAGGTGGGATAAAGGCTTAGGTTCCGATGAGTGCTTGACCCATCCGCTCACGCGGATGGTACTGACTTCATCGGCCGTTTAGAAGCCACTTGTGCGGCTGATTGACGGCGGACAAGTCCGCCGTCTAAACGGATCGAGATTTCTATCGCGCAGACGCTGTTACCGCATGCAGCTCCTGCAAAGCATGCACGGCGATTTCTGTATGCTGCGCGTTTGAGCCCAGTGCCTCAACCAACGCCTGTGCGCCGGTCATTGTCGTGACGCACGGCACGTTGTATTGCAGAGCCGCACGGCGAATCGCCTGCTCGTCGTAATGCGAAGCGCGCCCCAGCGGCGTGTTGATGATCAAAGCGATCTCGTTCTGCTTGATGTGATCGACGACGTTGGGCCGGCCCTCATTTACTTTGAAGACATTCTCAATCTTCAGACCGACCTCGCGCAGGCGTTCCGCGGTTCCGCGCGTTGCGATTAGATCAAAACCGAGACGCACCAGACGGCGCGCCAGCAAAACGGCCTGGCCCTTGTCGTTGTCGTTGACGCTGATGAAGGCGGTCCCACTCGCCGGCAGTTTCAGTCCGGCGGCTATCATCGCTTTGCCATACGCTTCGCCGAAAGTTTCGCCGATGCCCATTACTTCGCCGGTCGAATGCATTTCCGGACTGAGCACCGGATCGACGCCGGGAAACTTCGCGAAGGGAAACACCGGCGACTTAACGTAGAACCGA
>DASUTF010000070.1:0-3107 GCA_036374695.1 Pyrinomonadaceae bacterium
GCCCGAGTTCGCCTGGCCTTTTTTGTGTTTGCTTTCGCGGCGTCTTCCTCTTTGTCCGCTTCCTGCAAAGAAGGACCCACGTCCTCGAGCGAAGCAGTCACCAACTCGTCGCCAGGCCGCGTACCGTCGATGAAGACAAACACGTGGATGTTCGCGCTCCGCTCGCGCAGCACTTCAATCCGGCCGGCCTGCTTCAGTCGCGCAAGTTCAGTCATCAAAAAGTTCTGTTCCGCCGCGCTCATGTAGCGATAATCGATGTCGAAAGCGAGGCCGGTTGAGTGTGGTGGAGTCTCGATGATGGTGGCGCTCCGATTAACTCTGCGCAAAGAGTCCTGGTACTGTTCAGGTCTGACGAGCGAGCTTACCGGCAAAGGACGATCGAACTGCCGGTGATACTTGGCCGCGATTTCTTCCATCAGCTTGAAAGCCTGTGGTCGCAGCGAACTGAGCAGAGTCACTTTCAAAGCCCGACGGTCCGCCGGGTTCTCGAGGTCGAACGTACGGCCGCGGAAGTCCTTCGCCAGCGTCTGTAACGATTCGTAGTCCCGGAACAGACGCTCGCGTGAAGCCGGCTGGCCGTAGAGTTCGTGCAGCTGTTTCTTGTGTTCGTCGTTCGATCTCAGCTGCGCCTGCCGGGTTGCGAGTTCTTTCTGCATCTCACTGCGACGCGTTTTATCACGCCGATTCAACCCGGCTATTTGCTTGTTCAAGCTCGAGATTTCGGTTGCCAGGTTCGCTTGTGCGGTATCCAGTCGCGCGAACTCTTCCCGCAACTGGTGTTCGTTGTAGAGTTCCACATTGCGATCGTTTTCATGACGAGCAAAGGCATCGTCATTGGCGATTTGTCCGACGCCGAACAAAACGTACGTGTCCGTGACCGCGGGAACCCCAACGAGGTCTCCGTTTTTGAGTTTTGTCGCCAGATCCAGATAGTCCTGCGACGTCACCAGGTTGTGCTTGCGAACTTCGGCGACCTGCGTCGCCAAAAACCAACGGCGTTCGGGGTAAAGTCTCAGCTCGGGCGGAATTTCGAGGGGCGCTGCGCCCGCAATCTCGCCGCGATCCTCTTTAACTTTGGCCACCGCTTGTTCCCACAACTCGGCCGTGGAACGGCTGTTGACCGGCGCAATCTCTGTTGAAGAAATCGACGTCAGAAAATTGGGCGCGGTGTATCGCAGCCCCGCCCATACAGCCACGCCGGCGGCTGCGCTCAACAGGACAACAAAGACGGTGCTGGCTTTCCGGCTATGCATTAATCAAAAAAGAGGAGAGGACTGCGACGATCCAGCGGCACGAAACCTCCAATGCAAGTTTGGGGCATTTTCGGCGACGAGAGAAAAAGGCCTTAACGCTCGTCAGCCACATTACATGTGTTTCGATTCTGAACAACCGCCTGCACCGAAACGCAATACAACTGAAATCATTCCACAGGATTCCCGTGCGGTTCCGGTGCTCTTCAATGTTTATGATGGGGAGTGAAAATAATCGAGTTGGGTCTCAGATTATCCAAGTTATCTATGACTACGTTTTATAAAACGGCTCTTACAGCGCTTTTGTTGCTGGTCCTGCTGGCTCCCGTTGAAGCGCTCGCCACGAAGAAACCTGCTAAACAAAAGCTCGCTCAACCAACGCGAGCCGAGTTGAAGAAAGCGCAGGCGCGCCTGTCCGAGATGGGCTACGGCTCGGGACGGAATGCACTGGTGGCGTTTCAAAAATACGAAAGGCGTTCAGCCACGGGTAAATTCAGCCGCGCGGAAGTCGAGGCGATCTTGAACGCGCGCGCTCCGCAACCGAGGGACTCAGGTTACCGGCACGTCGAAATCGATCTCGACCGCCAGGTTCTCTTGTTAATCGACGACGGTGGCGCGGTGCAGAAGGTTCTGCCGGTCTCAACGGGAAACAACAAGCAGTATCGGGAAAAGACCATGAGCGGCCTGGCGTACACGCCGCGCGGTCGCTTCAGGGTCTACTCAAAACTGAAAGGTTGGAGAAAATCCCCTCTGGGACTGCTCTACTATCCGAACTATTTCAGCGACGGAATTGCCATTCATGGAAATCCCTCGGTCCCAAACACTCCCCAGAGTCATGGCTGCGTTCGTATCCCGATGTCTGAAGCCGTCGCCATGAGCCGCGAGTTGCCGATTGGCAGTATCGTGCTGATCTACGACAGCCAGTCATTCGTGTCGGCGAAAGATTGGGCAGCGGCTGAAGGGCACTAGCAGCCGATCAGCTAATTGCGACCTTCATTTAGTTGACGGGCTCAGGCGCGTAATACGCCTTGCGGCCGATCACGACATACTCCGGATGATCGCGCACGGCGATGCTGATTTTCCGGCGCTTGCCGTCGTGTTCTTTGTTGGTTGGATAATAGCCGACGATGTAGCGGCGATTGATGTCAGAGAAGATGCGCGAGTAAATCCGATCTGCTTGCGAGGGCTCGTCGAAAAATTCGATCCAGCCACCAGTAATCGTGGACAAGACGGCCAGCGCCGACTGCAGTTTTACCCGGTCTGCAGCTTCCCACCTTAACGCCTCATTGGGCACTCGCCTCAAGCGCTCGCGGCTTCTGGCGGACAACCAGGAAGAAGTCGAAATTGCTCGCTCAAGATTGGCTCTGGTTTGTGCCAGCTGTTCTTCTGCAGGGAGGCCGATCAGACGAAAACCTGGCACGACGGTGTAGATTGTTGCCCGCGATGTTTCGGCCGCTTTGAAAACGTCTTCCAGGCTAAAGTCCCGAGGGTTTCGGAGTTGGTACTTCTGAAACCGCTTCATATAGTTTTGCAATTCCGTATTCAGGTCGGCAGGCAGACCGGGCGGTATTGGAGAAAGCGCGATCGGGTTTCGCAGAATGAGAGCTTCGACGCCATCAGTCTGAAAGATAATTATCGGTCGAACGTCTTCGTCGTCAAATGCTTCTTTAAGGACTGCCATTAGCGCGCTGTACTGAAATCCAAGGCCGAACGGGACTGGCCTCCGTTCGGTAAAAATGTCCCGGACAAAGCCTGTCCTCATGGCCAACTCATCCAGTTTTCCTTTGAGTTTCTTCTTGTTATCAGTGTAATCGGCAAGCAGTTCGATGTCGTCGGTAACAATGGCCATTCGATCCC
>DASUTF010000071.1:0-13661 GCA_036374695.1 Pyrinomonadaceae bacterium
ATTAGATGAGAAGCGCGTGTGGTAATACGCGCATCTAACCCGGCAACCGGTGGCGTCGGAAATGAAAGGCTTCTTAGGGTTTGGTGGTTAGGTTATAATGCCCGCGCGTGGAGGTTGTGGTCCACGGCGCGGCAATCATAACTAATTAGACGAATGTTCGAACGCTACACGGAAAAGGCGCGACGGGTAATTTTTTTCGCCCGCTACGAGGCATCGCAATTCGGCGCGCCTGCAATTGAGCCGGAACATCTGCTGCTCGGTCTGATGCGTGAGGACAAAACTCTGACCGGCCGGTTCTTCCCGCGCGCGCAAATCACCATCGAAGCCATTCGTAGAGAGATTGAAGGCCGCACGCTACTGCGCGAGCGCATTCCAACTTCCGTCGAATTGCCGCTGGCGCCCGAAACTAAACGTGTGCTGCATTACTCGCACGAGGAATCTGATCGCCTGCAACACCGGCATATCGGCACAGAGCATTTGCTGCTCGGACTTTTGCGTGAAGAACGCTCGATGGCGGCGCAGATTCTATTCGAGCGCGGGTTGCGCTTGAATGCAGTGCGCGACGAGATCGCGCGACAGAGCGGCGCCGACGCGCGTCATCGCAAAGACATTCCGCACCTGCTCGAGTTCTCGCGTGACTTAACTGAAGACGCTTCCAATGATCGGCTCGATCCATTGATTGGCCGCGAACCCGAGATCGAGCGGGTGGTGCAGATTCTCTGCCGTCGCACAAAGAACAACCCGGTTTTGATCGGCGAACCCGGCGTCGGCAAAACTGCAATTGTGGAAGGCCTCGCTCAGCGCATCGTGCGCGGCGAAGTCCCGTCGTTCCTCGAGAACAAACGCATTCTCTCGCTCGACATCAGCTTGATCGTTGCGGGGACGAAGTATCGCGGTCAGTTCGAAGAGCGGCTGAAGCAGATCATGCGCGAGTTGATCGACAATCCGCAGTACATCGTGTTCATCGACGAGTTGCATACTTTGGTAGGCGCCGGCTCGGCAGAAGGGTCGCTTGATGCGGCGAATATCCTGAAGCCGGCGCTTTCGCGCGGCGAGATTCAGTGCATCGGCGCCACCACTCCGGCGGAATTTCGCAAATCGATCGAACGCGACCGGTCACTTGAACGACGCTTTCAAGCCGTCAAGGTGGCACCGCCATCCGAAGGTGAATCGATCGAGATTTTGGCCGGCGTTCGCGAGCGATACGAGAGTTTTCATCAAGTACATTACGCCGATGATGCGCTGGCGGCCGCGGTTATCCAGTCAAGCCGCTACATTCCCGATCGTTTCCTGCCGGACAAAGCCATCGACGTGATCGACGAAGCGGGAGCGCGAGTCAAGCTGCGCGTGCGCGCTGAGCAGGGAAGCATCGATGCGTTGACCGCCTCGCTGACAGAATGGGAGCGCGCCACGTACGGCCGTGCGCAAGCGCCCATCGAAGAAGAAGATCCGATAGTGGTTGGAGAGGTGACGCGCGGCGACGTTGAAGAAGTGATTGCGCGCTGGACCGGCATCCCCATCACGTCGCTGAAGGAGGGAGAGTCAAAGAAACTTCTTCGCATCGAAACCGAACTGCACAAACGCGTCGTTTCACAGCGACCGGCGATCTCGGCGCTCTCGCGCGCCATTCGACGCTCGCGGGCGGGCTTGAAGAATCCGCACCGCCCGGTCGGCTCGTTCCTGTTTCTTGGACCCACCGGCGTCGGCAAGACTGAAGTTGCCCGATCACTCGCGCAGTTTCTGTTCGGTAGCGAGCGCGCGATGATTCGCTTCGACATGTCCGAGTTCATGGAGAAGCATTCCGTTTCGAAATTGATCGGCTCGCCCCCAGGTTACGTCGGCCACGAAGAAGGGGGCCAACTGACGGAACGCGTGAAGCGCTCGCCCTACGCCGTGTTGCTGTTCGATGAAATCGAAAAGGCGCACACGGACATCTTCAATATTTTGCTGCAGGTCTTTGAAGACGGAATCCTGACCGACGCGCTCGGCAACACGGTGGACTTCAAGAACACGATCATCATCATGACGTCGAACATCGGCGCGCGCTTCATTCAAAAAAGAGCGTCGCTCGGTTTCCAGGGCACCGCCGACATGTCGCGGACGAAGATGGAAGAAATGGTGATGAGCTCGGTGCGCCAGACTTTCAATCCTGAGTTCATCAATCGTCTCGACGAGATTATTGTTTTCGATGAACTCGGCGATCCGGATCTGCTGGACGTGTTGCAACTGCAAGTGGATCAGATTAATCGCACGATGACGAATCACGGCTTTATCGTTCGCCTGGCTGACGATGCGAAGCGCTGGATTCTCGACAAGACCTGTGCCGATCGCTCATACGGCGCGCGCCCGCTCCGACGCGCGCTGCAGAAATATGTCGAAGATCCGCTTTCGGAGGCTCTGATTCAGGGTCAGCTCGGTGAGGCATCGCTGGTTGAAATGTACGTCGAGGGTGGCGAACTCGGCTTTCGCTCGATCATGATCGATGAAAACGGAGTCGAGCAGCCCAGCGATTTGCTGCTAACGCAGTAAGACAAGCTGCAATTCAAGTGTTTCTCTCGTCCAAAGTGTGCTCCACTTTGGACTTTCGCTTTATTTTGCCGTTATAATGCGCCGCTTTGTTGAGTTGAAAACTGGCAACGAGCGAAGGCGGCGATGAATCCAAGTGCTCCCCAGGCTGCACGTCGTCCATGTTTGTGTTACGGTTTTCCCAGTAAACGCTGATTAATTTTAAGTGCCGGAACCCCGATTGCTAGTCGGCGTGGAATGGCACAAACTAGCGCTCTTGCTTTGCCCCATCTGGAAACTCAGATGGAATGACTAGTAAGTATCCGGAAGAGACGTCCAGGGAACCGGCACCTATGCATTCATATCGCGTTGTTTGGCTCGCCGTTCTGAGCGCCATCATCTGCATTTCTTCACTGGCTTTCGCGAAACCCGCGTACGCCCAGGACCCGCAGCAACGGATCGTTGAAAGCGTAGACGTCATCGGCAATCGCCGGCTGCGCAAAGACGACATCCTCTATTACGTGCAGACGCGTCCGGGCGATGTTTACAGTCCGGCCCGAGTCCAGAGCGATTACCAGGCTATTCTGTCGTTGGGATTTTTTGACAAGGTCCAGACGCGCGTGACCCAGGAGGCGGGCCCGCGCGGCGGCATCATCGTAACGTTCTTCGTCGTTGAGCTGCCGATTATCCGCGACATCATTTTCGCAGGGCTCAGCAGCGTGCCTGAGTCAGACGTCTTAAAGGCGTTTCGTGAGCAGCGCGTCGGGATTTCCAAAGAAGCCATCTATGATCCGGTTAAAGCTCGCAACGCGATCCGCGTACTAAAACAACTACTTGCCGCCAAGGGCCATCCGAACGCGGTCATCACCGAAGAGAAAGAACAGATCTCTGCGACGTCAGTGGCGATAACCTTCCGCATTGACGAGGGCGCGCGGGTGCGCGTGGCTGAGATTGAATTTGAGGGCAGCAAAGTTTTCAAGAGCGGGCAACTTCGCAGCCAGATGAAGTTCGTGAAGCAAGCTGGCCTGTTCTCACGAATTAGAGAACAGGACATCCTGCATCGCGAGAAACTCGACTACGACCTGCACCTGGTTGATAACTACATGCGGTCGAAAGGTTATCTGCAGGCGCGCCACGGCGAGCCGCGCATCGAAGGCCTCGGCCGGCGGCGCACGGGCTTTCCAATTTTGCCCCTGCCCTTCCTCTCTTCAACGGATGACGTGCTGCGCATCACGGTCCCCATCAACGAAGGAAAATTGTTTCGACTTGGCGACCTGAAGATCGAAGGGAACTCGATTTATTCCGAGGAGTTCATTAAGGCCGTGATTGGCCTGCAGAAAGGTGACGTCGCAAACGGCGAGGCAATCAGCAAGGCGCTGTACGAGAATTTAAAGAAGGCTTACGGCGCGCAGGGCTTTATTCAATACACGGCGGAAATTCAACCGACGTTCAAAGATAATCCGCAGAAGCCGGAGGAAGGTGTGGCGGATTTTCTCGTCACGATCGACGAAGGCAAGCAATTTACCTTGCGCCGGCTCGAGTTTACGGGCAACACCTTTACCCGCGACAACGTGCTCCGTCGTGAAGTGCTGATCAACGAAGGCGATATCTACAACCAGAACATGTTCGAGTATTCGATCATCCGGTTGAACCAGCTGGGCTACTTCAATCCGATCGACAAGGACAAGGATGCCGACTATCGCACTAATGAAGAAGAAGCGCTGGTTGATATCACTCTGAAAGTTTCCGAGAAAGGCCGCCAGGAAATTTCATTCAACGGTGGCATATCGGGCATCGGCGGCTCGTTTTTTGGTTTGCACTACGCGACGAACAACCTGTTTGGTCGCGGCGAAGTGCTTTCGGTTGATATGGCGGCGGGCAATCGCCAGCGCAACTTCAGCTTCTCGTTTACCGAACCGTACATCAGGAACCGTCCGATTACCGCGGGCTTTTCTGTCTTCGCAACTTCGCAAAAGTTTTTTGGCGAAGGCACGGCGCTGTCCTCAAATCTTGAAGCGCAGCAAGGCCTGTTCGGTTCGGCTTTGGACTTCGCGCAGGCCAGTTCAGAAAACCTTTTCACCCGCGACTCGTACGGCGTTTCCGTCTTCGCGAGCTCGCCGCTGTCTGAGTTCTATCGCAAACGGCCGTTCACTCAGTTTTCGCGGGTCGGACTTTCGTACCTGTTCAGCATGTCCAGCACGAAAGATCCGGAAGTTAACCAGAGCGGCCAGGCGGAAGCGTTCATTCCCATCGTTTACCGGCAGCCGAACATCGTCACCAGCCGCATTACCGGGACGTTTGCCTACGACGTGCGCGATTACAAAGGCGGCATCGATGCGACATCCGGCCGTTCGTTGACGGTGGGATTGGCCTTCGCCGGATTGCTCGGCGACGTTCGCACGTATCAACCGACGGTTGAATTCACTCAGTTTTATCCGATCCGCAACAAGAAGAGCAATCACCCGCACGTCTTCGCGTTCCGCATTCAAGCCGGCACCGTCGGCGCATTCGCGATCTCCAATAAAGTCAGGGGCGCCAATTCGCTGGCGTTTGTGGCCGGCGTCCCGGTTTACGAGCGCTACTTCCTCGGCGATGAGTTTTCGATTCGAGGGTATCCACCGCGAGGTATCAGCCCGTTCTATCCGCTCGACACGTACATAGCATCGCGAAATGTCACGCTGGCCACCAATGCGTCAGGCACGCCCGTGTCCGCGGGACTGCCGTCGCAGTTGGCTCTGATCGGATTGTTCACCGGGCCTGAGGGAAACAACGTAGCGCAGCTGAACCGGAATTACTTCCGGCTTGGTGGCGATACGCAGCTGCTCGGGAATTTTGAGTATCGCATTCCAATCTTTGGCAGTACCGTCTCGGCGGCCTTGTTTGCGGACATCGGATCGTCCTTTAATTGGCGCACCAATGGCGACCAGGCCTTTTCCAGCGAGTTCCTGACCGATAGCCCATTCCTGCAAACCGTTGGCGCCCTGGCGTGCCCGCGTTTCGCCGGCGGCTTCATTCCGGGCGGCGCGGTGACCTTGTCGGCGATTGCGCTATGCAAGAACCCGCAGTTGGCGACCTCGCCATTTCTCGGCCTCGTCGCGCGTGATAACCGTATCGTTACGCAGGCGGAGCTCGACAATAGTCAGGTTGGGATTATTGTTCCGGCAACGCAGCTTCCGCCGGGATTTCAGCCGGTATTCCTTCGCGGCGAGGCGCAGACGACGACCGTAGCGCGCCTGGGCGAAGCCAAGTTCGGTAAGATCGGCGACTTTCACACCAGTATCGGGGGCGAGCTGCGCGTGCAAGTGCCGGTTCTAAACGTGCCTTTTCGGCTGATTTATGCGTATAATCCGAGAGCGCGCGGCGACTTCCAGATTATTGACAACGTTCCGTTTATCTTCAACGAGAAGAAGACCACGTTTCGGTTTAGCGTAGGCCGCACCTTCTAGTCTGAATACGCCAACGCTTAAGCTGCAGAGGCAAACCAATCCGGCGATCAGGACAACTAAGTCTTCAGGTCCATCGCCTCTTGAATTTAAGGAGTAGTACGACAGGTTATGAAAGTTATTCGTGCGACAGCCGCGGTCGCTTTTTTCGTGGCATTGACGGTTGCTTCGGTTTCCGCGCAGACGCGCCCGGCCGCCGGCACCAGCACGCAACCGGGGCCGACGGCTCCAGTAACGGTCAGCGTTCCGGATAGCAAAGTCGCTTTGATCGACAGCTCGGCCTTTGCTGATGAGAAGCAAGGCATTGCCAAGTTCGTCAGCGCGCTGAAAAGAGTGAATGCTGAGTTTCAGCCGCGCCAAACCGAGCTGCAGAACCTGCAACAACAAATCGAGAAAGCTAAAACCGATTTGCAGAAAGCTGCGCCGGTGCAGGACGCCAAGGTAACCCAACAGCAGCAAGACAAAATCGCCATCATGGAAACGGACTTCAAGCGTAAGGGTGAAGATGCGCAGGCGGCATTCAACAAGCGTCTTGAGGAAGTCCTGGGTCCGATTTACGAAGACATCGGCAAAGCGCTCGACGTCTTTGCGAAGGCCAGGGGCATTACCCTGATCCTGGATGTCACGAAAGTTCAGGGTATCGTGAGCGCGGCGGACGCGATGGATATCACGCGCGCCTTCATTGCTGAATTCAACAGCAAGAACCCGGCGACCGCTTCGTTGACGCCGCCGAAGTAACCGGAGCTTGATGAACAGAACCAGATGCGGAGATTGGGCATTTGCCTCTCTCCGCATTTCGCCGTTAAGTAACTAACTATGAAACGAATTTTGTTGTCACTTTTGCTCGTCACGATCTCAGCGGCCGCGTCTGCCCAGACGCCAGGCCCGACACCTTCGGCCCCGCCACAAACGGCGGCCGTACCACGCAGCAAGATCGCCGTCATCTATTCCGGGGCCTTTCAGGATGCGAAAGAAGGCATCACACGGTATTCTGCAACTGTTACCAAACTGAACGCTGAGTTTCAGCCGGTGCAAAACGAGCTGAACCAGACGGCGCAAAGATTGAACGCGCTGCAGGAAGAAATCAAGAAGATGCAGCAGGGCGCCACGCCCGCGACTCCGCAGCAGATTCAGGCGAAAATCAATCAGTTTGACGAACAGAAGAAGGCTTACGAGCGCAAAGGTGAAGACGCGCGGCTAAATTATCAAAGGCGCCGCGCCGAACTGCTGATGCCTTTGCAGGAAGACGTCGGCAAGGCACTCGACCTGTTCGGCAAGGCCAATGGCATTACCATGATTATCGATGGGACTCAGGTGCCGCTGGTTTACGCCGCCGACGCCATCGACATAACGAAAGCGTTCATCGCGGATTACAACCGCAAGAACCCGGCGACCGCGGCCACGACGCCGCGCTAACACCAAAACACATTTTCCATTTGTCATTTTTCATTTGCCATTCGATCAAGGCCTGCATTCGCGTTTGCACCGATGGCAAAGACAAAAGGAAAAATGACAGATGACAAATGGAAAATGATCTTTCCATGGAAACCGTTCTCGACTCTGAAGGAATAAAGAAACTCCTCCCGCACCGCTATCCGTTTCTGCTCGTCGATCGGATCATCGAACTCATACCCCGCACGCGCGTCGTCGGCATCAAGCAAGTCAGCATCAACGAAGAATATTTTCAGGGCCACTTTCCGGGCGCGCCGGTGATGCCGGGCGTGCTGGTGATTGAAGCGCTCGCGCAATGTGGCGCCATCCTGGCCCTGCGTGAAATTGAAAATCGCGATCAGAAGCTGGTGCTCTTTACCGGCATCAAGGAAGCGCGCTTTCGACGCCCCGTGGTTCCGGGGGACACTTTGGTACTGGAAGTGACGGCGTTGCGCACCGGCTCGCGCATTCAGCGCATGCGCGGGGAAGCAAAAGTTGACGGACAAATTTGCGCGGATGCCGAACTTACGAGTGTGATCGCCGATCGAGAACCTTAAACCCCACGATGAGTTCTCCATTCATGCAAAGCGAGAAACAGTCGCAATCAAATCAGGTTCATTCGTCTGCCATCGTCAGCCCCCGCGCGCGCATTGGCGACGGTTGCTATATCGGCCCGTACGTTACGATTGGCGACGATGTCGAACTCGGCAACGGCGTGCGCATCGACTCGCACTGCGTGATCGACGGCCGCACGCGCATCGGCGATGAAACACACATCTACCCTTTCGTTTCGATTGGCCTGCCGCCGCAGGACCTGAAATTTGCGGGCGAAGACACTGAGACTGAGATCGGCCGCCGCAATCGCATCCGCGAATTCGTCACGATTCACCGTGGCACCAGGGGCGGTGGCGGTATCACCCGCACTGGTGACGATTGCTTCCTGATGGCGCAAACACACATCGCCCATGATTGCCTGATCGGTAACAACGTGATCATGGCCAACGCGGCAACGCTCGCGGGCCACGTCATCGTGCAGGACAGCGCTAACATTGGCGCTTACTCAGGCGTGCACCAATTCTGTCGCGTTGGCCGTGAGGCCTACGTCGGTGGCTACTCGGTCGTGGTGAAAGATGCTCTGCCGTTCGCGCTCACGGTCGGCAATCACGCAAAATGCTACGGCCTGAACAAAGTCGGCATGCGCCGGCGCGGCTACTCGCGCGAGACGATGGAGGCGCTCCATCACGCCTTTCATTTATTACTGACTGCGAAACTCAACACCTCGCAAGCAGTCGAACGCATTCGCACGGAGATTAAGAACGTTCCCGAAATAGATGAACTCGTGACGTTCATTGAGTCCTCTCCGCGCGGCGTCGTAAAGTGAGGGTGGCGACCGTTCCCATGACGTCACCCCCACACCCATCACCCAACACCCAACACCCATTCAAGCTCGGATTGATCGCGGGAAACGGCACCTTTCCTTTCCTGGTCCTCGAGGGCGCAAAGAGAGCCGGCGCCCAGGTCGCCGTCGCGGCCATTCGTGAAGAGACCGATCCAAACATCGAAAAAGTTTCGGACAACGTGGCCTGGGTTGGCGTCGGCCAGCTCGGCAAGATGCTGCGCTTTTTCAAAAAAGAAGGCGTCGAGAAAGCCATCATGGCCGGACAGGTCAAACACGTGCAGATCTTCAGCAGCTCGATTCCCGATCTGCGGATGGTGAAAATGCTTCTCCGTCTGCCGCGCAAGAACACTGACGCATTGATCGGCGCCGTCGCCAATGAGCTGGCAAGTGAAGGAATTGAGCTGATCGATTCAACCTTTTTTTTGCAGGAGCACCTGCCGCAACCGGGGATCCTGACCAAACGGAAGCCTGACGAACGCGAGCGTGGCGACATCGAATACGGACTCGAAGTGGCGCACGAGATCGCGCGCCTCGACCTGGGCCAAACTATCGTCGTTCGCGGCCGCGCCTGCGTGGCGATTGAGGCAATGGAAGGCACTGATGCCGTGATTCGTCGTGCCGGCGAACTGGTGCGCGGCCGGCTAACCGTCGTGAAGATCGCCAAGCCCGATCAGGACATGCGGTTCGATGTGCCGGTAGTTGGCCGCTCGACGATTCAAACGATGATCGATGCCGGGGCGACCTGTTTGTGCCTGACCGCCGGGAAGACTCTGATGTTTGAGCGTGAAGAGATGCGCCAACTGGCTGACAAAAACAAAATTGCGATTGTGGCTGTGTGACGCGTGGTAATAGAATCTTACTTTGCGTGTCTTTGCGTCTTAGCGCCTTTGCGTGAGTCGCTGCTTGCCAAAGATGCAGGCGCACGCAAAGACGCCAAGTCGCAAGTGCGAAACAGGACGCTAGTCGCCTGACGACAAACTTGACTTGCGCCTCGAATGGGAATAAAACCCTCACCATAATTCCCGGTCATAATCAGCTTTAACCGAAGCATTTCGTTCACAAGAGTTTCTTTCAGGGAGGAATACAATCATGGCATTACGTTTAGGAGACACGGCGCCGGATTTCACGGCCCAGACGACTGAAGGGCCAATCAATTTTCACGAATGGATTGGTGACAGTTGGGCGGTTTTGTTTTCACATCCGAAGGATTTCACACCGGTCTGCACCACCGAACTTGGCTACATGGCCAGCATCAAACCCGAATTCGACAAGCGCAACGTGAAGGTCATCGGGTTGAGCGTTGACCCGGTCGAGAACCACTCGCGCTGGTCAACCGATATCGCAGACGCGACCGGTCACGCGCCGAATTACCCGATGATTGGCGATACCGACCTGGCAGTGGCGAAACTTTATGACATGTTGCCTGCCGCGACGGCCGGAACTTCTGAAGGGCGCACCGCCGCAGACAACATGACGGTGCGGAACGTTTTCGTCATCGGGCCGGACAAAAAGATCAAACTGATGATTGTCTATCCGATGGGGACGGGCCGGAACTTCGATGAAGTCCTGCGCGTGATCGATTCGATTCAGTTGACGGCTAATTACAGCGTGGCGACGCCGGCTAATTGGAAAGACGGCGACGACGTGATCATCGTGCCGGCGCTGAGCGACGAAGCAGCGAAGGAAAAATTCCCGGGTGGTTGGAAGACGGTCAAGCCTTACCTGCGCGTCGTCCCGCAGCCGAACAAGAAGAAGAGCGACACGGCGACCGCCGGCTAGTGCGCGTTTCACTTCCCAAATTGAAAGGCGCGGAGTGGTAAACACTCTGCGCCTTTTTGTACTCATGGTCGTTCTCTGTGTATTTCAGTGTCTCCTCTGTGCCTCGGTGGTAAAGACTATCGAAAGCGTTAACCACAGAGACACCGAGACCTCATAGAGAGACCCAGAGTTAAAAACTACGTCTAGTCACTTTCGACCGTGTAAGTGATCGTCACCCTGCCGCCGGCGGGGATTGTCGCTTTGAACTGAACCGTGTTTGCGCCGAGCGGCTCAGCCGGCACGGTACTTTCGATGATCTTCCATAGATTGTCGTCGTAGCGTTCGATGCCTTCCCGCGCGAAGGCCTCGGCTGGTGCGGAGCCACGATTCATCAAAACGATTTCGACTTTTGTCACCAGTTTTTGATCGTTTTCGTTTCCTACTCGCTCGTCTACGACGCGACGTTCCAATATCCGCCGGGTGCCGAAGATTGTGGTTGAACGGCCCTGGCTCAAACTGAACTCGCCATTTGGCGGGACGAAACCGATGCGATCCTGTCCGACGATCTGCGAAATGGCGCCTTCGCGTTGATACATCGTGACCAGTCCGGCGGGCATGGGCGCGCCCGCGGTGTTCTTTGCGACCAGCCTCACTTCTAATCCGCGCGGCAGCAGAATGAAGCCGCCACGTCCCATCGTCTGCGCGTCGTAAGTATTTTCAAAGATGTTTCGTTGGACTACGGCCAGCCGCGCGCGCTGAAAAATCGGAAAACGGCTAATGATGGCGTTGGCGTTCAGACTTATGTTGTTGCCGAGCGTGAAGCGGTTGAAAGCGCTCAGACTGGCGACATCAGCGAATGATGTTCCAGTGCCTGTGTCCTCGTTAATACTCGAAATGTTTGATTGCGCCTGCGTCGTGTATTCGCGCCGGTAACCGGCGCTTGATCCGTCGGACAACAAAGAGATTTCGCCTGCCACCAGATCGATCGTGCCGGCGTCGATATCTACGCCAGTGTTGTTGTTCAGCGACACCCATGAATCCAGCATCGCGGCGGTGGGTGGCGCATCTTTCGCTGTCGGTTCCAACACGAGCAAGTAATCCGCCTGCCAGGAGAGGCCGGGTGCGAGATAGTCAACCTGCACGCGCTTGCGCGCCGCCGGGCCGCGGTTTTGGATTACGAGATGTAGCACCGGCGACTTTTCGTTATTCACCTGTGGGCCGTCATAGGTCACGTCCTGGCGTAAGACTTCCGCGTCCTGAGCGATAACGCGCACGGTACGGATGCTGGCGCGCGGCATCAGGCTGCGCCAGACGATCGTGTTGCGGCCCGGCTGCAATTCGATCATCCGCTCGTCAAGAAACTCCGCAATGTTTGCGTTGTAAACCGTGAGATGCGCAAGGTTATTGGGAGCGTTTTGCGCGTGAGCGGGCAAGCAAGCGAAGCCGCAAAACAGGAAGGCCAACAGCACAGAACATGATTTCTTCAACATCAACAATCTCCTTTTCCGGAACCAGACTGGTGCCGTCAATCTAACGCACCCGCAGTGGCAAGACAAAGCCGAGGGTTTGCGAGTAATCTTTGTCAGCTTTCAAGCCCGCGAAAGGAAGAACAAATGCTACAGATCGTGACCACCAAAAACGGTGACGTTGATGTGATGCGCGTTGAAGAGTCGCCCGATCCAAAACCAGGTCGCGACGAAGTCCTCGTGCGCGTGAAAGCCGCCGGACTTAACTTTGCCGACATCCTTGCGCGGCAGGGCTTGTATCCCGACGGCCCGCCGAAACCTTGCGTGATGGGTTATGAAGCGGCCGGCATAGTCGAAGAAGCCGGCGAAGGAGTCGATCGGAATCTGATTGGTAAGTCCGTCATCGCGATGACTCGCTTCAAAGGTCAGGCCGAACTCCTCGTCGTTCCTGCCGCCCAGGCATTTGCCAAACCTGACTCGCTCACATTCGAACAAGCGGCCGCAATTCCGGTGAATTACTTAACGGCCTGGGCGCTGCTCGTGACGATGGGCGGCTTGAGGAAAGACGAAGCCGTCCTGATTCATAACGCGGGCGGCGGGGTTGGATTAGCGGCCCTGGATATTGCCAAACACATCGGCGCAAAAACTTTCGGCACGGCGAGCGCGGGCAAGCACGAGTTTCTCTATCAGCGCGGGTTGGATCATGCCATCGACTATCGCAATCAGGATTGGTTGCCGGTGCTGATGAGCCTGACCGGTGGCCGCGGAGTGGAACTCGTCATCGATCCCTTGGGCGGACCCAGTTGGAAAAAGAGTTATCGGGCGCTGCGCGCCACGGGTCGCATGGGCGTCTTCGGCATGTCCGTGGCCTCGGCTTCAGGAATTCGTGGCAAGTTCCGCGCCTTCAAAGCGATTGCGCAGATGCCCCGGTTTAGTCCGCTCGGACTGATGAACAGAAACAAAGGCGTGTTCGGACTGAACCTCGGCCACATGTGGCGCGAAGGAGAAAAGGTGCGCGACTGGACGCAGGAGATCATGCGCGGCGTCGCCGAAGGCTGGATTCGCCCGCACGTCGATCGAGCTTTTCCTTTCGATCAGATCGCCGCAGCCCACCGGCACATGGAAGAGCGTAAGAACACCGGCAAGGTTGTGCTTGTGCCTTAGCGTCTTTAACGGCCTTAGATTATTCCTCTTCATTCAAAGAAAGTGGCCCGGGCTCCCGCCCGTGAAATCACGCGCAAGATGCGCGTCCCACGTCAACTCCCGGCAGTCTCAGATTCGATCTCCGCCCGCATACAACTCGCAGGTGTGGGAACCCACATTGCTGCGTAACCCACTGCGACCTGAGAATTCTTTTCACAAAGTTTGAAGTACCCGACCGCAATGAAAACATTCGACGTAGTGGTTATCGGAGCCGGCCTGGCAGGATTACAGTGCTCGCGTCTGCTGGCGGCGCAGGGTCTTCGCATACTCCTGGTTGATCGAAAACCGACGCTCGCGCATTCGGTACATACGACCGGGATCTTCGTGCGGCGGACGCTTGAAGACTTTGAGTTTCCCGAAGACTGCCTCGGTCCACCGGTGCGGCACGTCACGCTTTATTCGCCTGCGCGGCGATCGATGGACCTGGTTAGTCCGCACGATGAGTTCCGGGTGGGC
>DASUTF010000072.1:0-3182 GCA_036374695.1 Pyrinomonadaceae bacterium
AACACCCCCGCGACTACTCCCTCGGGTGGTTCTGATTTGCCGGTTTCATTGCACGAAGTCGGGCGATACTGGATCGAGGTCGAAACAGAGAATCGCGATGCGGCGTTTCGCGCCGGGGACACGGTGCACATGCAATCCGGCGAATCGTTTAAGTTTCATTTCTCGCCAAACGAGAATGGATTTCTCTACATCGTTGGACCCGGATCCAACAACGCACCGACAACATTCTTGACGTATTACTCTCCAAAATTCGCGGCCGGAGTGAATTCAATCGCGAGCGGCCGGGATTTCGTCTTTCCGGCCGATTCTGCGGACAGAAGCAACTGGATCACTCTGGATCGCAACGCAGGTACGGATGAATTCACTTTTGTGTTTTCAAGGGAGCCGCTGATTTCGCCGGCTTTTCTCGCCGCTCCTGCTCCGCATCAACTAACACCGGCCGAGATCAACGAATGGGAGAGTTTTCAGGCACAGGCACGATCGGCGCCCGCAACAATCGAAGTGGTTAAGGGCGGCGCTTCACCTCAAACTGCGGTAAAAGTGCCGCAAAACGAGACCGAGAAGGCGTCCGTTGTGTTTAGAGTTCGCATCGAACACAAATGATCCGGATACTTGAGGAGTTGGTCATGAGATTTAGATTGTTGATTGCAATATCGGCGGTGATTGTATTCGCTACGGGAGTTTTCCTCGTCAGCGCTCAGGATGACGATGTGCGCGGCGCGTTTATCGAGAGTCGTCCGAAGACGACTAACCTGAAAGGCCCTTCACGACGCCATCGTCGCCGGCCCCCAAAGACAAACACAAGTGCGACGTCAGCAGCAAACGTGTCCGCTGCCACGAACACAAATACCGCCACACCGGCTGCGACGAACCGGCCGCCGTCGCGAAAAGCTCAACCCGCAATTGGCTTGGGTTACACAATCTTTATGCGCGAGCCGAGCGGACGCGCCATTCGCGTTGAACCCACGCGGGAGTTCCGCACCGGCGACCGGATCAGGATTGCCCTTGAGCCGAACATCGATGGGTACTTGTACATCTTTAATAGCGAAAACGGCGCCGCGCCGCGCATGATTTTTCCCGACGCGCGACTCGATGGCGGCGAAAATTGGGTCGAGGCTCACGTGCCCGTCGAAGTGCCATCAAGCGAAGAACCGGAAGAGCGCTTGCGCTGGTTCGAGTTCTACGGTGACCCCGGCAGTGAGCGAGTTTTCATTGTGGTGACTCGCGAGCCGCTCAGCGGCGTGCCCACCGCCGATGAACTCGTGGCGTTTTGCGGGCTGAACAAAGACAAATGTCCGTGGCAAGCGCCGGCCGACGTGTGGCAGCAAATCGAAAAAGCGACGACGGCGCAGGTCAAGGTCGCTACGACCCAAAATTTCGGCCAGGCGCAAACCGAACGTGAAAAAGTTGCGATGACGCGCGGGTTGGGGTTAGACAAGTCAATGCCCCAACCGTCCGTAATTCGAATAAGCGCCTCGAGCAACGAACCAATGCTCGTGACGGTTTTGGACTTGGTTCACAAGTGATTTGGAGTGCGCCGCCCATGGCGGCGCTTTGGATTGGCCGTGGAGCCGCGTAGCGGCTGAATGTTTATAGTTGTTCGCCTTTAGGTTGGTTATTTCGATTGTGACGAATCCCGCCCCGCGGGATTCGTCACAATCGAGGTATTCAAAAATGCAAGGCCAGTTCTATAAATATTTCGCGCCTACGGCGCTCGTCCTGCTCGTTGTCGTTCTCGGCTTCCACTCGCTAACTCAGGTAAGCGCACGCTCCGAGCCTAACAGCGCGGCTCAGGCAGATCCGTCCTCCGCCCTTTCCACCGGCCGCAGCCTGCTCAAGCAAGGCCACGCCGATCAGGCTTTGAATCATCTGCAAACCGCTCTGACTCTGTACACGCAAGCAAACAATCAACGCGGCATCGCGGCCGCGCGTGACGCACTCGGCGATCTGTACCTGCTCCAGGGGCAGTACAAAGTTGCGCTCGAACATTTCGAGAAAGCCTACGAAGCTTTTACGGCTGCAGCGGCCAGGGACCAGAAAACTCAGGCCGTCACCAGCACGGTTGCTGGGCAGGCGGGCGCAACGACAGGTGCGGCTGCCGAAACTGCTGCCAGCACTGCTGACAACGGCTTCAACGCTAACCTGATGCTCGCGAAAATTGGCGACACGAGCTTCCGGCTCGGCGACATGTCCAGGGCGGGCACGGCTTATGCACGAATGACTGTGAAGAAACCTGAAAGCGCGGCGGCGAAGGCGACGCGGCGGTTCGGCGGTCTCGGCGGAATCGTCGGCAGCATTTCGACCGGTCGCGCTGATATAGCCACGCCCGTAAGCAGCGCCATTGGCTTTCTCGAAGTGAAGAAAGAGATGGACGAGTATCGCGTCGCAATCGTTTACATGACTTATGAACTCGGCACGGGCCGCATCGCATTTGCGAACAACGATCTGCCGACGGCAAAGAAACATTTCGAGAATGCCATGAGCGCCGGCGGCGGCTCACTGCCGATCGTTGCGAAACTTGGCCAGACTCGGCGCTTTCGTACCGCGGCGCGCACCAGCCTCGGCGACGTGGCGTTGAAAGAAGGTCGCTACAAAGACGCGGCCAAGCTATACGAAGCAGCACAAAAGGGCGCCGAGGAAGACAAACGGCTTGATTTGATATGGCCCGCCCAACGCGGCCGCGGCCGCAGTCTCTGGTTGCAAGCAGCGCAGGAGAAAGATCCAGCGAAGCTTCGCGAACAAGCGCTCGCCGCTTATCGCGACTCTCTGAATACGATCGAGCAGATTCGCGCGGGCAGCGTTCGCGCCGACGAAGCGCGCACGACATTTCTTGCCACAACCAGAGACGTCTACGACGAAGCCGTCGCGGCGTTTGCGGAAATGGCGCTGACAAGTTCTTCGCCGGGCCAACCGCTCTCGGGTAAGGCGCTCGAGTACGCGTCTGAGGCCCTGCGCATCTCCGAACAAGCGCGTGCTCGTTCCCTGCTCGACATGCTCGCGGAAGTAAACGCGCAAATCACGGAGGGTGTGCCGGCCGACTTACTCAAGCGCAAGCAGGAAAACCTTAATCGGCAACAGGAAATAGCGGCGCTACTGACCGGTGTTAGTGTGGCCAGCGAACAAAAGACGAAGCCATCAGATCTTGAGAAAGAACTCGAAACGCTGCAAACGGAATTCGATCA
>DASUTF010000073.1:0-10832 GCA_036374695.1 Pyrinomonadaceae bacterium
TCAGCGTGGTCTGCTGAATGACACCGTGTCCGGCGCCCGGAACCAGGCCTTCCGTGAAGTTCGCGTTGCCATCGCCATTGTTCGACGCGGCATCGCCCGATTGATCGGTGATGTTGGCGTTTACGGTGTTCTTGCCAAACAGATCGCCAATCTCATCGATTGGGATTGACGCGTTGATGCCTGTCAGAGTGGTGACCACCATGTTGATGGACGGCGCACAAACTCCGGCATTAAGCGCAGCGCCAACCGGGAACGCTACGCGGGTGGTCAGCGCGAGCGGCACCGGCGCAACCGGCGTCCAGACCGCTGTCAAAGGTCCTGTGGTGATTGGGCTAATAGTGTAGAGCGTGCCGACCGGGAACGATTGGCCGGACTTGAGGACAGTACTAACCGGAACGGGCGCCACCACATAAACCTGCGTAGAGGCATTCAGCGTCACGCCGGAAACGTCGCGCGCGCCGTTATTGCATGCTTGCCATCCGTAGGTGATATCCGAGCCAAGCGCGACCGGGCCGGAGGGCGCCGTCAGCGTCAACTGCAGCAGCGCGTCATTTGCGACGGTTACTGAGATGTCGCCGCGGCCTTCGCGCAAGCCGTTCACGGAGGTGGCCGAGACGGTGCGCACTTCATTGGCCGAGCTGTTCGCGGCCTGGTTGTCGAATGATGGACCGCCTGTCGACGCGTCGCCGAGCAGCACCTGGACAGTCTGCCCCGCAGTCGCACCGGCGTTCACGCTGACTTCAACCAACACGCGAATTGATCCGTTCTGCGCGATGTTCGCGGAGAGCACGTCGGCGCCGTTTGTAAAGATGTCAGCGTCACCGGCATCGAATCCATTGTTGTCGTCATCGATGACCGCTCGCGAAATCGCACCCGGCCCAACGACGCGAACACTGGCGCCGCTTGCGAGGAAGCGAACCTGATCGGTGAAGTTACCGGTATTCGAAACTGTGAAGTCATAAAGGACTCCAGTTTGACCGGCGACCACCGTCGGATTGCTGCCCGCATCAGGTGTGATCGTGATACCCGAAACGTTCGACACAGTTACTGTCACCGTGTTCGAAACGGTTTCGTACGTGTTCGTTCCGTCAGAGTAGGACGCGCTGGCCTGGTTCGAAATCACAGTGCCGCCCGGTGTTTGCGCGGCCGCGCGACCAAAGAAAGCCAACACGATCAGCGCTGCAACCAGCAGCCGAAGCATGTTAGCGCCCGTAGAATTTGTTTGTGGGTTGTTCATGGTGGTCCTCATTGAATTGGGAAAGATTGGCAGTCGTGAGGCGCGCATTACTTGACGCGCAGTTTGTAAGAAGCAGACAGTTTGCCGCCCTGGGCGAGCGGATCAGACCATTCGTAACGGATGTCCGTGTACATCGCCACCGGGGCAGCGACTCGCTTCACGGTTCCGTCCGTTTGCTTCTCTTCGACGGTCGGTTTGTCGGAAAACGACTTGCCGTTGTCGATGCTGTAAACGGCCTTCGCGCCGTCGGCTTTCGCGCTGCCGGCGATGAACTCGGTGCCGCGGGGAATGCGCGCCACGGCTTTGTAGTCGTGCGCCGCCGCGTTTCCGTTGTTCTCAGACACGATGGTCCAGTCCAGAACTTCACCGGGCTTGACCACTGAGGCTTTTTCCAAAGGCACGAGTTCCGAATCGCGCTCAACGGCGGCTGACAATTGCATCTTGACGTCAGGGCGAGCAATCGCAGCAATCAGGTGGTGTCGCTGGGCGAAACCCACCGCACTAACCGCGAGCAGCGACAGCGTCGCCAGAGTGAGCGCGGCAATTTTCTTTTTTGAGTTGAACATTTCGTTTGCTCCTTAAGATTTGTGGTGGGATCGCAGTCCCACGTGCTTCGCATCGGGGATCTGCGACTTCTTCCCAATTCCTTGTTCGGTCGAGGCAGGACTGCAGGTGAAAGACAAACAGCCCGCAGCCACCGCATTACAAGGTCTGTGCCGCGCGGGGCGAAGTGGGGCGGACATCTGCCCGAACCCAGGCGAACTGCCCCCTATTCGGTCAATTTCCTAATGTTTTTCGAGATTTCCAGGTAGGCAAGAAACTGTGCAAAGCTCCGACTTTTTGTCAGCGACTGCCATTCTGTCAGGCTGTTGAGCGTCAAAGAATGTAAGGGGAGGGGCTTTGAGAGGGACCGCCCTTGCTGGATTTTAGCCCTCGGAATCAATGCCGCGCTCGCGCTCGTACTCGCGAAGCTTACGATAAAGCGTCCGTGACGAGATGCCGAGAATCGTGGCCGCACGCTCGCGGTTACCCTCGCTTTGTCGCAGCACGCGCAGGATGTGTTCGCGCTCCAGTTCTTCGAGCCGGCGCGGAACAGGTTCAGGCGTAGCAGCCTCAATTTCGGCCTCGGGCGAGAGCTCAGGAGTTTGGTCGGCGTCAATCGTGTCGGTGGGAGAAATCGCCGCGACGCGTTCGAGGTAGTTTCTTAACTCGCGCACGTTACCAGGCCAGGGATATTCGAGTAGACGCTGGTTCGCCTCGTCCGTCAGATTCAGTTTCGGCCGGTTGAAGCGTTGCCGATAAACGTCCAGAAAGTAGTCGATCAGTTTCGCGATGTCTTCCCGGCGGTCGCGGAGCGGCGGCACGTGAAGCGCAACGACATTCAGGCGATAGAACAGGTCGGCGCGAAATTCCTTGCGCTCGACCGCGACCGTCAGGTTGCGATTGGTGGCGGCAATAACGCGTACATCAGCCGTTTGATCACGCGTAGATCCCACGCGGCGAAATCTTCCCTGCTCGAGGAAATGCAAAAACTTCACTTGCATTCCCCGCGGCAGGTCTCCGATTTCATCGAGGAATAAAGTCGAACCATCCGCCGCCTCAACCAGGCCGCGACGCAAAGACGTCGCGCCGGTAAAAGCGCCGCGCTCGTGGCCAAAGAATTCTGACTCGAACAAGTTTTCCGGTAACGCCCCGCAGTTGACGGTGATCATGGGCATGTTTTTGCGCGTGCTCTTCGAATGAATGAATCGCGCCAAAATGTCTTTGCCGGTTCCCGATTCGCCCGTCAAAAGGATCGTAGAATCTGTACGCGCAGCCGTCTCAGCCTGCGCCACGACCGCCGCCATCAGGGAATTCTCTCGGACGATCGGCACGGCATCGTCGCCGGCGGTCGTCGGTCTGATAACTGAACGAAGAGAGGCGTTCTGCTTTACCAGCCGCCGCTTCTCGTCGGCCTTGCGAATGACGGCTTCCATCTCATCGAGGGTCGCGGGCTTCGTTAGGTAGTCGTACGCGCCGTGACGCATCGCCTCGAGCCCCGTCTGCAACGAAGTGTCGGCCGTCAGCATTATGACTTCGGGCGGATCATCCAACTGGCGAATTTCCTTCAAGGCGTCGAGGCCCGAAAGATCCGGCATCATCACGTCGAGTAACACCACATCAAAGTCACTGTCGCGTAATGCCGCCAGCGCTTCGCTGCCGCTGGCGGCGGGCGCTGCGCCAAAGCCGGCTTGCGAAAGCTGACCCGTAACCAGGTTTCGCAACAGATTATCGTCATCCACTACGAGGATGTTGATCTTTCGGTTCATGATTTTGTGGCACAGACTTCAGTCCGTGCTCCGAACCCAGAACGCCACAGGCTGGAGTCTATGCCGCTTCCTGGGCGCGCCGAGGAATCCACAGCCGGAAACGGCTTCCCTTCCCTTCCTTCGATTCCACCGTCAAAGAGGCGCCGAGCGCTTCCGCCAGCGCCGCGCAAATCGCCAAGCCGAGCCCGTAACCCTTGCCGGCCCGCTTTGTGCTGACAAATGGATCAAAAATTTTTGGAAGTAGATCCGCGGGAATACCTGGCCCGTCGTCGGCCACTTCGATAAGGGCGCGGTCGGTTTCACGCGCTGTAGTCACTGTGACGCTTCCGGCGGTCTCACCTGCAGCGTCGGCCGCGTTGCTCAGAAGGTTGTCCAGGAGCTGGCGCACCAGGGCCGGGTCGGTCGCGACTTCGCCGATATTTTCATCAAGTACGACTTTGAATTCGATTCGTGCCGACTCAGGTCGCTGCACCGCGACTTTGAGGCAATCTCTGACAATCGCGTTTAGATTCGACATCGATCGCTTTGCCTGACGCTGCTGTGTCAAATCCAAAAGCCCACGGGTAATCTCTTTGCAGCGCTGTGCCTGGCGCACAATTTCTTCGAGGTAGTAGTTCCATTGATGCTCGCTGGCGAGCTCTTGCGTATCGTTGCTCTTACGGACATCGCGAATCACAGCTTCGGCACAGGTGGAGATCGCAGCCAGAGGGTTGTTAATTTCGTGCGCGACGCCCGCGGCTAATTGACCAACGCTGCCCAAACGACGGGAACGCGAAAGCTGCTCCTGCACCTCGGACAGTTGCGTCACGTCTCTCCAGGTGGCGACCTTAATAGAGTTTTCCGACGGCCCGCGAATCGAAGCGATTGAAGTCAGGTAGCGCCGCCCTGTTTCGGTTTGTACTTCGAACGCCGAAGACAGATCCCGCGAGTCGGTCAAATGGTACGCAGCCGCCGGCTCGCCAAACATGCGCGCGAAAGCTTCTGCGAAAGTGAGGTCGGTCACCTCTTCGTTTTTCATATCGAGCATCTCGGCTGCGCGCGCATTGCAGCGCAAGATGCGTCCGTTTTCATCATAGGCGAGGATGCCTTCGCCGATTGCTTCGAAGGTTTGCTCCCAAATCTTCTCAGCCGTCGCGAGCGTTTCCACCAGCCGCGCGTTGTCCAGCGCGAGGCTGGCCATGTCACCGAGACCGCGTAGCGACTCCTTTTCTTCAACCCTAAACTCATGGGGCGAACGATAACCGGCGATGAGCGCGCCGAGCGACACGCCCCGCGATCTAAGCGGTATTATCGCCAAATCGCAGACGCCTTCAGCGGCATGAAAAGGAAATTCATCGGAGGGATATCCGTCGCGACGGCCGATGCCCTGCACGATCACTACGGAGTCGCCGCTGAGGACGCGATCGGCCAGAACATTGTTGAGTTGCTGGGTGAGCGGTCGCTCAGTGAAGCCGGACGCAGCTTCCCACGTGATCGTGTTGTCGATCTGCGAAAAGCTAACGACGGAGGTCGTGTCCGCATGCGTGATGCGCCGGACCAGGTCGACGATGGTGCCCAGCGTGGTTGCGCTTTCCGGTTGCGAGGTCTCGCGGTGAGTTACATCAATTGCTACGGCCATTAATCGGATCAACCCCGACGCGTCGGGGTTCAATATCCGCAAATTGTCGGGCGTTGCCAAAGCTTTGTACGCGGAATTTGCATGCCGGTCAAGTGCTGCATCGGCAAGGTTGAGTGGTTCGTATTACACCTTTGCGACTTGCGTCTTTGCGTGAAATGGACCTGGCGACAAATAGTCCGTTCACGCAAAGGTGCTAAGGCGCAAACCCCGCAACACAGGAAACTATGCCAACGTGGGCCGATGTCCGCGAATGCCGCTCGTTGTGATAACTTCGATGCAAATGGCGGAAGTAAGCATCACCTCGCGCGGAGCGAAGCGCATCCGCCACGGTCACTTGTGGGTTTATCGCAGCGACATGGTAAACCCTGAAGGTGTTGAAGGCGGCGCCATCGTGCGGGTGGTCGATCAGGCACACAACTTTGTTGGCCAGGCCTTCTACAGCGACGCATCCGAGATCGCGCTGCGGTTCTTGACGACGCGCGCAGAGACAATCGATCGCGAATGGTGGCGTCTGCATTTGCGCGCATGTGCACTGCGACGTTCGCGGCTCGCGACGGACACGAACGCCTACCGGATGGTGTACTCCGAAGGCGATTTGTTGCCGTCTCTGATTATCGACAAGTACGACGAAGTCTTCGTCATTCAGACTCTGTCGCAAGGCAGCGAACAGGTGAAAGCGACAATCGCTGAACTGCTGGTCGAAGAATTCAAGCCAGACGCGATCGTGGAGCGCAATGATGCACGCGTGCGGCAATTGGAAGGACTCGAATTAAGAAGCGGCGTAATTTGGAGTGCGCCGGCAGAGCCACCGGGGTCCCCAGCGCGGCAGCCGCGCTGGGGTGGTCGTAGCGGCGACGGCGCTTTGGATCAACGTGAGGTTACGATCAATCAACACGGACTCCGCTTTCTTGTGTCGCCGCTTGGCTCGCAAAAAACCGGGGCGTTTCTCGATCAGCGTGAGAATTACCTCGCCGCAAAGCGCGTCGCCCACGGTCACGCCCTCGACTGCTTCACTTTTAATGGCGGGTTCGCGCTGCACATCGCATCGCAGTGCGAGAAGGTTCTCGGCATCGACATTTCCGAGGACGCCATCACTGGCGCGCGGCGCAATGCGGAGCTTAACGAAACGTCGAATGTTGAGTTTCGCGCCGCCAATGTCTTCGATACGTTACGGGAGTTCGAAGCCGCGGGCGAAAAGTTCGACACGATCATCCTCGACCCACCCGCATTTGCGAAAAACCGCGCGAGCGTTAAGTCGGCCGCGCGCGGCTACAAGGAAATCAATCTCCGCGCGTTGAAACTCCTGAATCCCGGCGGCGTGCTGGTGACCTGCACGTGTTCCTATCACATGTCAGAGGAAATGTTTCTGGAAGTATTGGCAGCGGCGACGCTGGATGCGCGCCGCCGCCTGCAGATTGTCGAAGTGCGCGGGCAATCAAGCGATCATCCGGTGCTTATGGGAGTGCCGGAGACGCATTACTTGAAATGCGTGATCGGACGTGTGATCGATTAGTCATCAAACGACTCGCCATTCACAGTTCAACGCTGTCCGATTAACGCATCGGACGCCTCACTGTCGGGTTCACCGCTCGGAAAGAAGAAAGAGTTCATTCAGTCAAACGCCGCAGCCTTCTCGTAACTGTTTCGGTCAGCTTCACTCTGTTCGTGTCGAAGGCGGTGACCCGCCAGCGAAGTTGGTTGGTATTAGCCTGGGACAATAGCCATGAAGGCGCGCGATAACTACGGGTATCGCGCAGCAGGAGGGCGGAAAAAATTTCCGCACCCGTGGCGTCTTCCATGATAAGCCGGTAATACGCAGCCTGCGGGACAGCGGGCCAGGTGAAGACGATTTGCTGGGATACTCCAAACTCTGCCAGGTCAGCCGGCGTAAGTTGATAATCGATGGCGTTGAATTCGTCGACCTGCGCGCCCCCGGTGCCCACATAGTATCGCAGTACGGGCATGGCAAAGCCCGAGGCACCGCCGCTGTCGAGGGTGCCTTGTCCCGCGTTTACGGCCCCGAGATCGGATCGGCCTAAACCATCGGCCACGGCCTCGATTCGAAAGAGCAACAGGTACATCCCGTTGACGGTCTTCTCTATGCGTTGATTTTCGGGGCCGGGAATCGTCGTTCGACCAACGGCCGGCAGAAAAACATTGAAGCGCTTTACTTGCGTAAACCGTCGCTGGGTACCGCGCTCTTCTACAGGCAGCGAAGCTTCCGGCAACAAATCACGTTGCGTAGGAGGAGTTTCGCCAGGCGTGACAATCTCCCAACGTCCGGTCAATCGACCGGACCCGGTGTAGAAGATCTCGGCCGTAATGCGTGGCAGCGCCTCGCCTGCCTTCACGAAGGGCACGGTCTTGTTACCTCCGTCCCACAATAAACGCACGTTCGTGATCGAGAAGGGGACGGCGGCGCCGTTACCACCCAGGCGCAGAGTTACCGGCACATACTCATCCGGGCCGCCTGAAGGCAAGACAAATCGCCGCACATAAAAGAAAGTTGCAGTTGATCCCCTCGTCGCATCCAGATAAGCGCGCCGCGCGACTGACGGCGTGACTGACATAATATCGGTATAGGCGTTGGTTCCGCTCAGACGGGATTGGTTGTAGCGCACCGGCAATCGACCGAAGATTACAGTCGGATCGCATTTCATTCCGATGTCCGGCGCCGCAGGAATTAAGGCGCCACACCACGTCGATTCGCTCGGACTTCGCCCACCCAGGTTTCCGAAAGTCAGAAGGACGCTGGTCGCGCCTTGCGAGTAGACAGTGGTTTCGCTGGGAGACACCGTGATGGTCTGCGCCGTTGCAGACATTCCGCTCGCCAGTAGAACCGCCAAAATAATGGTGTATTTAGTCATGATGGATCCTAGAAGAAAGTGATGTTCACTCCGGCATTCACTATTTTCACCCGCGTTAGATTCGAAGTTTGAAAAACGAGATCGTGCGAACGCGCATAGCGATCGGCATAACGGATAAACAGTTGCGTTTGCACCTTTTTCAACTCGCCACGATCGACGCCACGGTTGTAAGAAAATTGGGTGTCGAATTCCGTGTTGCGGCTGCTGTTGGTTTCGGCGCGATCTCCGGCAATGGTGTTTGATAAGCCGGCCGTCCACGTAATGTGCTTATTGAACGTCCAGCTCATCGTCGGACCAGCGCGCCAGGTACGCGCCAGTTTTGCGCTCTCCAAATCGTTCGCGCTGTCGCGCGTCAAATCAAAATTCAGATTTAGTTTGCTGGTGGGGTTAAAGCCTACTCGCAGGCCAGTGGTCTGATTCAGAAAATCTGATTGCTCGCGGCCACGCTGCTGATTATTGGTTAACGAACGGTTGTAGTTATACCCGAGGTTCAGTTTATTAATTTGCCAATCAGCACTGAAATTTTGACTGATCGAAAACTGATTAGGAACGGCAGCTGGGTCGTTTTCAAAACCGCCATTGACGGGAATCGCCGCACCGAATTGATGTGTCTTTGACCAACTGTAGGACACACGCGGCAAGTACTTTGAGGTATCCGATGTGCCACCCCAGAGCGCGGCAGCCGGCAAAGCCACCGAGAACTGATTCGATCGCGTCAGGGATTTCAGAATCGAAGGTATTCCCCTCAGGTTGTCATTGAACCTGCCATGGCTGGCTTGAATTGAAATTTCGCCGATGCTGCCGAGCAGTTGAAAGTCGTTCTGGCTTTTGTCAGCACCCGCCGACGCGCCCAGGCTCTTATAAAGAGGATCGACTCGTTCATGACGAACTGAAAGGCTGAGACTTACCTGCCTGTTTTTCGTCAGCGAGTAGCCGCGCAGCACGTCATAGCTGATGTCGAGGTAGCGTGCGTTGCGCGTCAGAAACGGCACGGCAAGTGTGTTTGTGCCCTGGTAAAGCAGCGGATCGGCGGGATTGCGATATTGGCTGCGCGTGAAGCCGCCTTCGAACTTGAGACGGCCGGCCTTATCTGTGGCAATCAGGCGAATACTGCCGCCCTTGCTGCGTTCAACATCGTTCACGCTGCCTTGCGAGAAACTGTTCAAAGCCTGGATGTAAGCATTGATGGCCGAAAACTCCAGACGCAGTCCACCGGGACGATTCGGCAGCAACTCAACTCCCAATGTTGCGCTGTGCAGTTGATGCTTACTCTTCGCCAGGCCTAACAAGTTCCCGTAGCCAACGACGTTTGTTCCATTCAAAACGGCCGCCCCAACGTCAAAGCGTTTTGTGATCGGCACAGTTACGGTGATGCCGCGACTGGAAAAGCCACTGATCAGATGGCGTGACGAACCGAAGGATGTGTGGCCGATGGCGACCTTAGCGCGTCCGAGCTTGAGCTGAACCAGGTAACTTGAAAGATCAATTTGTGGGGCTTCTGTGCCGAGCGTTCCGAAGCGCAAAGCCTCAGGGTGAAAGGTCGAGCCCGCAAAATCGAAACTCGTCTCCGCTGCAAACCATCCGCGCGTCATCTGGTTGCGCATCGAGAATTGCAGCGTGCCGTCGGTGAACGTCGCCCGTTCAGTTGGGCGCGTATCTGCGGGAAAGTTGGACTGCGCCGGCTGCGATTTCAAGGCAAGGGTCAACGAAGGCACGTATTCCGCCTTGTCAAAACCGAACCTGCCGCGTGTTTGTGATGCGGCCTCAGCTTTGGTGTTGGCTTTTGGGGCCGGCGCGGACGCGCCACCGTTTCCATTGCTATTCACCTGTGTGGCAGCGACCGGGTCGTTTCCTGCTACGGGTCCTGAAACGGAAGTTGGCGCGACAGGTTCAGCAGGTCTCTCCTTTACGACGCGCAGCACATAACGTGCAATCTCATGCCACCCGTTGTCATCACTAACCAGGTAGACGATTACGTGTGATTCTCCCAAAGGCAACGGCACGAGGCTGGGGCTATAGACGAATCGGGGACCATCGACGATGAACAGACTGGTCACGTCGGTGCGATCGATGGTGATGGCGATGCGGCCTTCGTTCGCACCGAGCTCGCGGCTCAGACGCAGCTCAATCGGCGTGCCCGGCACGGCCGGCGTCTGTCCATCAAAACTGCTGGTAACGACGAGGGTGCCTTGGGCACTCGCGTGGCCGGCCTGAAGCCACACACAGCAAGTAAGCATCATCACACGCCAGCCGACAGCTAACCCCTGGCGCATGCTGCTGGCTAAATTCTCATGCCGGCTAATCATTGTAAGAGACCGTGGTCTGACAAAAGGGATTCGTCCTCGACGTCCCCTTCCCTCCGCTGGTGGCGGTTCCTCTTGAATCCCTCGTGGGTTAAACAACTCCTGAATGAAACCCGGCGGGGACCTGCCAGGTTCCCGTGCATTGGATTACCCCGCGAGCAGGTTAACGTGCAGCGCTTCGTCAGGTCGTTGGTGAATAACAGGCATATCCTGACGGGATGTTGCACGCGCAGTGGTAAGCTTCGTGGGCTCGTGCCGTAGCCGCGCCAGTGAGCTTGACGACTCCATAGCGCATTTTTGACAGCGAGCATCTAAGGCCCGACGTGAACATCGCCGGCTCCGGATGATACGCGGCAGGCTCGGCGTGCCATGCCAGCGCGTAGCCGGCCGAGGGAAAGACAGAGTCACGCGATCGCGCGCTCACTTTTCTGCGGAGAAGCTCCACCGGATCACTAATCTCACCCGACTGGTTTGCGACGTTCGCAGCCAGCTCTTCCA
>DASUTF010000074.1:0-5422 GCA_036374695.1 Pyrinomonadaceae bacterium
CCTGACCTCAGCGCCTGTTGTCCGCCGTTCATCAGGAACAGCCTCCAAATTCTGAAGCCCGCCGCTGCGCTGTCCGGCTCGGCGGAATCAAGAAGCGCCAGGCCAAGAGTCGTTAGCTTGATCTTGGTATCCGCGCGTACCCAATACGGGTTTAAATTTTCAGCGTGGACCAGCGCGCCATCGACAAAAAAAGAGAACTGATAACTGCCCTGCCGATTAAGTTCATCGGCGCTCAAATGCGGCTGAAGCTTGTGCAGGTAATTCGTGAGCGAGTTCCCCATGAAAGCTCGCAAGCTCAAGTCCGTGGTTTCGCCTAATTCAGTGGTGGTTATGAAGTCGGCAGGCGCGAGGTTCTCAATCGGGACAGGTTTAGCCGTGAAGACGATCCGCCCGACGTTTGCCCGGTGGAGCGGACTGGTTATGCCTTCGTTTTTTACGAGGTCGTCCTGGGCGACGGCGCCAGTGCAAACCACCAGGCAAAGAGCGAGGGTCAGGTTCGCGATCAATATGGATCTTGATTTTTTCATTCTCACCACGTCGGTCAAACACAGGAGTGCGGTAAAAACCTGTAGCTTGATTCGGGCTAATGCCCCCTGCGCAACCTGCGCCAACTCGACAGAGTTACCCGAACCCTAAACACACTCAAACAATCGCTAGATGACAATTGTTCGCGAGCGCTTTGGACCCGCCGGTCGCGTGGGGCGCGTGGTTGGACATGAGTCGGGCGCTTCAACGTCAGACAACGGTTTGTTGGCATCATCAGCCGCGCCTTTAGTGACTACTCCTCCATGTTGTGTCGATGAAGTTACTTGAGCATTACCCCAATAGGTAATCACGCCGCCATTAGAAACGCTGGCAACCATTGTCGCCTGCGGTTTCGCGAGAATTCGGCCGCCCTGGTTGACCGCCGAAGTGATGTTGTTCGCAAGGATCGCGCGGGCGTCAACCGTGCCACCCTGACTGACAGCGAGACTCATTGCAGGCTGAAGCGGGAAATTTCCCTGACTTTCGATCAGGCCGCCGTTGGCAGAGGAAAGTGCATTGATGAGCGGGGTCACGATCTGTATGTGAAGTTCGTATCCGCGCGGGCACTTGTTCCGGCATTTGTCGATGATCAGCCGCTCTTGTGTGACCGTCATTCGGGAAATCTCTTCACTGCCTTTGAGCAGCATCACTCGCTGTGGCGATCCATATTGCAGCACGGCTTTGACGCCGCCATTCAACTCGACAGAGGTAAACGGCGCGAGCGAAACAGTCTGTTGCTGCGCCGGGCTTACCGCCGGCTCCATCTGAGTTTTCGTTGGTTGGATAGCCAGGAACATTAACGCAAGACCGATAACTCCGGTCAGCAGCAGAGCCTCACGAATTTTGCACATGTTCTTTCCTCCTTGAATTGTTTGAAGAAGTGGCGCGGGCGTGCGGCCCGTGAAATCACGCGCAAAATGCGCATGCCACTCAAACTGCATAAGCACTTACTTCTTCTGCGGCTTCAGTTCCCACAAGACGTTTACAATTACCCAGCGCCCGTTGAACTTGGCCATATGCATGTAATCGACCCAACCGGACATGATCGCTTTCACGCTGGCCGTGTTCCCGAAAACGTCCAGGATGATCACGTCCTTTTGTTGATTGTCTTTCGGAGTATCCTTGCCCCCGCCTCGCTTCACGCCCTGCACGAGCGCCAGCGCGCCCATTTGATCGAGGCGACTGCGGCCTTCCGGGCTGTTGCGCACGATCCGCTTGGCCAACTCAGGATGCAGTGCCCGCTCCATCCGTTCGGCATTTGCTTCGTACCAGCCCTCGACGTAGTCCAGCGCGGTTTGCTTGATCGCCTCTCGCTCTTTGTCGGGGGTTGGTTCTTGGGCATAGGCTCCGGGGCAGCAAACCGTCAGAACTAGAACTGCTATGGCGATGATTCTTTTCATTACTCGTCCTTCCTCCTGGTTGATGGGTTGTTATTTCGTGTTTGAAAGATGCGAGGCCACAACTTGCCAGCGGCCGTTTCGCTTCAGATAAGTATCTGTGTAGCGCTCGCGTCGTTCAGAGACGGTCTTGCCGTCGCGCTGAAGCTCGGTCACCACGATCCCGGTGAGGACTACGACATCACCGTACGCGCGCGGTTGAACTCCCTCAGTGTGGAACTTCATCGACCGTCCATCTGCCGGGCGCGGGGACCGAAGCGACGCAATGATCTGCGGCTTCGTCTGCACGCGGCCGTCCGGAAAAGTAATGGTGAAGTCGTCCGCCACGATCGCTTCCATGGCCTTCACATCATGTTGCTCATAGGCATCCAGCCAGGCGCGTTCCAGCTTCTGCACAGACTGGCTGGCGTCATCATGCGCCAGGGTATTGCTGCAGCTAACAATCAACGTCAAAAGAATCAAACAAGTCTTGATAAGTTTCATGTTTTCTCCGGATTCGCTAACTTCAAATAAGAGTGGCGTGGGGGGACTGTCCCCCCAAGTGTGCAAAATACGCGTGCCACGACAACCACAGTTAGGCCAGCAGCATCGCTTGTATCTTTCCCGAGATCTCCTGGGCCGACGGGGGATCGTAGTTGGACAAGACCACCACCGTATAACCGCGTCCAAAATAAATCCGAAATGTTGCGTTTACCCCGGGACCTCCGCCGCCATTGCCGATTATGCGAACTCCATTCATCTGGTTTTGCATAAAGCCATAACCCCGGCCCGGCCCGGCCGGCTTTTTTATTCCGCCGCCCGTGAAAACAATCTCAGTGAATTCCGGCGACAGGAGTTTGTTCGCGCTCAGTGCGTTAGCGAACTTGAGCATATCTTCAGCGGTTGAATAGCCGCCGCCCGCAGAGCTCCCTTTGCCGGCCAACGTCGAGGTGTTGGCTGTTCTGGGTGCCGGCTGCGGTCCTGCGCCAATCATTCTTGTATATCCCACAGCCAGATCTTCAACCTTCTGATTGAGCTCATATGAATCAGTCTTTGTCATCCCGGCGGGCTTGAAAATGTTTTCTTTAACATAGTCGTAATAGCTACGGCCTGAGACCCTTTCGATAATTAATCCCAGCACAACGTATCCGGAATTGCTGTATTGCAGTCTCTCTCCGGGCTCAAACGACAGGGGCTGGTTTACAAACAAAGGCAGGAGGTCTCGCAAAGTTTTCACGTGGGCCAGAGATCCGCTGTTTAGATAGTCGCCCATGCCGGAGGAGTGTGTGAGCAACTGATGAATGGTTACCTTCTCAGCGACCGCTTTATTCGCATAGTCCGGCAAATGTCTCGCGATGGTGTCCGAGTACTGCAGTTTACCCTGTTGGGCCAACTGCGCTATCGCTACGCTGGTGAAGGACTTATTTATTGAACCCAGGTTGAACCTGGTCCAAATTTTGTTGGGGAGTTTGCTTTCTTTGTTGGCGAAGCCCACCGCCTTTTGAAAGATAGCGTTGCCGTCTTTGGCCACCAGCGCGACGCCGGAAAAGGAATCCGCAAGCGCGGCCTTGTCGATTAGTGCCTCAAGTTGCGCGGCGAATTCCTCGTCGCTCATTTTTACGGTCGAGTTTGGCGAAGAAGGCTGGGCGCACGCCGACCCAACCACCGCTATGATTACAGCCAGACCTTTACAAATGTTCTTCATATCGACACAGAGTCCTTCCTTGTTATTCGGACGGGCTCCATTGCTGAGCAGAGTAGGTCCGAATAGCCATGTTGAGAATGGATTTGTGGCGAAGGACGGATATCAGAGTGTGAGAGGGTAAAGCGCTGGGGCGAGAAATGACTCTTTTGTATTTATCTTTCCAACTCTCAATCTGAAACTCTTTCAAAGACATTGAATGCGTCATAAAACATAAAGGCGATTTCGCCTTCGAGTTTGTCTTGAATCCGAAAAGGACCTGCCCGGCTCGCTCTCCGTCGGCAAGTATGAAAAGCATCGGCTCGATCTGCTTCCACCGGCCGCGGAAAAACTAAAGCATCCCGTCGTCAGTTACCTTTACTTCGAAAGAATTCGTACATAACAGTTGGCTTACTCGTTTGTAGGTGCGGCACCCACGTAATCGTTTCATTTGCTTAGACCCCGACTTAAATTTTCGGATGTACTGCTTGAGGTCATCCTGGCTCACTCCAGACCTGAAGAGGCCTGTGCCCCCTTCCAGATCACGGCTGCGTCAAAGCCGTAGATCGTTTTGATGACATCGGGATTCCAGCCTTCGAGACCACGCATTGCCAGTGGTCGCAGCGCACGGAAGTCGATCACTTCATGACCTGTGGCACCGGGGTTTGGCAGCACGCGCGTGAGGCGCCCGTCGCCGGCCCCGAGGTCGTCAAAGTCGTCCGTCGCGACTGAGCCGAAGCTCCGCCCTTGCCCGGGGACAGCCTGGCGAGAACCGGGACCGGGGATGACAAGAATATGAAAAGCTCGATCGCCCGTGAGCGCCGCTACCTCGTCCGCCATCGCGCCGATATCGAAGACGTTGACGTAGTTGGCTCCGCGGATCATGTGGTTGTACCCAAATTTCATCAGGATCTTCGGGGACACTTTGCGGCCTTGTTCTGCGCGCAACATACCGGCCAGATTGTTCCGCGTCCATTGCGTTCGGCGCTGCATGTAGGGCCACATGCCTCCGTTGCGTTCCGCAGTTTCGATGGCAAGTGACTCCTCGAGCGTGCGCATGATCGCATCACTCTGGTGGTCGGGGTTGGGCCACCTGGTTCGCACCGCCGACACCAAAGCCGGGTCTTCCGCCAGGAGGAACATGTCATCCGGGTTTCGAGTTTGCTCGTTCCGCGCCCAGGCCCTGGCTGACGCCTGCTTCAGACGAGTGAAGGCCGCGCGTGCGCGCTGCGGGACTCTGGCTTCGAGCCTCGAGATCAGATAGCGATCGCTAAAGATCTCACGCTCGAGCCCCCAGAGAACGCGCTCATTTCTGGGCGCGGCGTTGATAACATCGGCGAGGAACTGAGCTTCCTCACGCAAGTTGTAAAACGTAAACGCGCCGGGGTTGGTCAAGACATCCACGATTCCCTGGAGGCCATTGCGCCTCGCGGTCACCTCGATGTCCGCCGCGATGGGTGGTGACAGCTCAACGGCCATTCGGCTGTAACCGGATCCGCGAAGAGCATGGAACAGGGTCGCTGAGAATTGGGCGGTTTCAGCAACTCCGTGCTCCTCACCGATCAATGTGAAGCGTGCACTCCGCGCTTCCCGCAACAGCCAATCCCAGCCGGGCCCGGAGGGACCGCCGCTCATGGTTAAGGGAAGCCTGTTTCTTTGAAGTGCCTGGAGAAGGCGCGTAACCCGGCTATCGATCTGGGGCGACACGCTGGAAGGTGCGGTGCCTGTCCCCTGGCCCAATGTCGGCAGGCCTGCGAACAAGGAAATTCCACCTGCGCATAGTAGATCACGCCGATTTATCTTCATACCCATCCGCCTGTAATACTTTTCCAGAAAGATT
>DASUTF010000075.1:0-3912 GCA_036374695.1 Pyrinomonadaceae bacterium
CAATTGCCAACTCTAACGAGTTAGCTCTCGCGGCCTAATAAGCTAGCGAGCGTCTCCGCCGCAAGTTGCTCATGCGCGCGGATGGAGATGTCACCTTAGTTGAGCTGGCCCATCGCTTCGGTCCGTGGCGATGGGTGAGACCAAAGTCGGACTAGCCCGTTCCAACGTCTTGCTACTTCACTTAGTTGGAAATGGGCGAAGATCACGCGGGCCGCAAGGCTCACGTGAAAAGAGAAGCAGCTAAGCATGTAGATTCCTTCGGCGTTGACCTTTGGATCCGGGTTCGATTCCCGGCGCCTCCACCATCATCATTGCCAATTTACAATTGCCAATTGCCAATTTAACCTGCACAACGTGTCCACGCACCAATCGGCAATCGGCAATCGCCAATCGGCAATAACTTCGCTTCCCATCGGCATCTTCGACAGCGGCGTTGGCGGTCTTACCGTCTATCGCGCGCTGCATGAGCATCTGCCGAATGAACGCTTCGTCTATCTCGGTGATACGGCGCGCGTGCCTTACGGAACGAAGTCGCTGGCGACGGTTGAGCGCTACGCCGTTGAGAATGCGCGTTTCCTGGCGGCGCACGGAATCAAGCTGCTGGTCGTCGCTTGCAACACCGCTTCGGCGCTCGCGCTGCCGGCGATTCGAAGCGCTCTGCCGATCGATGTCGTGGGGGTGATTGGGCCGGGTGCGAGGGCGGCGGTGCTGAGCGAGTCGGTTAGAGAAATGCAGACTGGTGGGCCGCGTCACCAGCGCGCTATCGGAGTGATCGCGACGGAATCGACGGTGCAGAGCGCCGCTTATACCAAAGCGATTTCCAAGATCGATTCGACAATCAACGTGCTGGAACGCGCTTGTCCTCTGTTCGTACCGTTAGCGGAAGAAGGCTGGGCCGCGGATGCCGTCGCCCACAGCGTTGCGCAGACTTATTTGGAAGACCTGCGCGAACGTATCGATACACTCGTCCTTGGCTGCACCCATTACCCGATTCTCAGAAATGTAATTCAGCAGACGGTCGGCCAATACGTTAAGCTGGTTGATTCAGGCGAAGCGACTGCGGTGGAAGTAAGGGCCTTACTGAAAGAGAAAGGCCTGGCGCGGTTGACACCGCCGACCGGTGCGCTCGAACGGCAGTTGTGCGATGATTTGGACCACTTTTACGTGACTGACGCCGCGCAGCGGTTCGCGCGAGTAGCCGAGAGGTTTTTGGGAGCGACGCCGTCGCGCCTGGAAGCCGTTGAGTTGTGGGGAGAGGATAGATTGAGTCATTGATTCATTTGTTCATTGATTAAATGGATCAATGGATCAATGATTCAATGACTTCCGACGAACGACGACTGTTGCGTCATTTCCTGGCGGCGCTGGCGTATCGAACGCAAAAGGCTTTGCGCGATGCGCCGGCGGAATTTGCCGAATTCTCTCCCGGCAACCACGCGCGCACTCCAAAGGAACTAGTTCGTCACATGACCAGCGTACTTGGTTACGCACGCACGTATTTTGTCGGCGGACAATACCGGCCCGCACCGCTGCCGTCGATCGGTGCTGAGATTGCGCGATTTCATGAGATGGTTGAGTCGCTCGCCGGACACATTGGCACGGATGACCCAATTGCGGATCAGACTACGGCGGAAGGGTTGTTGCAGGGGCCTTTATCTGATGCGATGACACATGCCGGTCAGCTCGCGATGTTGCGGCGAATTGCGGGAAACCCGGTTGCGCCAGAGAATTTTATCGTCGCTGACATCGATTCACAGCGACTTGGAATTGATCAGGCGGCGCCGGTCAGTCCTGACAAAGAGTGGCCGGAGGCTCCGGCTGGTTGGGATACTAAGACCGCAGGCTAGGAAGCCTGCGAACCGCCCGCAGGATGCGGGCGCTCCAAAATGACGTATACACGCACAGACAATCGGGCGCCGCATGAACTGCGGGCCGTAAAAATCACACCCGGCTTTCTGCCGAACGCCGAAGGGTCCGCGCTGATCGAGATCGGTAACACCCGAGTAATCTGCGCGGCATCGGTGGAAGACAAGTTGCCGCCGCACCTGCGCAGCCAGCGCGCTGAGGGGTGGGTCACAGCCGAGTACGGTATGCTGCCACGCTCAACCCACACGCGTACCGCGCGCGAAGTCGGTCGCGGTCCTTCCGGCCGCACGCAGGAAATTCAACGTTTGATCGGCCGCAGCCTCCGCGCGATTTCGGATCGCACGGTGCTCGGCGAGCGCACCGTCACGCTTGATTGCGACGTCCTGCAAGCCGACGGCGGTACGCGCACCGCGGCGATCACCGGCGCTTACGTTGCTTACACGATCGCTTGCCGGCGTCTGCTGGCGGCAAAGAAGATCAAGCGGTCGCCAATCACGAGCGAAGTCGCTGCGGTGAGCGTCGGCATCGTTGATGGAACGCCTCTACTCGATCTGAAATACGATGAGGACTCGCGCGCTGAAGTTGATATGAACATCGTTTGCACCGGCGACAGCCGCTTTATCGAAGTTCAGGGCACCGCTGAAGGCTTACCGTTTACGCGCGAGCAGATGGATGAGTTGCTTGAGTTGGCTAAGAAGGGAATCGCGCAATTGGTTCAGCTTCAACGCCAGGCCCTGGCCGCAGCGGACTAGCTGACTGGAGCGCAAGCGTCCTCGCTTGCCGCATGAAATGGACTCGATCTGAACAGCAAGCGAGACGCTTGCGCTCCAGTCTTGGACAACATCGACAACAAATGCGGCATCTTAAAGCCTGCATTACCTTCAAAAGGAGTATCGCTTTGCGTTCAGTCTTAACATTTCTTTCCTTGTTTGCAGTACTTTGTCTGTCGGCCATCGGCACTTCGGTGGCGGCCCAGAGCCACAGCTACACCAGTGCAAAGGTGGAATACATCGTCGATTTTCCGTCGCCAATGTGGCGACTGGTGGACGAGCCGGACGAAATGCACCAGCACGCCGAGTTCGTTTATCAGGATCGCAACGACGGCTATCTGCGAATTCGGAAGGAGAAACTGGATGAAGGCCTGACCGTCCGCGAATTCGCCCGGCGGGACCAGGAGCAGAAAGTCCGCTTCCTGCCGGGCTATGTCGATGGCAAGGAAGACAATTTCACCGGTCGCATGACGGGCGTCACCGTCTCGTACGAGTTCACCCAGGCCGGCAAGCCGATGGCCGGCCGCACTTATTATCTTCAGGCCGATGACCGCACGGTTTACGCGCTCAGGTTTACCGGCATGCGCGATAAGCTCTCGCGGATCCGCAATCAGACGGATCAGATCGCGCGTACGTTCAAGCTGAAGTAGTAGTGAGCAGTGAGCAGTGAGCAGGAGGCGGGAGACAAAGGAACTAAGCCCAAAGCCCAAAGTCCCAGTTTCCTATCTATGAAATCTCTGTAATCTGCGGATGATAGTTTTTTCTTCGTAACCTTTCACCAGTCTCCCGTAATACCTATTAGGTCTCCCTTGAACCGACATGCGGCTGTGCCGCCCGATGTGCGGAATCCCGATTGAAGTCGGGACTGGCTTTCCGGTGCGCTCTTCACTGAACCGGGCTTCGCCCCAATACCAGGCGGCGTAGCCGCCAGATAGCTTAAGCGTATCTCGGAAAGGCACAGCCTTTCCGCACATCCGGCGGCAGAGCCGCACGGCAAGTTCTCCCCTCCAACGTTCACTTCGTTTCGGAACAAGGAGCTTGCGATGAATGCTAATTCGCGCGTCGACCGGCCAGGTACCTATCGTTCAACCCCATTCGCGTTAACCCTGCTTTCCGATGTGCCACTCTCGCAGAGATTGCTGGCTGAACTCAGTTTCCTCATCAGTCGATTCAAACAGCGCTGGCCGGACTTCAAAGCAGATCCGGTCGAATTCATAAAGATCGAAACAAAACAGCTCGGGCGAATTGTGAAGCGCGCCTTCAGCCGGCCGCAGGT
>DASUTF010000076.1:0-7369 GCA_036374695.1 Pyrinomonadaceae bacterium
GGGCAGAGAGCAGAAGGCAGAAGGCAGAAAGCAGAAGGGCAGAAGGCAGGAGGCAGAAGGGCAGAAGGCAGGAGGCAGGAGGCAGGAGGCAGGAGCAGGAGGCAGGTGTCGGGTGTCAGTACCACCTGCGGTAGCGGGTGGGTCCCCTTTGACAGATCTCTTGGTCGCGTCGAAAATGCGCGGGCCAATTAACAAAAGCAGAAGTCAGAAGTCAAAAGTCAGAAGTCAGAGGTCAGACATCAGACATTCGCTAAGAACCACTATCCACTTTTCCTTCGCACGTATTTGAAATCGTAAATAGTAGTCCACGTCTGGCCGTCGTCGGATGATTGTTCCGCGTGCTGGCGGACGGTGTTGGCATCGAGATTAAAGAAGGTCAGACGCGTTCGAACCTTGGCGCCGCCGGACCCGCCGGAATTGCTTTGCTGCACGGATTCGCCTTCGTAGCGCATCGCACCGTCTTTGTAAACGCCGGCGTACCGGGCCGCAACGCCGCCGCCGCCAATCCAGTATTGATGCCAGCGCCCCGTCGCCGCATCGTAAAAGTTGATACTCTTACCCGAGCCGCCGATACTGCCGGTCCAGTTCTCCAGGATCCCGCAGCCATCGGCGATCTGCTGTATCGAACTCGTGCCCGCCTTTTGACCTTGCGGATTGAAGACGTCCCACTCGCCAAGCCAAAAATCAAACTGACGCGCCGCGTCGGAATATATGCACGGGCGACGTTTGCGATCCAGCGACGCGGCCAGCTCCTTGAATCGCGGCTCCTCTCTCAGGTTCGCGAGATCGGGATCGGCCGCAATGTTCGCGAACGGAGAGAACTTGTTGTCGAATGCTTTCTCAAGCCACTCGATCGCTTTCGCCTTCTGATTCAGGCGAGAATAGGCGCACGCGACGTTGTACATCGCCGAGGGGTTTTTCGTGAGGTCGATGTTCTTTTGCCAAGCAGCGATGGCCGCCTCGAACTGTTGCAGAGAGAATCGTGACATGCCCAACTGATACCAGGCGCGCGCATTGCCCGGCTCGGCAGCGACGATGGCTTCATAAGACTTGGCGGCGTCCGCCCATTTTTGATTAGCGAAACGATCGTTGGCCGTCTTCATCTCGGGCGACGGCGGATTCTGCGCCGCGAGCGCTGGCGCCGCGAACAGGAATACACTGAACAGAAACAGGCAGCGGGAAAGCTTCATGGCTTGTCTCCTAACCGGTTAGTCGAAGTGGAACTTGTGGCCTTTGATTCGCGGGTGGGGGCGTGAGTTGCAGCATTGAGTCGTTAAGAGGTGTTAAGAATGCAGGAGTCCGGACTCAAGAGCCGGAAGTCAGAGGCAAACGGCGAAAAGAGGGGGGATCCTAAACGGGGTCAGGCCTGCGATTCTGCGATTCTCCCAGAGGGAGAGGATATCACCCACCCGCTAACGCAGGTGGGACTGACCTCATTACGTCGCCAGCTTCACAGATCAGAGGTCAGAAGTCAGAAGTCAGAGATCAAATGTCCGCCGCGACCCTGCATGCTGTAGAGCGTGCCTCGAACGTAAAGTCTGAGCATCGGCGGCGTAGCCGCAATCAAGCACCAAGAACCGCACGGTAAGCCAGAGGCTTACCGCACTGTGCTGCGGCAAAGCCGCGTAAGGCAGGGAGAGGACGGCTGGTCCGTTGATTTAGGCGGCCTCATCGCTACCCCTTCCAGTCGAAAGCAATATGTCCTCCATATTCGCTAAAATCTCCTGCTGTAAGTTTCGCACTCTGCCCGGCATCTGCATGACCCAGTCGTAGTAAGGCCCGAGGCGTTCGTTCTGTTCGTCCAGTCTCGAGATCAAGTCCCGGCAACTTTCGTCGGAACTCGGATCGAAGGTCCCGAGCATCTGATGAATCAACTCGTTGCGCTCGTGAACCACTCGCAACAATGCTTCCCTTAGGGTCCTAATGTGTTGTTCATCGCGCTCGACTCTGAGCGAGAACGATATCCAAATCTCGCTGGAAGAGTCGTCACTCGGAGACGGCTCGGCAGTTGGCAGCTCGTTCGCGTAGACCGTCTTAAGGAATTCCTTTACCAGCACTCCCATGGAGCTTTTGTCCACCCACTCGCTTTTCTTCCTATGGATTTCTGCCAGATCTGAGGCGTGACCCTTGAGATTGCTTGCCACGATGAGTGACTATATGGCCTTCTCCATCCGCTGGAAGTTCAAGACGTTTCGGCCGATCTTCTGCAACGCTTGATTGCGCAACTCTGATCTTTCTTCTTCCATATCCGAAATCACTACGTCTCGACCTTACCGCAAATATTTATTGAACCAAAAGAGGTGCGCGTCCGGACGCAGTGGGCGGTTGGCAGTGGGCAGCGAGCAGAAGTGCAGGCGGCTTTGGCGCAGCACATCGCGGAAAGGCTTTTCCTTTCCGGGCACACCACATAAATCTCGGCGGCGTAGCCGCAATCAAGCACCAAGAACCGCACGGTAAGCCGGAGGCTTACCGCACTGTGCTGCGGCAAAGCCGCGTAAGGCAGGCGGCAGGCGGCAGGCGGCAGAAGGCAGGCGGCAGAAGGCAGAAGGCAGAAGGCAGTGAGCAGAAGGCGGTGAGCAGAAGGCGGTGAGCAGAAGGCAGAAAGCAGAAAGCAGAAGCAGAAAGCAGAAAGCAGAAAGCAGAAAGCAGAAAGCAGGAGGCAGGCTATGGTTTGATAGTGATCAGGCCGGTGTTGCTGGGGGTGCCACGCAGCGTGAAGCGCACCAGATAATCTCCCGGAGTCAGATTGTCCGGAAGCTTAACCACTATCTGCCACATGCCGCCAAATGTTGGGACGGGGCCGGCAAATTCTACCGGCAGATCACGGATGACGTGTTGCGCATCCTCGGCGCTCACAGTGATCACATCGCCCTGATTGAGGTTCAAACCAACTGCAAACAGACTAATCCGGCTGCGCTGGTCCAGGCTGAAGTTTGTGGGATTCGCAACCGCAAAAGGATCACGAACTAACGTTATCGAATCGGTAGCAATTGCCCGTTGCGAGCTATCCACCAAAAGCGCGGCGGGGTCATTATCGAGAATTGTCCCGATGGCCTGCGCACGCGCGAGCGAAGCGTTAGTCGGGCTAGTGAGGTTGACGAGAAACGTTTCGTGGGGCTCGCTGAGTGTATCGCCGAGGGCGAGTACACTAAAGGTCACGCCGGTTTGCCCGGCAGGAATGTTTACCGTACTCGATTTCGCAACATAGTCGCTGCCGCTCGCCGCAGTTCTGTCCGCAGTCGCGGCGGTGACCGAAATCTGCTGGAACGATGGATTCGTTAGGGTGATATTGAAGGAGATGTTGCTTCCCTCCAGATTCATTGAGTCTTCTATGCTGACAGAGGGAATCGGGTCGTCGTTCACAATCGTGCCCTGCGCCTGTGAGATATTGATGAACGCATTCAGCGAAGTGGTTAGCGTGACTGTAAAAGTCTCGTTGAGTTCGTATGTTTGTTCGCCGATGATGGGAACCGCTAAGTTGCCGGTCAGGTTGCCGGCGGGAATAATCGCCTGCGGTACGCCGCCGCCAAGATCGGCAGCCGAGGTCGTGCCGTGCGTGATCGAATAAGTCAGGGTCACGTCCCGATTGCTCGAGGCGGAAAGCGTCAAAGGAAAATTGGCTGGTACCGTGCCGGTGTTGCCCTCGGTAACCGAAGTCGCCGCAATCGAAACAGATGGCAATGGACCGATCCACACCGAGACGTTATTTGAACTCGCATTCGCGACGGCGAGATCACTCGAGCCGTCGCCATTCAAGTCGCCCCCGACCAGATCGTACGGACCGGAACCTGCGCTGAATGAACTTGGGGCGGAGAACTGACCCGTATCATCCCCGCGCAGGATCGAAATGCGATCCCCGGTGCTGTTGGCGCCGACCGCAAGATCAAGTTTGCCATCCCCGTCAAAATCGCCACTCGAAATCGAAAGTGGAAATGAATTGGCGGGAAAGTTTGTAGCGCTGCCAAAACTGCCCAGTCCATCGCCCTTCAAAATCGAAACATTGTGAGAATCGGTGTTGGCCACCGCAAGATCGAGGAAATTGTCTTTGTTAAAGTCGCCAATGACCAGGCCAATCGGACTTGTGCCTACGGCAAAGTCTGTCGGTGCATTAAAACCGCCAGTCCCATTTCCGATGAGTATGGAAACCTTGTTGAAGCCAAAACCTACGTTGGCCACCGCGAGATCAGTCTTGTTGTCGCGATTAAAGTCTCCGGTGGCCACGTATCGCGGCCTTGTTCCGGCAGTGAACTTTGTAGGAGTTCCGAAACTTCCCGTTCCCGTTCCCGTTCCGAGCAGCACGTAGACGCCGCCATTGTTGAAGCCAAAATCGGCTACCGCCAAGTCGCGATTACCGTCGCCATTGAAATCGCCGGCTGTAAATGTAGCAGGGTTCTCGCCGACAGAAACATCGGCAGCCGTTCCCAATCCACCGGCGCCGTTGCCCAGCAGTAGTGAAATCCTGGCGACATTGGGCTTTGAGACAACGACATCGGTCTTGCCGTCATTGTTGAAGTCACCAGCAATTAGCGCGAAAGGCTCTCCAAAGGTACCGCCGGTTGGGAAATGTGAAGCTGCGCCGAAATTGCCGAGCCCATCGCCAAGCAAAATGGACACGGTGTACGAACCGCGGTTTACCGTCGCCAGATCCTGCTTTCCATCTTTATTGAAATCGGCGACTACAACCGCTTTAGGCTCGTTACCGACCGGATAGGTGGCGTAGCTTGCTGCCAGAGCGTTGTTTGAAGACGGGCTGGCCGCCACAAAGACAAAGCTCGCAAAAGAAATCAGAACTTTCAGGAAGTAACGCATGAGGAGCGTCTCATCAAAACTCTCTGTTGAACGTAATGCTTTCGGTGTACAACCGACATTCTGATCGGGATAGTCGTCGGTTCGTAACGTTGACGCTCAGGATAAGCCAGATCCGATTTCAACTTCAACCTCAATCCCAGCACAAAGGCAGGAAGCAGGAGGCAGAAGGCAGAAGGCAGGAGGCAGGAGGCAGAAGGCAGAAGGCAGAAGGCAGAAGGCAGGCTCATCCACAGATTCGCAGATTACACAGATAAGCGAATTGATTCATTGGATCATTGAATCAATGGTTCAATGGTTCAATTTCTGAATCTGTGAATTATATTAGTCGCACGGAGGTTTTGATGAAGATGCGATCCTTTCCAAAAACTGGCAGCCGAAAAACTGCGCGCCTGACGGCGCGTTGCGGGCGAGACGCCCGCGTTCCCAGGAAATGTAAATTCGCAATACTCGCGATTGCGGTACTTCTACAGGTGCATTCTGGCGCCGGTTATCTTTTTGCCCAAGAGTCTCGAATTGCTCTGGGCCCACAAGACGCTAAGACTGAGCCTGTTTCCCGCCAGGAAACACTGCGCGGCTCGATCACACCGGAGCGCGAATGGTGGGACGTACTGCATTACCACCTGCAGGTGGAGTTCTTACCGGCGACGAGAAGGTTGAAAGGGTCGAACACGATAACTTTCAAGACGCTAAAGCCGGGAAACAAAATGCAGATTGATTTGCAGCCGCCTCTGGCAATTACCAAGATTGTCCACGCCGACTCGCAACAGCGCGGATCCACGGGCGGGACGCCCGTGCCACGAGAACTGAAATTTGAACGAGAAGGAAATGTCTACTGGGTAATGTTTGAAAAGGAGATCCCCAAAGGCGTCGAAGACAAGATCGAAATATTTTACGAAGGCGTTCCGGTTGTCAGCAGGAATCCGCCCTGGGTGGGCGGGATAACCTGGGGGAGAGATGACCTGGGAGAGCATTTTATCGTGACTACTTGTCAGGGCATTGGCGCGAGTATCTGGTGGCCCAATAAAGATCATGGCTCTGAAGAACCTGAACGCGGCATGAAGATCAGCGTCACGGTGCCTGAGAACCTGACGGCTGTCTCAAATGGGCGTTTAAAGAAAACCGATCATGACACCGCCGCTAAGAAGAAGACCTTCCATTGGGAAGTCCTGAACCCGATCAACAACTACGGCGTCAACGTCAACATCGCCAACTACATCAGGCTCACGGAAAAGTACCAGGGGAAAGGTGGCGTGCTGGATATCGAGTACTGGGTTTTGCCTCATCAGAAAGAAGCAGCACTCAAGCATTTTAAGGAAGTACCCCGCACCCTCGAGGCGTTCGAGCACTGGTTTGGGAAATATCCTTTTTATGAAGACGGTTACAAACTGGTCGCGGTCCAATATCCGGGCATGGAACATCAGAGCTCGGTTACCTATGGCAACTGGTTCAGGAACGGCTATTGGGACCGGGACCCTTGTGCCTGCGGCGTGGGTTTCAAATTCGACTTCATCATTGTTCACGAATCAGCGCATGAGTGGTTCGCCAACAACATTTCCATGAAAGACGCTGCGGACATGTGGATTCATGAGGGCTTTGCCAATTACGCGGAAAACCTTTTTGTCGAATACCACTTCGGGAAAAAGGACGCGGAGGATTACGTCGTCGGTACTCGCCGCAGCATTGGAAACGACCGAACGATCATTGGAGTTTATAACGCGAACCGGCAGGGTTCAGGCGACATGTATCCGAAGGGCGGGAACATGCTGCACACCATTCGCCATGTCATCAATGACGACGCGAAGTGGCTCTCGATCATGCGGGGGCTCAACGCTGATTTTTGGCATCAGACCGTTACCACGGGCCAGATCGAGTCTTATATCAGCACCAAGGCCGGTATTGATCTCAGCAAGGTGTTCGACCAGTACCTGCGGAACACCAAGATTCCCTTGTTGAAATACAACGTGAACGGGAAGAGCGTGTCGTTTCTTTACGAAAGAGTCGTTAAGGGATTCGCCATGCCGATTCGCGTAAATATCAACGGCAAGGAAATTCAGATCGCACCGACGGAAGTAAAACAGACCTTCGAGTTCTCAGAAGAAATCAAAACATTTGAGGTGAATCGGAACTTCTATATTGAGGCAGCCAAGGACCCGTGAATCGTAAATGGTAAATCGTAAATAGAAGTGCGGGTCTCCGCAGGGGAAATTCAATAGCCGGTAGCTACGAGCCGCGGAGCGGCGGATGTAACTAAGCCCAAGGCGAGGCTTTGTGAGCCTTGGTGAACGTGCAATGAATCGTTTTGGAGCCGCGGAGCCGCGACAGATGTACCCGGCAAAATTTGCCTTACTAATTAATCATCGACCCTTCAGTACCACCGATCCAGTCGCCGCTCCGCGGCTCCGGACAATTTTTTCAACGTACCCAAGGCTCGCAGAGCTGTTCAGTATCATGACATCGTTGACACTTTCCTATCATGACATCGTTGACAGTTCAACGGATGAGTAAGCTGCGGCCCGGGAGGAGCCGCAGATGCCCTGGAAAACGGAAAGTGTGATGGAAC
>DASUTF010000077.1:0-18298 GCA_036374695.1 Pyrinomonadaceae bacterium
TCGGCCGGAGTTGGAACCAGATTCGGTGGTTTCGGCGCGCTCAACAAGTAACGGACGTTCAATAAGTCTATTTCGCGACTGTCACCGCGCAAAGTCGTATCCGGACTCATCAGCTCGCCCCACACTTTCATCTGCCCGGCGATCTTGCTGTATCGCTCCAGCATGAATCCGTCGTAGCCCGCGGCGTTGTGAAATCCGTGCAACATGTAAACGTCGGGTTGCGTCCATAGCGAATGATCCAGAGTCGGTCCGAGAGCCACCGGCAGGGCCGGATCAAACGCGTGCTGGGCCGTCAGAATGCGGTAATGATCTTTTGGCGCAAAGGTCCGCAATGCCTGCACCGGTTCGGGCGCCAGCCAGTATGCTTCGTCGCGTTGTAAACTCCCCGTATGCCAGCCGCTCGACTGGCCCCAGACAACCAGGTCAAATGCGAGCACCGCGACCATTAAGATCGCTGCGCCGCGTCGGTTCCGAACAATCAACCACAGCGAAACGGCGCTCGCCCCGGCAGTCAAAATAGGAAGAAATAGTTCAGGGGCGCGCAGCAGACTGACCGGCGCCTCACGTCCCAGCCGAAACGCTGAAGGACGAAGCAGCGTTACCGTTAACCAGGTAAGCACAAACACAACCGCGGCGACGATTACGACGCGCTTTGTCACGCGCGGATCGCGGCGCCCGATCATCAGAGCGGTTACACCGCGGCCCGCCAGTACCGCCAGCGCGAAATCAACCTCCATTAAATGTCGCGCCGGCACGCGGAACAGGTTCAGCAGCGGCACGAAATAGATCAGTTTGTAAAAGTCGAGAGGCGCATACCGTCCAAAAGCGAGGAGTAATGCGACCATCGTCACCACCGCCCAGAACTTTGTTCGCGCATCGCGCTTTATTACAACCGCGATGATGGCCAGCATCAGACCGAGAATGCCGACGTAACCGACTAACTCGGGGTAATACGGCGGTCCGAAGTATGGCACGCGAAACAAACGGCCATCGCCGCCGCCCCTCACATACGGCGCGACGAACACCGCAACGAAACGGGGCGGCAACGAGAATGACGTGAAGAAGTCGTAGGACGCGGACGCGCGATTGCTGTTGCGCAGCAATTCGAACGTCGGTAGGATTTGTACCGCCGCCAAAAGGATTCCGCCACCGGCGTAAGCGAGCGACCCAAGGTAGCGTTTTCGCGCCTCGACTTTGATAATTGCCATGACGAGCCCGTAGGCGCCGACAAGCAGAAGCGAATACACAAACGTCTGATGATGTCCGGCAAAAAGCTGAATCGCGACAAAAACAGCAATCAGACAACCGCGCCGCTGTTGAGCGCCAGCGGCGAAGTATTCAATCGACCAAAGGATCCACGGAAGCATCGCCGCCGTGTGAACGATGTTGATGTGGCCGATCTCTCCGATTAAATGGCCGCTCCATTGCCAGATCAGGCTCGTGACGACGGCGCCGGTCACCGACGCGTCTGTCCGCCGGGCGAACAAGTAAGCGCCCAGGGCCGCAACCATGTACGACGAGATCACCAGGAGATTTGTCGCAGCAATCGGCGAAAAGAACACGTAGAACCAGTTCAGTGGAAACAGCAATCCGACTTGTGCAGATGCCATGAGAGGCGTGCCGCTGAAAATGTGGGGGTTCCAAAGCGGTAAATAACCTGAGCGGATCATCTGACCGGCCGTGACGCGGAACGGAACGTTTTGCAAAATTCCGTCCGCTGAACACAGCACTTTGCCGTATAACACCGCCGGCAGAAAATAAAGAATAGGCGCCAGTGTTACGGCCGCTGCCGCCAGATGATCGTAGTTTACCTGGAAGCGGAGATTAAGTGGACGCGTCATTGAATCAGGAGCGCCGGTGCGATCAAACGCTGGTTTTCGAGCCGCAAAAAGCGCTCGCGCGTTTGTTTAGCTTCTCACGAGCCCGCGCAGCAGAATTGGCGACCGGAATTCTGCTCGCCGTCATGAGCTTGCAAATGCTGGCTGCGACCGCGCGCCAGAGCATCACCGCTGACGAGATCGTCATGATTCCAGCCGCATACTACCATCTCGTTACAGGGAACACCCAATATGTGAATGAACATCCGCCGCTCTCGAAAATCGTCGCGGCGTTGCCTCTTCTTTTTCTCCAGCCCGACGAGCCGTTGCCGGCGCAAGCCGGTCGAATCTCACTAGGCGGCCAACAGAAATGGGAAGACACGGTCGCGTTTTGGTCGCACAACAGCGAAAGGTTCCAGACGATCTCGTTCTGGTCGCGCGTGCCGATGATCGTTCTGACGATCGCATTAGGAGTTCTGATCTTTATCTTTGCGCGGCAACTGTTCGGCGCCTGGGCTGCGGTTGTGGCCGTGGCGTTATTTAGCATTGAGCCGACGGTGCTTGCGCATGGGCGTGTCGTTCAAACGGATATTCCCGCGGCTTTCGGGTTCCTGCTCTTTATTCTTGCGCTCTATCATTATCTTCGCGGTCCGACGCTGCGACGCGCCCTGTGGCTCGGCGCCGCCTCAGCCGTCGCCGCGCTCACAAAATTTTCGATGGTGGCGTTAGCGCCGGCGATTGTCCTGGGAACCGTCGCCCTGGTGATTTTCGCGCGGCGTCTGAAATTGAGCCGCCGCACAATTGCAGCGCACTTCGCAGCGCTGGCGATTGTTTCCCTGCTGGTGATGAATGGCGCCTACGGCTTCAACAATCGCCCCCTCGCCGCTGAAGATCAGCAATGGCTCGAGCAGATGTTTAAGGCAAATGCTGATTTGCCAACCAAAACCGTGCGCGTAATGCGGTATGTCGTGCCAACCGATTTTTTGATGGGCATTTTCTTTCAGATTCATCATAGTCAGGAAGGTCATCCCGCCTCGATCTTCGGCCAGCACAGCCGGCACGGTTGGTGGTACTACTTTCCAGCCGCCTTCGCGTTGAAGACGACGATCCCGTTTCTCGCAGGTTCGCTGGCCGCTTTGATTTGGGCGGTGTGGCGCACGATCAAAAAGCGCGATCGCGCCGTCATGTTCATGCTGATTCCGTTTCTGGCATACACGGCATTCGTAATGACCAGCACGATCAACATCGGCGTGCGTTACTACCTGCCGGCTTATCCGTTGCTGTGCATTATGACGGGCGCCATGCTCGTAGCGTTGTGGCACGCGCGTGTTCGGTTCGACGCGACTCGCGTGGCGCGGATCATAATAGTTGCGGTGGCTATTGGCTGGGGCATTGCTGAAGCTGCCGGCGCCTATCCGCATCACATTTCTTACCTGAATCAGCTCGCCTACGGACGTCCGCACTGGTGGTACCTGTCTGATTCCAACGTCGAGTGGGGCGAGGGCGTCGCTGAACTGGCAACTTATTTGAAAGCTCGAGGCGAAACCAAAGTCCGCGCGGGCTTGCTGGGCGGTTATTTGACGTTGGGCCACTACGGCGTGCAGTACGTCGATCTCTTAGCTTCTCCGGGCACAGAGTTGCCCGATACAAACTATGTTGCGATTGGAGCGAGCTTTCTTAATGGCTCAACCGTGCCGGGCGGTCCCGCAGGCAGCGGTCGCGAAACGGACGCATTGCGCGCTAACTTCTTCGATCAGTACCGTCATCGCTCTCCGGAGGTGATTATTGGAAATTCCATTTACCTGTTTCGTGTGCGATGATACGCCGCTCGCGATGAAACTAAGCCCACCGCAGTCCCAAACGAGATTTACCGAGGAGCGCCACGCCTGAGATGCGCTGCATCGTGGTTGTCCCCACTTACAACGAGCGCGAAAATCTCCCTGCCATCGTCGAGGGCATCCAGGAGCACCTGCCCGACACCGACATTCTCGTGGTCGATGACAACTCGCCCGACGGCACTGGCGAACTTGCCGACGAGCTGGCCACGGCCCAACCAGAGAAGGTTTTTGTCATTCATCGCGCTCGCAAGGAAGGACTCGGCCCGGCTTACATCGAAGCCTTAAAAGTTGCCGTGGCGCGCGATTACGATCTGATCGCGCACATGGACGCCGACTTGTCGCATGATCCGAGATTCCTGCCGCTGTTTTTCGAAAAGATTCAGGATTGCGATTTGGTCGTCGGGTCGCGTTACTTAAATGGCATTAGCGTCGTCAACTGGGATCTGAAACGTTTGATTCTGAGCAAAGCCGCGACGGCTTATATCCGGTTTGTGACTTCAATGCCGGTCACCGACGCGACGAGCGGCTTCAAACTATGGCGGCGCGAAACGTTGGCGGCGATTGACCTGGAGCGGGTGCGGTCGAACGGATACGTCTTTCTTGCGGAAACTTCTTACCGGGCTTTCCGCAACGGCGCAAAAATCGGAGAGGTGCCAATCGTTTTTGTCGAACGCCGGCTCGGGCGCTCAAAATTCAGCCTGGGCATCATCATCGAGGCGTTTTTGGGTGTCCTGCGGATGCGATTATCGCGGTAAGCTAAACCCGATTCGCAATGGAAGTTGCGCTGCGTCCGCGTCTTTAACCGATGAATTGATCACGCTTAATTGCTGGTTAACCGCGAGGGTGCTCTCGAGGGCGATTTCAGAATTGTATTCCGACCGGACGGACAGCTGGGTAGATGCAAAAAAAGACCGGCGCCGAAACGCCGGTCCTCCTTGCGACCTCAATTCTCGCGCAACTTCTAGAACCGTTCCCGGTATTCGACCGAGGTGATGAAAGCCTTAACCAACTCAGCCTCAATGTAATTGCCGTTAAATTGATTCAACTTGTTGAGCCAGAACTCGTATCCAGCGTAACCAATGGGAGTGTCCTGACCCTCATCGGGATCGCGGCGCAGATAGCCCATGAACTGCATCAGCACAAAGGCTTTGTTCTTTTCGGCGGCGTCGAGGTCGGAATCCTCGGCGACCTGGCGCACTGCATTTCGACGGGCAGTTACATTGCTGGTGTCGCCGGCGCCTCCAAACAAGTTAATCGCCGCAGTACGCTCGCTGGCCGAGAGCACATTACCTGCATTCGTGTTCAGCTTATCCACGAAAGCGGTAGGCGACATCGACGTCGGAAAGTCGGTCAAAAACCGCGCCCGCTGCACGAAAGCCGTGATGAAATTCTGCTTGTTGTTCTCCAGGACGGCTTCCCAGCCTGTCTGGCCGACGACAACGCCGTTGGCAATCTGCCTCCCGTCCGGCATCAATTCTTCAAAGCGCACGATCGGGACCTGAATGTTATGTGTACCGCCCAATGTCGAAAACTTCGTAGCCTCGCCAAAGGCTACGCGGTAGAGACGCTCAACCAAGTAGCCAGTGTTCTGGAACTCAATCGATAGAAAAAACGACGCCGAGACGTTGACGCTGCACACCAGTAGATCTGCCGGTGGCGGGTTCGAGCAGTTGGTCATTTGGCCAAACCAGAAGTTGAAGCCAGCCTGATCAGGAAAACGGCTCAGAAAGTCTACGTAATGCTGCTGGACGTAAAAGTCCTTATCGTCAATGGTGATGATCTGATTGGTGCCTGGCCGAATCCGGACCGGCTTGACCTTGACGTTTCCATAAAACAGTTGAGCGGGTAAACCGGGACCATCCGGTGTTTCAATCCGCAGCGTGGGTGCTTGCCCGAAAGCACTCACACCGGTGAGTGCAACCAGCAAAAACGCGATAATAAACTTCATCGATTAACTCCTGGAATGGCGGTGATTAGCCAAGACTTTAGACCCACTCACCGCTAATAAGGTTGCCGCATGTCAGCGGGGTGATTGCCAGTCTAACTGCAGGGCCGCGCAACTGTCAATAAATCCGGTCGCGCCGTTGCCGCCGTCCTCAAGAGTAGTCTCCCACCGGCCATAAGGCAGAATTAAGACGCTGTGCAGTACCCCTTAGCCGACCTGTTTCGGGGTGAATTTGCGGGCTGGAACGGGCGGTCAACTTTAAGTGTTTTTCCGCAACGCACTTCTCGGGAGAGTAGTCTCCTCGGGAGTTAAGCCCAGCGCTTGCAAGAGCCGTCGCGTCTTGTAGTGGAACACTCGTCTGAGAAGCCAGCAAACCTCACATCACTGCGTCTCTCAAGAGTCTCGCTTCGGAAGAGAAAAACGGTCTTAACGCCGGCGAGCCGTGGAAGCCTGCCTGATAGATTTGTCAGCACGTCTGTGTTAAATAACGACGAGGAAGTCAACTTTGGGTATGAAGGGCAGAATAAGTTACCTGATAGCGGCGGCAGTGGCGGCCGGCCTGTTGCTCTTGATGTTGGGCGTCGATCTGGCACTGTCTCGATGGCCGCAATCTTTCGCTGCGCTCTCAGAATATGAAAAGGGAGAAGCGTCCGACTCGCAGGAAAGCGAAATCGAAAACCCAGATTACCTGCGCCTGCGTGACGAATACATCGGCCTGCGGCGCGGCGTCGATCCGGATCGCGGCCTTCACGATCCGCGCTCGCGTGAGCGTGCGGTTCAGGAAATGGAGACGCAGGAGTCTTCGATCAAGTCAGAAGCCCGACTCGCGGCCGGCGCAAAGACGGCTTTTGCCAGCGGTAGTTGGACGCCCTTGGGGCCGGCGCCTTTGCCGAACGGCGCCTTCGGCATGCCGGTTTCCGGGCGCGCGGTGGCTATCGCCGTGCACCCGACAAATCCGAACATCGTCTACCTGGGCGCGGCGCAAGGCGGCGTTTGGCGTTCGCTGAATGGGGGGCAAACCTGGGACAGCATTTTCGATACGGCTGAATCGCTCGCGATTGGCGCCATCGCGATCGCGCCGTCGAATCCCTCGATTGTTTACGTAGGCACCGGCGAACCAAGCCAGTCCGGAGACTCCTTCTTCGGCGTCGGACTTTATCGAATCGAAAATGCCGATGGAGCGAGTCCTGTTCTCGTTGGCCCCATCAACCCTTCTGTGACCTCAGGCAGCGGTGGCGGCGCGCGTACATACAACGCTTTTACTGGCCGCTCGATCAGCAAGATCCTGGTGCACCCGGCCGATCCAGCAACCATTTTTGTTTCGACGGCTACCGGCATCGGAGGCCGGGGAACTGCTTTGACCAGTTCGGCGCCGCCGCTCGGCTTGCGCGGCGTCTTTAGATCGAATAACGCCACGGCGGCGCCCGCATCGGTGACTCTAACCAAACTTACCGTCACCACCGGCAACAGTTTCGATTCACCCGGCACCGGCAACTCAAGCGTCATCGACATGGTGATGGAGCCGGGCAACCCGAACACCATCATTGCCACGGTAATCGGCCTGAGCAATCCGTTCGGGGGCATTTATCGAAGTACGGATGCGCTAACCTCGGCCACGTTTACCCAACAGCTTACGTTGCCTGTGGGGATTCGCACCGAACTGGCAATTAACAAAGTGGGGGCCGATGTCGTGGTTTACGCCGCGACCGGAGAGACGCCGGACGTTAGCGGTACATGTGGGACGGCAAGAGGCGCGGTTAGAAAATCAATCGACGGGGGCATCACCTGGTCAAACCAAATGCCCGGCGGTCAGGGATTCTGCGGCAACCAGTGTGGATATGACATCGCCGTGGCGGTTCATCCGAATAATGTGAACCTGGTTTACCTTGGCGGGCAGGCGCGCGGCACGTGCTCAGACGCGATGAAGAAATCTACCGACGGAGGGGCTACTTTTGTCCGTGACGATGGCAACAGTCTGCATCCCGACTCTCACGCGCTGGTCTTTGATACAACCGGCAACACGATCTTCACCACCAGCGACGGTGGCGTGTGGAAAGCTAATGTTCCCGCAACAGGGTCAGCTACTGGATGGATCGATCTGAATGTCTCGCCCTTGAACACTCTGCAGTTCGTCGGGCTCGCCGTTCATCCGTTCGATCGCCACATCGTGATTGGCGGCACTCAGGACAATGGCACTGAGCTTCAGCAGGGAACTGGTGGGAATTGGATCAACGTGCGCGGCGGTGATGGTGGTTACGCGTTGATCGATCAGAGCGCGCAGGATTCGATTAACGTCACGATGTATCACACGTTTTTCTTCAGCGGCGGGCCCAACGGCACCTCGCAACAGATCAGATATGAGCGGGCCTCGGTCGTAGGCGGCGGTTGGACAAACATTGGCTGCACGGGCGGCGTTCCCGCCAACGGTATTAATTGCACCGACAACGTTTTGTTCTACGCGCCGATGGCTTTGGGGCCCGGCACTCCGAATACGGTGTATCTGGGGACCGACCGCCTTTATCGATCGAGTGATCGCGGAATCACGCACACCATCGTGAGTCAGCAGCCGATTTCCGGCGGGTCGCCGATTAGCAGCGTCGCCATCTCGCCGCAGGATGACAACTACCGGATCGTCGGATTGGCAAACGGCGAGATCTGGGCAAGCACGGGCTCAACGACCTTCGTCAATATCAGCAGCGCCGCCTTTCCCTTGAATCCGGCAAGCACAACGAGCAGGTTCGTCGGGCGCGTCATGTTCGATCCGAACAACAAAGACGTCGCTTACGTCGCGTTCGCGTACTTTGCTCCGGCGGGCCAAGTGGTTTGGAAAATCACAAATCTTAGCGCCGCGGTAGCTGCTCCCGCGTCCGCGAATTGGACGGCGGCGGCAACCGGCATTCCGAGCATTCCGGTGACGGCGTTCGCGGTTGACCCGGCGAACTCAAACAATTTGTTCGCGGGCACCGATATCGGAGTTTTCAGTTCGTCCGATGGCGGCACGTCGTGGGTGCCGTTTGGCACCGGGCTGCCGCGGGTCGCCGTTTTCGACATGGCGATTCAAAATGCAAATCGTATCCTGCGCGTGGGCACCCACGGCCGCGGAGTCTGGGAAGTATCAATCGCAACCTCATCGCCGACGCCCACCCCCACGCCGACACCCACGCCGACGCCCACACCCACGCCGACACCATCTCCGTCCAGCGTGACGATCCTCGTAGAGCAGGGAACAAACACCCTGGCGGCGCTTGATTCCGTGACCTTTGCGCGCGGGCCGTTTGCGCTCGCGAATTCAAATAATTTCAGCAGCGATCAGCGCACGCGAATAATCTTCTACACGACTGACCTTGGTTTTGCTCAAGTGAGTCAGCCGCCCAGCGACACTTTGTCAGTCCAGGTGGATGGCAATTCATACGCGGTTGAAAGCGTCGGACCGGATGCCACGACCACCGGGTCGTTCATCGTCTTCCGACTTCCCGCTTTATCCCCGAACACTTATCCGCTCGGCATTCGGCTGAATGGCGTCAACAGCACAAACACACCTGACCTAACGATCGTTGCTTCTCAATCGGGATCCGCCGCGGCGGGGAATTCGACGAACTTAGTGAAGTATCTTCTGTTACCAATCATCGATCTGCTTCTTTGAGGAGTTGCCAACTTGCGACGTCGCCCAGGACTGAGTTGCGTGCTTGCGATGACTGTGGCCGGCGGTATCGTATCGACGCAATCACGACCGCGAGAGACGGCCGCTCAAGTTACTCAGGCCGGCAAAGCGGGAGGCGTCAAAGCGTTTGTCACCCGGCTGCGAGACGGTGTCACTACGTGCCAATTAGCGACGCCATCCGAGATCCAAACGACAATTCCCAATCTCAATAACGGTGGCGTTCCCGTTGAGCATCTTCTGCCGGCCGAACTCGCAAAGCCCCACGCCGAAAATGCCGCCGTGGATGGGCTGACGATTCAGCTGAACGCGCTGTCACAATTGCAGACGGATGCAAACCGCAACACGGTGATCGCAGCCTTCCAGCGAGCCGCCGGCGTTTGGACGGCGCGAATCAAAACTCCCATCACCATCAAAGTGAACATCGACTACGGCGTTGATCGGCCGAACGGGAGCGAGTTTCCGGAAGAAGTCGTTGGGTCGACGAGCTCCGGCACGGTTGCCGTTGACTACCCTTTGGCGCGCGCGACGTTGATTGGTAGTTCTTCCGGCGCCACCGAATCCGCTATCTACAGTTCGCTGCCGTCATCAAGTGTCCCCGTGAATACCGGCAACGGGTCAGTGATCGAAGTAGCGCGGTCGCTCGGCCAGGCGCTCGGCTTTGTCCCGCTAGATGCGAACACGGCGGTCGCGACGATCTCTTTCAACAAGAACATGCCTTTCGATTTCAATCCCGATAATGGAATCGGCTTTGACCGGCTGGATTTCGTCGGCACCGCGGCGCACGAGATCGGGCACGCGCTCGGATTCATTTCGAATGCGGGAGACGGGGCGACCGCGCCGCTGACGACCTGGGACCTGTTCCGCTTTCGCTCGGGAACTACGCCCAACACGTTCCAGACGGCACAACGCATCATGTCGATTGGCGGCAGCCAGGTCTTTTACACGACCCAAACCTTTCGCGTCGAGGGACTGAACACCACCGAGGTGTCGCTATCTAACGGCGGGCCTGACGGTGACGGTGGCGACGGCAATCAATCCAGTCACTGGAAAGGAGATGAGATAACCGGCCGTTACATCGGCGTCATGGATCCCACGATCGGCCTCGGTGAACGGTCGGTGACAACTGATAATGATTTCTCAGCGCTGGAAACCTTTGGCTGGAATCTGGTCAGCAGCGTGACTCCGCCCGCGCCTTTGCCGGCGGCGTACAATGACGATTTTGACGCGGCCCACGTGTTGATTGGCTGTAGCGGAACCCTCACGGGAACAAATCTCAACTCGACGCGCGAAACAGGCGAACCCAATCATTTGTCGACGACCAACGGCAATGCCGGCCGGCATTCGATCTGGTATCAATGGCAGGCTCCGTCGAGTGGCAGCGTCACTTTCACGACGGCGGGCAGCGCTTACGACACGGTGCTGGGGGTTTACATGGGCACAGGTGTGAGCGCGCTGACCATCATTACGCAGAATGATGACATTCCGGATGTGCCCGGACAACCGCACCAGGTCACCAGCTCAGTCAGTTTCTCCGTCGCTGCGGGAAACACGTATCGAATCGCAGTCGACGGCTTCAACAACGGCGGCGACGGTGGTGACATGGGACCGTTCAAACTAAACTGGTTCCAAAGCAGCTGCGATGAACCAGCGCGATTTCTCATCCCGCAGACCGACAATCCCAATATCATCGCGGCGTTTGATGCGGTGACTTTCGTTGGCGCGCCGTTTCGTATTCACAATCCAAACAACTTTTCTTCGGACCAACGGACCACGGTTATGTTCCTGATCAACGGGCTGACATTCACGTCCGCCGACAACCCGGATACGATACGAGTCGAAGCTGGAAATCGGACCCTGTTTGTGCACAGGATAGGGGCATTCACCGCTCCCGGTCTGAGCGCAACCTACGTGATATTTGCCTTTCCCCTGGACCTCCCTCCCGGAAACTACCCATTGAATGTAAGAGTGCGTAACGTCCCGTGCATTAACAGCCCGCTCATCAGTATTGCCGGCCCCTAAATCTGGCGGGTTCCCGCATTTCCGCCTTAGAGTTGGGCAACTTAGGCCGTTGTTTCGGCGACTAAGTTTCTGCTTCGCCTGTCTTCGAACAGCTGCCCAATTTTTGTAATGCGCAAAGAGGCGCCCGTTTGTTATTCTGGAAAGGCCCTGTCAGTGCTCGCCTCATCACCGACCGAGTGAGCACCCCAATCAATGCCTGGTTTTGTCAAATCCAACTGAAAGTCCCGGTTCGAAATTAAGTCGAGGAACATCTAGTGAAAGTTATCCAGTTCTTGATCGTCGCCGCGCTGCTGACAACGTTGTCATCGGTTCCGCAGTCAGCGGCATCTTTCAATGCGCGTCGAATAGGTTTCGAGGCTTCCAACCGCGTGGTGGCTGGGGGAATGCCGCCTACGGGAGCCACAACTCCACAAGATGCACCGATGGTCGCCGGGGAACTCACCCAGGAGCAGGATCCGGAACTCTCAAAACTCTTTCGGAAGTACGATGTACTCAAACTCGATCCAGCAATTGCAGCTGCTCAGATACGCCGCACCGGCAAACTCTTGCTGGGAACATCCGCAGGCCAGTTCGATCTGAAAGTGGCGCCTCACGACCTTCGGTCTGCCGACTATGTTGCGCAAGCGATCGGTAGTGATGGTATCGCGCAGCAACTGGCAAGGACCCCCGTACACACGTTTAAGGGTGAGGTCAGAGGCCTGCCGCAAGCGCAAGCTCGTTTGACGATCGAACCGGACTCGATTGAGGGCAGCATTATCACGAAGAGTGAGCGATATTTCATTCAACCGGCGCGGGCTTTGTCGCGCGCAGCGCGCTCAGATGAGTTCGTTTTCTACCGTGGTTCAGACGTGATTAAAGATGCAGGCGAGTGCGGAGTCACGCTTGCCGACGAAGTTGCGGCAGAAGAAGAGCGCGCGCTCTCCACGGCCGGATCCGGCTCGAAGACGTCCGCATCAAATTTCGAGACGAGTGAAATCACTTCTCTATCACCGTTAAAAATTGTGCGGCTCGCGACCGACGCAGACGCCGAATATGTTGCGGCGTTGGGTGGCGTGGCTCAGGCGAACAACCAGATTGTCAACATCATGAATCAGGTAGACGGCATCTATCAGGTCGAGATCGGCGTCACGTTTCAGATCGTTGGCCAAAATGCCTGGACGGATGTGGCGACTGATCCTTACACGGACCTTGATGCCGGCGACAGGCTGAACGAATTCCGCACCCGTTGGAACTCGGCCCCGCCGATTGCCGCGGCGCGCGACCTGGCGCACTTGTGGACGGGGCAAGACCTCACCGGTTCAACCATCGGCGTAGCCTTTGTCGGAGTTGTTTGCGTCAGCAGCTCGAGTTCTTACGGTCTCTCGCAACGCTTTCCGGTAAACCAGGCTGGTAATCCCATCACGGCTTCCACCGTGGTTCTGACGGCGCATGAAATTGGTCATAACTTCAGTGCGCGTCACACGAACCAGGTCACTTCGGAAATGCCCCCGGACATCGAGACGCCATGCGACAACACCATCATGGAAGCTTCCGTCGGCAGCGGCATGAGCTTTTGTCCCATGTCGCGTTCGCAAATCATCGGGCACGCGGATGCGAGGGCGACGTGTTTGCAGCTTTCCAGCTCAGGCCCGCCGGGAGTCACTTGCGTTGAAACTCCGATTGATTCCGGACTATTTGCAAGCGGCACACTTGCTTCCGGAGACTGTCCTTCACCTGCTCGCGGGGTCGGTTTTTTCGCCGATCGTTACTCATTTCAGGGAACTGCAGGGCAGCGTCTGAATATCACGATGACGCGGACTGGTGGCACGTTTGATCCATATCTTTATTTGATTGGGCCGTCGGGCTTTGTGATTTCGCAAAATGACGACGGCGCCGGGGGCGTGGATTCCAGGATTGCGGCTTCGGGATCGTTTACTTTGCCGGATAACGGAAAGTACCTCATCGAGGCAACGTCATTCTCCACGGGCGAGACGGGCGCATACAACATCGCCGTCGCGCTGGCGGGATGCACGTTGAGCGCCAGCGCGACAATCCAGCACTTTCCAGCAGCGGGTGGTAACGGCACAATCAACGTCACCGCAACCGGCGGCGGCTGCGCGGCGAGTTATCAGTTTACCAAGTCGCCATCCACGGCCGCGTGGCTAATCCCGCAGACGACGGCGGGCACTGGGTCGCAGTCGCTAAATTTCACTGTTGATCCAAACACAAACAGCGCCGGCCGCCGCGCCTTCATCGTGGTCGGATCGGCGCTCAACGACGCGACGGGTGGATTGCTGATTCCGATTACCCAATCCGGCACCGGACCGGATTGTGCCTTGACGCCGATTTCGTTCGGACAGACTGTGGGTGGCACTCTGACGACCAGCAGTTGCCAATCTCCGATCCGGGGCAACAACTTCTACGCTGACCGTTACGTATTCACCGCGAGTGCCGGTCACCAGATCGCGGTTTCGATGTCGTCCACTGGTGCTGATCCATTCATCAGTCTGATCGGCCCGAACGGGGTTGTCTTGTTAACAGATGACGACAGCGGTGGCGGGGCGAACGCACGATTGCCCGGAGGACAGGGTTTTCTGACGTTGGGACTGCCAGGAACTTATATCATCGAAGCCTCATTCTGCGGTCCCTCCTCAAGCGGATGTGCCCCCGGGCAAACCGGTTCCTACAGTCTGACTTTAACGGGCAGCGCAACCGCTGCGCCCACTATCCTTGTGGAACAGGGAACCGCCAATGTCGCGGCTGCCGTCGATTCGGTGACGCACGTTAAGGGGCCGTTCACGGTGCTTACGCCGCACAACTTCAGCTTAGACGGCCGGCGGCGAATTATTTTATTCACAAGCGATTTGGGATTGGCGGCGGGCAACACTACCGGACTGTCGGTGCGAGCTAATCCGGGTGCTATTTCCTTGCCGCTGGAAAACGCCGGTCCATTCAGCGCCATCGGCGGCTCTTACGTCATCGTGAGGTTGGACGGGTTGCAACCAAACAACACCTACGCGTTGACCGTCACGTTGAATAGTGTGAACAGCACGAACGCGCCTACGATTCAGATCATTCCTTAGGTACGCACGCCTCAGGCGTGCTAACCACAAACGCTTTGCCTCAAAAAACGAGGGGCGCGCGAGCGAACAAACTCGTCGAGCTGCGAAGCAACGGTCCTACCTCCAGCCCAGGGCGAGGCTCTGTGAGCCTTGGCGAAACGGCTCCCGCAAATTTTATTCACTGGTAACCCAGGGCTCGCAGACCTCGCCCAGGGCTTAACCACAACCGCTGCTTCGCAGCTTGTTGAAGCTGCATCTGACGTGAAAGAGCGATCAATAAGAGCATTTAGCGCCACTTAAGACTTTTTTGGGCAACGCCGCAAATCAGAAACTAAAGCACGCCAGAGGCGTGCGTGCCGACTATGCGTTTACGGCGCGATGGTGAGGGTCACGACGTTGCTGGTATGCGTGGCGGTGGTGACTGTAAACGCCAGACTGCCGGTTGGCATTGTGCCGCCGTCACTCCGCTTCAGCGCCACCACTACATACGAACCATTCAGTCCCGGGAAGGTAAAGGGGCCGACATTCTCAACCACGAGCGGGTGTCCGCCGGCACTTACCGATACCAGACTCGAGCTGGGATTCTGCTGTGAATTAAGACCGAGGTCTGAAGTGAAAAGGATCAGCCGCGTGACTTGGTCAGCACTGAAGTTGTAGGGATCGAAAATGCGGATCGCCGTGTTACTCGCGCTCGAAGTTCGCGCGAAGGTTACTGAGTTCACGGCGGCGGCAGTACCGACGCTGTCAGTGACTTGCGCAGCTAACAGCAAAGGTTCGGACGTAAGCGTCAGGGAATAGGTGCCGCTGTCGCCGCTCGAGAAGGACGTAGCGACAACGATGTATGTGCCGGTCTGGGTCAACGTGAAGAATTCCAAGGCACAAGGCGCGTTCGGGATGTTGACGCACGGGATGCGAGAATTTGTTTCGACGCCGAGCTCGATATCGTCGTTTTCGCCGCCGGGTACCTGGTTACCGTCAGGGCCATACAGATAGAGAAAAGTATCGACACCCGTGGGCGGCGCGACGGTGGCGTTCATTTCTATTCTGATCTTTTGCCCCGCCATGCCGGGGAACTTGTACCGGTCCATGAAGGCATTCCCCCGCGGTGCCAGTCCGGTCGGACAATCCGCGGACGATAGATCGCCGTTCACAGTTTGGAAGGGAGCTATGGCCGTTGCCGTGCTGGGGTCCGTCAGGTAATTGGGCTTTCCTGCTTGCGTGACCAGGAATACGTCGTCACCAATGCGCATCAAGGCGGTCCTTGGACCGCAAACGCTGTTCGAAGTAGCTGAGTAATTAACGGTGCCGGTACCGGTTCCACTGGCTCCACTCGTCACCGTCAACCACGATTCGGCTTCAGCCACTGCCCAGTTGCATCCGGCTGTCGTGGTGACCGTAACGCTGCCGCCGCCGCCACCGGCGGGAATGTCCTGCGTTGTCGGCGAGATCGTGTAGCTGCATCCCTGATCCAACGATGTCAAACATGCCTGCGTCGCAATCGTGTGATTGGTGATCTCATCTTTCGAAAACTGGCAGAAGTTTGTGCTCGCGGAAATACTCGCGTTCATGATTGACGTGGTCGTCGGACTACCGGGATCACCACAGTCGGTGCCCTGAGCCGAAGTTACGTGCGATGCATTCAGGTTGTGACCGATTTCATGGGCGGTCAGGCCGGCAAAGTTCGCACTTGGGTTAGTGAGGTGCTGCGAAATGCCGTAAGCGAAGCCAGTCGGATCAAAAGGACACTCCACGCCCGGTCGAAAGGCGATGCCGATCGTCGAACCGGTAAAATCCCGCCCCATGAAAAGATGTGCGGCGTCGCGCCCGTTTGCTGCTGCCGGCGCATGCGAGTCGTAGTAAGTGCGGAATTCGTTGAGCGCGGTTGATGCGTCAATCGTCGTGGCGGGTGCGACGGGCGTCGTGTACGGATCGCTCGCGGTGGTCCACACGCGCGTGTTCATCACCATGAACCGCAAACCCATCTGCACGTTGTAGATAGCGTCCACCTGATTCATGATGTCCACGATTTTGGCTACCGCAGCTGCTTCAGTGCCCAGGGCCGTGAAGTATTCAAAATCTGCTTCGGTGGCGATGCCAATCTGCAAAGCCGGACCGAAGACTGCTTCCGGCTGCGGACTTTTCACGGCTGACTTGTTGCTGACATTCGCTGAATGTTGCTCAACCATCTGCGCCATGGTCGTGCCGCACTCGCCCGCCGGTTCCTTCACATCTGATGCCGTATAGAAAACGAAATCTGTTTTAGCGGCACTAGTCGAAAAACGCCTGCTCGGTTCAAGAAAGAAAAGTTCGCTCGGCGTGACGATCAGCCCTTCAACCGTTCCTTCGTCGATCGTCAGGCGCGCCTGCGCCCCGGGTAATCCCTGCACTGTGCCTTTGTAAGTGCGCACCGGTGCGCGTTCCAGAATGGTTACGCCCTTGTCGCCCCAAGCCTCCGCGACGTAATCCGGCGTGCGTACATCGTACGGCTCCAGCGTCATTGCAAATGTGCCGCGCGAGGTGTTGAGGGTCAGCGAATGCGTCAGCTTAACTTGTCTTTGAATCTCACCCGGATCGAGAGTCAGCCGCTCGTGCCGGCTAAAAACCCGGTCCAGATCGCGCCGCTGGGCGTCGCCGCCCTGGCTCGAGACATCGCGTGAACTGAACGCTAAAGCCGCTACGATTGCCGTGAATACGAGCGCGACCAGCGCCACTCGCGTGCGTGAATATTGATGACGAAACAAATTTGAAGGGATCATTTAAATGTGGTGCCGATTAACTACTTTGCGAAATTATAAATCCAATAGGTTAGGCGCGGCGAACCGTGCCAGATCCGCGTAGTGCCCTTTTTTACTCTCTGCGCCACCTCCGCGTTCTCTGCGTCTCGGCGGTGATTGAATTCTCAAGCGTTTCACCGCAGAGCCGCCGAGGTCGCAGAGATCACGCAGAGTAAAACTGAAATTAGGGCACCACCCAGATCCGCGTGTTAATGTGTGGCGCTATCCGGGGCACTCTGTTAGGGGATGATCCTTAGAATCGCGGCGTTGCTTTCGGCGCTCCCCATCTTCACAGTCAACGTCAAATTGTTCGGGCCCGGGGACAGATTCAGACTCTGCAATTCAACGGGAAGCTTGACGACAATGTACGAAGCACTCAGCCCGGGGACTCCGGTAATTGCGCCCACATTCTCGATTGGCAGCGTTCCGAAACCGGCAATGTGAACAGACAGAAGGTTTGGTGTCGCTAAATCTGCCTGAGTCATTCCCAGCGGTGAAGTGACGAGTATTACTCGCGTCAGCTTGTCGGCGCTGAAGTTGTAATCATTTACCAGCCGGAACGGCCCGCGCGCCAAGGTGACGGAATCAACGGCGACCGCAAACGTGTCGTTGCCTTCTTCGGTGAAGACAATTGGCGCATCCGGTGTGATCGTGCCGGTCGTGGCGCTGGGAGTGCCGACGTTGTAGCCGCTGCCGCTCGTGACGGTGAGCGTGACGTCTTCATCTCCTTCAAGCGTGGCGTCGGGTGTTGGATTGAGCGTCACCGTTGCAGAACTATCGCCGACGGAAAACGTCACAGTGCCTGCTGAGTCGCTGAAGGTCGCTGCTCCCGTCTGACTGTAGTCGGTGTTCAAGGTTGCGGTGCCGGCAACCGAGAAGTTCACCGTCAGCGCGCTGGTGGTCACGCCGGTGCGGGTAAAGGTGTAAATCAGATTTGCAGCGCCGGTCTCTGTTACAGAAATCGGCGACAACGTCACGATCACGTCCGTGTCGTCGTTAGTGATCGTGCCGGTGGCGACGCTGGGACTGCCGACGATGTAACCGGTGCCGGAAGTCACCGTGAGGATCGCTGTCTCATCCGCTTCCGCCGTGGCATCGGTGGTGGGATTGAGGGTGACAGTAGCCGTGGAAGCGCCCACGCTGAATGTCACTGTCCCACTGGTTGAACCAAACGTGGCTGCGCCAGTCTGCGCGTAATCCGAG